>JAJEIA010000123.1 GCA_022823505.1 Dehalococcoidia bacterium
GATGCCGGGCATCGAGCGAGGGCGCGCCCTGCACCGCGAGTTTCACGGCACCGAGCCGCCCGCGCTGATGCTATCGGAGTTCGTCATTTGCGGCACGGATCTGGAACAGTGCGAACAGGAAGCCCGCCAGTATCAGGGCAAGTTCGTCGAGAGCAACTTCTACCACTACGAATTCCTGGGCGACCACTTTGCATCTGTTAAGGGTTACGACGCGTACCAGCAGAAGGCCGAGATTGCCCGTTCCGCCGGGCTCGAGGGCGCCGTTGAGGGGTTCATGAAGGCGGCCAGTTGGGGCACCCCCGACAAGATCCTGCGCGGCCTAGAGGATCGGAAGGCTCTGCTGGGCGACTTCGAGCTGAACGTGGCCTTCCGCTTCGGCGGGACGCCGATGGAAGTAGCGGAGCGCGGCCTGAAACTCTTCGCCAAAGAGGTGCTGCCCGTTCTGAAGTCCTGGTAACAGGCGGGGCCGCTCGGTAGTATTTCGCCTTGGCGGGTCTCCCGCCGGGGCGTATCACTCTGTGGCCCAGGGTCGGGATCGTGCCAACTCCCTGACGCCTTGGACCGTCGTGATGGGTGCGAGGCACATTTCGCCCATGCACGCGTAGAGTGCGGCCTCACGGCGCGGCGGGAACCCCAGCTCGCGTATGCGCTGGGAGTCGCGTTCGATGTCCAACGGCTGCACCACCTTGTGAGGGGCGTGGATGCGCAGGGCGGCCTGGTGCAGCGGGCGATACGACGGGTCGGATGCGTCGCCCACCAGCACCAGGCTGACCGGACCGTGATCCAACAGGCTCCTGGCCCGCCCCCAGGCGGCGCCGGCGGGCAGGAACAGCGCCTCTTCGTCCTCCTCCATTCGGCGCGACGCATGGTCGCCCAGGTAGCTCTTGCCGGGAACGACGGGCTCGAAGATCCGCAAGGCCGCCGCGGCGCGATCCGCCCAGACGGTCTCGCCCGTCAGGTGCGATAGAACCAATAGCGCCTCGGCCCAGCAGCTATTGTCCAGGACGGGCTGCTCCCGCCGCAGGAACCCGGCCTCGAAAGATCGCGGCGGCGACGTGTCGTAACATCCTCCATCCGGGGCACCGAATATGCGCTGCGTCGTTTCGGCGACTTCAACCGCGTGCTCCAGGTACTCCGGTCGGCCCGTGGACTCGTACCGGGTTAGCCAGGCGCGCAGGAAATACACCTGGTCGGCGAGGACGGGCCCGGCGCCGCCGGAACCGCCCACGCGACGGCTCAGGCCATGGGTGGGATGCCAACTCGATTGCCGCAACGCGTCCAGAATGTCGGCTCCCAGGCGGCGATGAGCGGGGTGGTTCAGCACGTCTCCGGCCTGGATCAAAGTCCGGGCGACCAGAGCGTTCCAACCGGCATAGAGGGTCGGGTCAACCGGCGGGGCTGTGGCCAGATCCCGATCCTTCCATGATCCTTGATAGAAGGGCTCGTCGGCGTCCTGGCTGGCGTGGAACAGTCCATCGTGGGGGCTGAAAAGCGTGTTGAGCAGGTAGTCGAGGATACCGCCGGCCGCCGTGCGGTAGATGGCCTTGCGGGTGATTTGAAACGCCGCCAAGTAGGCCATCGCCAGGTTGCAGTTGCTGACCAGCATCTTCTCGTAGTGGGGAACCTTCCAGTCGCGGCTTACCGCGTAGCGAAAGAACCCCTGATCCTTGCGGTCGTAGATGCCGTGCCACATACCCTGAAGGGTGGTTTCGACCATTGCCAGCAGTCCGCGATCAGCGGTCAGGCCGTGGCGGGCCATGAGGAACGCCAGGGCTTCCCACGGGGGCTGCTTGGGTTCCACGCCGAACCCGCCGAACTCGGCGTCATACAGCTCCTCCAGCCGGCCCAGAACCGCCGCCACGGAGGCGCCGGTTTCGCCGCCGGTGGTCAACCGGGTTTCGGTTGATGAACGGGATTGTTCACCCACGAATTCGCCGCTGGATATTTGCTGCAACAGCGCGGCCATCTCGTCTGCCGGGGTATAGGGCCGCCCGGCAAGCAAATCTCCATCCGGTGTTAAAACGGCCACCGAGGGGTAGGTGCCCTGGTTGTAACGCAGGGAGATGTCCGGACGCTGGTCAACATCCACGCGGACCGGGATGAACCGGGAGTTGGCCAGGTCGATGACCCGCGGGTCTGAATAGGCGACCTCGTCCATCACGTGGCACCAGTGGCACCAGGTGGCGCCCAGCGTCAGGAGAACCGGTTTGTCCTCCGACCGGGCCGCATCAAAGGCATCCTCGCTCCAGTCGCGCCAGGCGATGCCGTCGTCTCCGTGAGATTGACTCATCCGTATACCTCCCAGCCCACAACCGAGGCGAGTACGCAGCGATTTGAGCGCTACTGTTTCAGGTGCCGGTCATAGAACAGGAGCACGCGGTGCCACATGTCCTGGGCCGGGACAGCACGGTAGCTGGGCCGGTAGTCGGCGAAAAACGCGTGGCCGGCGTTGTTGTACATCACCCACTCGTAGGTCTTGCCGTGCTGGTCCAGCAGGGCCTTCATCTGCTCGGCCTGTTCCGCCGTGGGGTTCTCGTCCTCCACGCCAAATAACGCCAGCAACGGGCAACGCAGGTCGGGGACCATGTCCATGGGCTGAACCGGCCGCAGCTCGGTGGGCTCGTGCACGATATGACCGCCGGCGGAGTCCACCGCCGCGTCGATGTTGGCGCTGGTACACGCCATCATCAGGGTGTAGCGGCCGCCGGAGCAGAAGCCGATGATGCCCACCCGGCCGTTGGAATCGGCCTGTGACTTGAGGAACTGCGCTGCACCTTCGAGGTCGTCCATGGCGCGGGCGTCTGGCGAGGCGAAAAGCGTGGCCAGCACGTTTTCCGGCTCCGGCGTGCCCTCGCGAGTATAGAGGTCCGGGGCAATCGCCAGGTAGCCCTGGCCCGCGAAACGCACCGCGATGTCCTTGTGGTGGTCCATCAGCCCCATGCCTTCCATGGTGACAATGACGCCGGTGTAGGAGCCGGCGCCTACCGGACGACTGTAGAAGGCGTCGATGGTCGTCCCGTCGCGGCTGGTGTACTGGATCGTGCCGGTTTCGAGTTCCTGTCCAACGAGTACCATCATCAACCTCCGCGAGTGAACGTGATTGGGAGCGCACCCGGCAGCGTGCCGGAGTCGCCCGCCTGGGAGCAGGGTGATTATTTGCGGCCGGACCCGGCGGCGCCTAGCCCGCGTCGTCAAGCGCCGACAGCTTTTCCTGGAACAGTTCGATAGCCTTTTGTTCGGGCACGCCCATGAAAAACCGCATGCCCTGGACGTACTCGAGCACTTCTCGGGGGAGCATCAGCAGGTCATTGCGGGGCCCGGTCGACTTATAGAGGTTGTTCATCCAATCCTCCTGGCCGACGAACAGGGCATCCTGCAACACCACGAAGTCCTGCCTTTCCATGCCGTCCCGGACCAGCCAGCGGGAGAAAACGAAGGGAAGACCGGTCCACTCGCCCCAATCTTCGCCGAGGTCCAGGCGGACGGGGTACCCTCGCACCGCGCGGCGTCCCCTCAGCCCCTGGTTGCCGGTGAGGAAAACCGCCTCGTGGTCGTCTTCCCGGCTCACGAATGTCGTCCCGACCACGTCATGTTTCTGCGTCAGCAGTACGCGGAGCAGTTGCAATCCGGTTGGGTCGGGATCGTCCACCGCGATGGCGCGACCGCTGAGGTCGTCGACGGGAGACTTGGAGAGCAGCACGCTGGACGGGGCCCGGGTCACCGATGCCACGCAGAAGCCGGAGATGGTCGACGTCTGCGGCGACAACCGCTCGATGTCCAGCAGGGACACCGGGCCGGCGTCCACTTCGCCCTGTTCCAGGGCGCCCGCAACCTCACTGGGCTCCATGGGGACCATGACGATTCCCCGGCGTTCCATGTCGAAGTAGAACGCTTCACATTCCAGGTTGGGTATGTGGGCTACGGTGATGGGCATGGTTCGGGCCGCCTCCTGGGATCGGGTGCTCGTTAGTCAATCCTATTATCACGCGACGGGGCCTCCGTCCAGTGCCGAACCGCCGGTCAAACCGGGAGTGGTCCGGCCGGAGCGGAGGCCCCAGCGTTGTCCGGTGCCTTCAGGCTTTACAGACGCGGCCCCATGAACATGGGGGACTGCTTCTGGTAGACCTGGATGCGGTTGCGCGGACCCTCGCAGACGAACACGCGGTTGGCGTCGTCCACTGCGACGCCGGTGGGCGCCCAGAAGTCACGCTCGCGCTCGAGGCCCGGAGCTCGCTCACGCTCGCCCCACATCTCGGGGTTGGCGTCCAGCTTGTCCTTGCCCCACTTGGAGACCGTGGCATCGCCGGTCTTCACACCGCAGAAGATGCCGTCCGGATCGAAGATCTGCAGCCGGTGGTTCATCCAGTCGGCGACGTAGATGATGCCGTCCCGGTCGACCGCCACGTCGGCGGGCCGGTTGAACTCGCCCTCGCCGTCGCCGGAGGAGCCGAACTTCATCAGGAAGTCGCCCGACGGGCTGAACTTCTGGATGCGGTCGTTGCGCCAGTCGGCGATGTAGATGTTCCCCTGGTTGTCGATGTCGATGCCCCAGGGCTGGTCGAACTCGCCGTCACCGTCGCCGTGGCTCCCGAACTTCATCAGGAACTGGCCGTCGGGGGTGAACTTCTGGACGCGGTGGTTGTTGCCGTCCACGACCCAGACGTTGTCGTCCGCGTCAATGGCCAGGCCGGACGGCCGGTCCAGTTGGCCGTCACCGCTGCCGATGTTCTCCTCCCACTTGCCGATGAACTCGCCGTCGCGGGTGAACTTGGAGATGCGGTGGAGCCACTCGTCGGATACGTAGACGGTGCCGTCGCTGGCGATGGCAACGTTGACCGGCCAGACCAGAGAGCCGTCCTCGAAGTTGTATTCGTGGGGACCCTGCTGGGGGACGCCGCGCGCGAAGGCGTTGACATATTCCTCGTCCACGGTGCAGACGGTGATACGCGTACCCTCCGGCCGGTACTCGGAGGACCGGCACAG
>JAJEIA010000085.1 GCA_022823505.1 Dehalococcoidia bacterium
CCACGGCAACCACCGCATCATCTTCGATCATCCTGAACCGGGCGGCCACCTCCGGATAGTCGAAATGTCTGCGCAAAGCCTGGATCCCTGCGGCGTCGCTGTCCACAAATTGATAGAGCCGCCGGAAGAATTCACTCACCGTCTCCGGGTCGTCCAGGTCCAGCGAGCCCGCGTTCAGCATGCCCCTGGTGGTATCGGTCGCCAGCCGGTAGCTGCCGAAGGGGGACGCCGCGCCATTCTCCGGCTGGAATACGACGACCCTGCCAGTGTCGAGGCGCCCGGCCCGGTTGCAACGACCCGCGGCCTGGATGATGCTGTCCAAGGGCCCGATGGCACGCAGGACCAGAGGGAAGTCCAGATCCACGCCGGCTTCCACCACCTGGGTGGATACCACCCGGCAGTCCTCACCCCGGTCCAAACGACGCCTCACCTCCTGGATCACCTCCTGACGATGGCGTCCGCACAGGAGAGTTGAGAGATGCAACGCAGCCGTCTCGTCCAACGCTTCCAGCAATTCGAGCGCGTCCTTCTTGGTGTTGACCACCGCCAAGGCCTGCGGGGACTCCCTCATGATGTCCGCCGCCTCATCCCAGGGCAGCGCCGGCTTGGTCCTCCATTCATATTTGACCCTCCGCAACGCTTGGAAATGACGAGGGTAATCGGGCACCATCTCGGTGGCCACCGTGTCTCGGAACGGCCCAATGGTCTCGAAAGCCGGTTGCGTGGCGGTGGACAGTACGACACTCGCTCCATAGTTTTCCGTCAACTGGCGGAGCACGTCCAGTATCGGCTCCAGCAGCCGCGGCGGCAGGGACTGGGCCTCGTCCAGCACGATTACGCTGTTGGCCAGGCGGTGCAGTTTGCGTGTGGCGCTGGTCCGGTTGGAGAATAGGCTGTGAAACAGCTGTACCGCGGTCGTGACCACCACGGGCGCGTCCCAGTTTTCCGAGGCCAGTCGGGACCATACCTCCCGGGAGTCATACTCCTCACCATCGGAACTTTCCGTCATCGAGTGATGCTCCAGCACCGTCGCAGCACCCGAGTCGGGATGTTCCTCCAGAAACTCCCGATAGACTGCCGCCGTCTGCTGGGTGATCGCGGTGAACGGGACGGCAACCACCACCCGTTCCAAATCGTGGATCGACGCGTGCCGTAACGCGAACCCCAGGGCCGACAGGGTTTTGCCGCCGCCGGTGGGGACCGTGAGCCGGAAAAGGCCCGGCGGCCGCTGGGTGGCGGCCAGGCACGCCTGGTAAATCTCGGAGCGCAGTTCGCTGATCGGGCCCGATGCTTGCCTGGCGAGGTCCTGGTGACGACGCTGAAACCGCTCCCACATTCTTTGGATATCGCGATCGGGTTCACGCGCAGAAGCCTGCTTGGGATCGAAGTGCCGTTCGGTGTCCAGGAAATCGGCGTCAACCAGGGCTGAGAAGACCATCCGCAGCCACAGTTCAGCGTCGGCGCGATCTCCCGCCAGAAAACCGGGCGGCGTGAATGGCCCGTCGGGCTCCAGGTTCGGGATAGTCTCGCGGGCCAGTTCCAGGGCTCGGTCCACGGCTGGCTCACTGCCCTTCTCCTGCAGCCAGCCGTCCAGATCCCGGTATGCTCGCAGCCCACCGTGGTGCCCCTGGACCAGAAGCCCCAACCTGCCGAAGAACTGGCAGGCCAACTTGGCGCCGGCAGCTTTGTGGTCCGGACCGCGGCTTCGTTCTCCAGCCAGATACCTTTGGAATGACGGGTTGAACTTGCCCAGGTCATGCCACAGGCCGGCATAGTAGGCAACCTCACCGCCGCCGAAGGGCTTGGCGAATTCTCGCGCCAGATCCGCCACCCCGCGCAGATGGTCTTCTAACTTGTGATAATGACCGGCGTCATTCGCCGAGTGCGCATGGAATCCTTGATCCGTGGTTTGCGTCACGTTCGTTCTCCGTCCTACAGCGCCCTCATCTCTGCCAATCCGGCGCAACGTCACGGTGGATACCATGAGAAATCATCCGGACAGAATTACCATCAGGGGGTTCAAGACCATAGCGGCCCTGGACGAGTTTGAGACCGGACCATCACCGCCCTGATCGGTCCCGATGGAGTTGGCAAATTCAATATCATTGCCTTCGGCTTTGATGCAACGGGACTCAGGTCAGCCGGCCGATCCTATCGAACGGCGCTTCCGGAATGCTCCGATAGACGTCGATCACCTCGTCATTGAACTCAAACCGTCCGGTCAGCGCATCCAACGCAACCTGGACTATCAGGGAAGCGCATGCCATCACCGATGACGGCGGAGCGTTGTTGACCGGAGCCGAGCAACCCAATGCCGGCGTCGCGAAATCGCTCCCCTCATCACCACCGGGAATGAGGGGATACTTCTCTCCTTCCTCCCTGAGATGGATGGGAGTATCCGCGCCCTGCGCCTGCCGCTGCACGCGCGCAATGTTCCCGCCACGGTAAAGGGCTCCGGAAACCAGCGGCTTTCCCTTTGCTTTAGCCACCATGGCCAGCGCGTCGGTGAAAGCGTCGTTGCCCGTGGCATTGACGACGATATCGGCGTCTGAGATGAGTTCCCGCATCCTGCCAGGCGTCATCGGCGATTCCGGAAACTCGCTTACTTCCGTCCAAGGCGCATGTTTTTCTACCACTTGACGGACCGCCTGCGTCTTGGCCTTTCCCACCTGGTCATGGCCCGCGACGTGTCTGACCACATTCCCCGGCAAGAGCACGTCGCCGTCCACAATATCCAGGTAGCCGAGACCGCTTTCCGCGAGCGCAGTTCCCACGTAACCGCCCAGAGCTCCGGCTCCAAACAGGGCCACCCTGGAGGTCCGCAGCGCCGGCGCATCGGGTCCCGCGCGCAGAATCAGGCTGCTTTCGTCAGTCGGCGCCGGCTGCATCGCTATTGCCTCCACGTTCCCGTTCGTTCCTTCACACGCCATCGGCAGCAGGTCGATCCTGCCCATGTGTTCCCAGCAGAACAGGACGAAGTCCACGCCTCCGCTTACCGTGAATGGCTCCGGCCGACGCCGTTCTTCCAGCGCGCGTTCCAGCCCTCTCCTTTGGGTTCTGGACAGGTATCTGAACACTTCCGAAAACCTGCGGGGAGGCGGCGTACTCAGCTCGCCCACGTGGAACCAAAGGCACCTCAGCTGGTTCGGTGCCTGTTGGCGCCCGGGAACAATGTCCACCCTCATTGGGACGCCGCCAACCACCCCATGACACTCTCCCCATTGGCCGGGCCGAACGCCGAGCCGAGGGAGGTCAAACGTCGCCAGGTTTGACGCTTTCTTCCTGAGGTCGAAGTTAAGGAACGCGTCATACCCCAACGGGTCGTCCTGCCAACCACCCTCTGCCTTTTCGCACCACCTTTCGATGCGGGAGAAGAACCCCACCGCCGTGGTCCATTCGAGGCTGGGATCCCCGTCGCGCCACATGCAGACGAAGCCGTCCAGCGTTGAATGATTGGTGTCCAGGCCATCGACCAGGAGGACCGGTGGCTGGAATGGCCATCCCGGTCGCACCACAATGTCCATCGTGGTAGCATCGGTCATCGCCCCGAAAGCCGGATGGACCGGGCCTCTCCAGCGCGGAGAGCCGGAGGTTACGACCGATTGGAAACCAAGCTCTGCCAGCTGGGCCTCGAACTCCTCCAGCGACTCGGTATGAAAGTGCTCATCCGTCATGGGGTCTATCCGAATCCGCCAGCCTCGTTCTGCCGCCGGGCTACGGGTATGCTGGAGGCAGGAGCAACGGCAGCAGCGCTGGGGCGGGACCCCTGACCGGAGCGGTTCCCGCCGCTGCCGCTGCCGGAACCCCCGCCTTTGCCGAAACTCTCGCCGAAAAGCTCCCGCCAGTTCTCGTTGGCCTTCCCGGCGGAAGGCTCATCCTTTGCCCGCTTGACCGTCTGCGCGTAGGACTGGATCCGGTTCCTGAAATTGGCGTATCTACGCTGGTCCCAATGGCGGTTGAAGTTCTCCGTTGCCAGCACCGGATTTTTGATCTCCGGCATATTGGGATGCCGCTGCAGGTAGTTATCCATCCGGGACAGGACGGTCTCCAGCGTATCGGCGACCGTGCTCACCGCTGCGGTCCCCTGGTCAGACTCGTTGATCATGTAGCCGGCCAG
>JAJEIA010000158.1 GCA_022823505.1 Dehalococcoidia bacterium
CCGGAATACTGGCGGGCATATCCCATCACCCAGTCTGTTGAGGTTCTCCGATTGGAAAACGGTCGGCTAGCGTCCGTCGGCATTTATGGATCTGAGGCTACCCTATCCACACCGTTGCTGCCAGGATTGAATATTGACCTGGACGAAATCTTCAGTTAGCGCTGCTCAGTCCCTAATCCAACCGCGTGACGGTCCTGTTCCCACTACTCCGCCCGGCCGACTGATTCACTGGAGGGTCGCGTCCCCATGTCCGACTGGTTTCCCAAGCAAACGATAGGAGACCTGCTGAACCAGGCCGCCGAACGGTTCGGCCCCCGCGAGGCCGTGATGTACGAGGGCCGTCGTTGGACCTTCGACGAGTTTCGCGACGAGGTCGACCGGGTCGCTCGGGCGCTGATTAATCTCGGCGTCCAGCCGGGCGACAAGGTGTCGTTGTGGATGCCCAACCGCGCGGAATGGCTTTTCCTGTTCGGCGCGGTGGCCAAGATCGGGGCGGTGCTGGTGCCCATCAACACGCGCTTCCGCACGAGCGACATGGAATACCTGGTCAACCACTCCGATTCGACCACGCTGATCCTGATGGATCGTTCCGGGCCGGTGGATTTCCTCGATATGCTGCGCGAGGTCGCTCCGGAGATCGACGCCGGAGATGCGTCCGCGCTTCGCCCTTCCGTGTTCCCAGCCCTGCGCAATGTCGTGGTCATCGGCGACGAACACCCCGCGGGCGCCATCGACTGGGACGCCATGCTGGCCGGCGCGGATGAAGTGCCCGCCTCCGAACTGGCCCATCGCGAAGCCGCCGTCAGCCCCGACGACACATTCCTGCTGATGTACACGTCGGGCACCACCGGGTTCCCCAAGGGCGTGATGCACTGCCATAATCCCATCCGCACCATAACCGACGCAGCCAACCGCATGGCCATGTCCTCCCGCGACGTTATCCTGATGTACCTGCCGCTGTTCCATTGCTTCGGTCTATACGAGGGGCCGCTGATGTCATGGGTCACCGGCGCGCGCATCGTGCTGACCACCATGTTCGACGCCGGCGAGGTGCTTGGCCTGTTGGAATCGGAACGGGCGACCGTGATGGACGGGTTCGATACCCACTTCTTTGACCTGACCCACCATCCGGACATCGACCGCGTCGACCGGAGCAGCCTGCGCACCATTCTGCTCGCCGTGGGGATGGCCTCCAGCGAACCCACCGCGCGCCTGACCCAGGAGAAGCTGTGCCCATCCCTCTCCGCGTGGGGGATGACCGAGGTTGGGGTCGGCGCCACCCGCACCTTCCTGGACGCTCCGGAAGACGACCGCTGCATCGAAAGCGGTCATGCGTTGCCCGGTTATGAGTTCAAGGTTATCGACCCCGAAACGGGTGAAACCCAGCCGCCGTCCACCATCGGTGAGCTGTGCGTGCGCGGCTATGCCATGATGCAGGGCTACTACAAGCGGCCGGAAGCCACCGCGGAAGCAATTGACGGCGAGGGCTGGTTCCACACCGGCGACGTGGCCACCATGCGCGACGATGGCAGCATCCGCTTCATGGGCCGTTACAAGGACATGCTCAAAGTTGGCGGCGAGAACGTGGATCCGACGGAGGTTGAGGCCTTCCTGCTGGAACACCCCGCGGTTAACAAGGTGCAGGTGATCGGCGTGCCGGACCAACGCCTCACCGAGGTTGCCTGCGCCTGCGTGGTCGTCGAGCCGGGCCTGGCCATCACTGACGCTGAGCTGGATGGCTTCTGCCGCGGCAAAATGGCCAGCTTCAAGATCCCCCGCCATTTGGTCATCATGGACGACTACCCGATGACCTCCAGCGGCAAGGTGCAGAAATACCTCCTCCGGCAGATGGCGGCGAAACAACTGGGTCTGGCCGTCTAGCCAATCCTCACCGGACTGAATCCAGCGTGACCCTCTCCAGTAACGACCCATACATCGGCATCACCGGGTTCTGCACTCGTGATGAAATCGACGCGGTGTTGGAAGCGGTGCCGGCGAACCCGCAACGCCGGCTGATGTGCGGGGTGCTCCTGAGTAACGCCCTGCTGTCCGGCGAGCCCAGCGACGCTCCAAATCGCTGTCCCGCGCCATACGCGATCTCGGGTATCTTCTCAGACGATCCCCGGTGCCTCAACTTGGTGCACTACCGTCCACGACCCGGTGCGGACGTGGCGGACGCGCTGGCCCGTGCTGCTGAGATCGGCGGCCCGAACTGCCACGGCATCCAGATCAACGCCACCCGAGGCGCGCCGTGGCCCGACCCGGACGCCCTCGCGAAATACCGGGAGCGCTGCCAGCCGACCCGCGTCGTCTTCCAAGCCGGCCGGGAGGCAATGGAATCCGTCAATCACCTGCCTGAGGAGCTGGCTGAACGGTGTGCCGCGTATTTAGGCCTAGTCACTGACGTGCTGGTCGACGCCTCGGAAGGCCTCGGCATTCCGCTGGATGCCGCGCGGTCCGTCGAGTATCTTACGGCCATCCGAGCCACGGCTCCGGAGCTGGGCTTGGTGGTCGCCGGCGGCCTGCAGGCCGGCAACATCGACGAGCTGCTTGCGCCCCTGCTGCCGGGGTGGTCAGCTGTCAGCATCGACGCTGAGGGACGCCTGCGGGACGCGAACGACCATCTCATGCTCGCTGATGCAGCCGACTACCTCCGTGCCGCGTGGCGCCTGCTCGGATAGTACGGAGTCCTCGGTGACGCCCCGTATTACGAAGC
>JAJEIA010000022.1 GCA_022823505.1 Dehalococcoidia bacterium
CGGTCAGCATCATCTTCTGAGGCGATGGGCAATTTCGTCAGAAGAAGGATTTTCAAGATCATAGGATGGGCAGGATTGGGGAAACGCAATCCGGAAAATCCTGAAATCCGGTAAACCCTGCTTCTGACCGGCACCCGTATCCGTCTTCATTCCCCCGCGGTAGAGGTTGACGTTTGAAACTTGAAGGCAAGACGGCGCTGGTCACCGGCACCAGCCCCAACATCATGGGCGGCATCGCCGAGGAGTTGGCCCGCGCCGGCGCCAACCTAGTCTGTGTCGACATCCGCGAGGAGTACGCCGAGAAGTGCGCCGCGTCCATCGTCGCCGAGGGGCACGATGCCATGGGCGTCGTCTGCGACGTGACCGACGAGGACCAGGTGGTCGCCGCCATCACCCAGGCCACGGAACGCTTCGGCGGCATCGACATCCTGGCGAACGGCGCCGCCCTGTTCAATTTCAAGGGCGTGCTGGACATGCCCCTGGACGAGTGGCGCCGCCAGACTGACATCATCCTGACGGGCGCCTTCCTGTTCACCAAGCACGTCGCCCACCAGATGATCCGGCAGGAACGCCAGGGCAACATCATCAACATCATCTCCACCGCCGGGCACCAGGGCGAACCCGGCAACGTGGGCTACGGCACCGCCAAGGCCGGGCTGCTCAACTTCACCCGTTCCGTCGCCATGGAACTGTCCCGGTACGGCATCCGCGTCAACAGCCTGACGCCGACCGCCACCAACGCAACGGAGGGTCGGGAGCGTGCCGAAAGGTGGGGCGTGGAATGGCCCCGGCCACGGGGCGGGCAGCGCGCCGCCGGACTGCTCCCGGACGCCAGCCAGGGCGCTCCGCTGCTCCGGCTCCCCGGCCCGTCACACTACGGCAAGGCCGCGGTATTCCTGGCCTCCGACGACGCCGAGATGATCACCGGGTTCGACCTGCGCGTCGACGCCGGCGCGGTCTCGAAGTATTGGATCTGGTCGCCCGGCAACGCGTAAGCCGGCCCGGCCGGAGCATCAGCCGGCTTTGAGTTCCACCAGCGTCCGGTCCACGTCCTCCGCCTCCTGGGACAGCCGCTCCCACTCGTCCCACAGCGACTGCTCCTCTTCCTTGAGTAACCGGTAACGCTCCCCGGTATCCTCAAGTTGCGCCCGGTCCTCGAACCGGTCGGGGTTGGCGAACATCGCTTCCAGTTCCGACGTCACGGCTTCCCGCTCGGTGATGGCCGCGCCGATCTCGTCGATCCGCGTCGCCAGTTGGCGGGCCTTCCGACTCAGCGCCCGCTCCTCCTCTTCCCTGGCCGTCAGGGGTCGCCGCGAACGTCGCCGACCCGAACCGTTATCCGATGGGGTATGGCTCTCGTGCTCCGTGGCTACGGCGACGGGCTTTACCTCCGCCTCCTGCTGCTTGCGATACAGGTACCCGTCGTAGTCACCCGGATACACCCGGGGCATCCCCCCGTCGATCTCGATGATCTTGTTTGCCACCTGCCGGATCAGCGTGCGGTCGTGGGTCACCAGGCAGATCGAGCCCTGGTAGTCTCCCAGGGCGTCGGCCAGAATCTCGCGGGACGTGATGTCCAGGTGGTTGGTCGGCTCGTCCATCAGCAGGAAGTTGCTGGGTTGCAGCAACAGCTTGGCCAGCGCGACCCGCGCCTTTTCGCCGCCGGACAGCACGGAGATTGGTTTCAGGATGTCATCGCCGCTGAACAGGAACCCGCCCAGCGTGGTGCGCAGGTTCTGCTCCGACTCGGCCGGCGCCGCTTCCCGGAGTTCTTCCAGGGCGGTGTTGTTGGCATTGAGCAGATCCAGCACGTGCTGGGCGTAGTACGCGGTGATCACGTTGTGGCCGAGCCTGCGCTCTCCGTGATCGATGGGCAGCGCCCCGGCCAGGATCTTCAGCAGCGTCGTCTTGCCGGCCCCGTTCGGGCCCACCAGCGCCACCCGATCTCCCCTTTCCAGCGTCAGGTTCAGCCCGCGATACACCACGTTGTCGCCGTATGACTTGCCCACGCCGGCCAGCCGGATGATTTCGGACCCGCTGCGCGGCGGCTCCGGGAACGTGTAGTTGACCTTGCGGGTCGCCCGGGGCAGCTCGATGATCTCGATCCGCTCCAGCTGCCTCAGCCGGCTCTGCACCTGCCTCGCCTTGGTGGCCTTGTACCGGAACCGCTCAACGAACCGCATCTGCCGCTGCATCTCGCGTTCCTGGCGCGCGGCGGCGGCCTGCTTGAGTTCCAGCGCCCGCTCGCGAGCGACCAGGTACTCGTCGTAGTTGCCCCGGTGGTGCACCACCTCGCCCGGTTCAATCGCCAGGATCCGGTTGGCCACCGTGTTCAGGAAAGCCCGGTCGTGGGACGTGATGACCACGCCGCCCGGGAAGGAGGCGAGATACTTCTCGAACCACAGGTTGGCCTCGAGGTCCAGGTGGTTGGTGGGCTCGTCCAGCAGCAGGAGATCGGGGTTGCGGAACAGCAGCCGGGCCAGCTCGGCTCGCATGATCCAGCCGCCGCTGAACTCCCGCATGTCCCGGGAGAAGTCGCTGTCCTTGAACCCCAGGCCCGACAGGATCGCCTTGGCCTCGTGGTCCCGGTCGGCTCCTCCGGCCGCCTCCAGTTCCTCGTCCAGCCGACCGAGGCGATCCATCAGCTCCCGCTGCTCCGCCGGGTCGGTGGTCGAGGACAAAGCATCCCTGGCAGCGGCTATCCGGTCGGACAGGTCGACCACTTCCCAGTCGGCGTTCAGTACCTCTTCAAGCAGCGACCGGCCCGCGAACGAGCCCGGCTCCTGCTTGAGGTATCCAACCGTGGTGCTGCGCCGTCCGGAAATCGACCCGGAATCCGGCAGTGTGTCGCCGGCCAGGATGTCCAGCAGCGTCGTCTTGCCGGACCCGTTCGCGCCAATCAGCGCGATGCGGTCGCCGGCCGCGGTGGAGAGGTTCAGCCCGCTGAAAAGCGTTCGCTCAGAATAGGCTTTGCTGATTTCGGATGCGACGAGCATGGAGAGGTAGTGATTGGGACTTCGACCGTCAACCCTCGACCGGACGGGGCGGTTTCAGGTTGTCCTCACGGCCGATGCGGAAATCGCGCCCACCACCACCGGTGGCGGGCGCTGTATCCAAAAGGGAAAGTGCCGCCGGTCTAGTCTTCGCGGATGTCCTCGCCGCTGTCCACGCGGAACCCCACGCCCAGCTTGACCTGGTACCAGTTGGCCCGACCATCGTCGATGGTGCCGCGGATTTCCTTCACCTCGAACCAGTCCAGGTTGCGGATGGTCTGGGCCGCCCGAGCGATCGCGCCGTCAACGGCTTCCTGAATGCTCGAGCTGGACGATCCGACCAGCTCGACTACCTTGTACGTGCTTCCTACTGGCATTCTCTCACTCCGTTATGTATGAGGGTGTTGTAGTTTTCGCGCTTCCGATTATCGCGCCCAAGTATAATATGCCGCGTAACCCGTTTGGGCAACCGGAACGGCGGATGTATTTGGGCGATAATCCGAGCCGATCTCGCCGCAGTTGCACGACCGTCGCGTACCGCCAGCGACTTCGCCGGCGCACCAGCGCGTCCGGGCGACCCGGGGCACTCCCCCTACCGAGGTGCAAACTCCCATGCAGCGCAGCCAATCCCGCATCCTCACCACCCACACCGGCAGCCTGCCCAGACCTGAGGGCCTGGTGGCGATGCTGGGCTCCATTGCCCGCGGCGAACCGGTGGATCAGGCAGCGCTGGACGCCGCGGCGCGGGAGGCCACCAATAACGCCGTGTCGGCGCAACTGGACGCCGGCGTGGACGTCATCAACAACGGCGAGCAGTCTCGGGTCAGCTTCTCCACCTACGTGACCCAACGGATGGCCGGCTTCGGCGGCTCGTGGACCCGCCGGGGCCACCGCGACCAGAACGAATTCCCCGGGTTGGCGCGACCTCGCGTGGTGCAGCTGATGCGCGACGTTCCCACGTGCATCGGCCCCCTGTCCTACGAACGCCTGGACCTGGTGGAACGGGAGTGCCGCCAGCTGCTCGACGCCGTTGCCTCCGTCGACAATAGGCCCGAAGGGCTGTTCATGACCGCTGCGTCGCCGGGCATTGTCGCCCTTACCCTGGCCAACCGCTACTACGACAGCCACGAGGACTACGTTTTCGCCCTGGCCGAGGAACTGCGGAAGGAATACGAGATCATCATCGCCAACGGCCTGACGCTGCAGCTGGACTGTCCCGACCTGGCCATGGAGCGGCACATCTCCTACCAGGACGAGCCGCTGTCCGCCTTCCGCGACGTGGTCGCCCTGCACATCCGCGCCATCAACCACGCCCTGGCTGACATCCCTCGCGACCGGGTGCGGCTGCACGTCTGCTGGGGCAACAGCGAGGGCCCGCACCAGTACGACGTGCCGCTGGAGGACATCGTCGACCTGCTCTACGAGGCCGACGTTGGAGCGCTGGTCATGGAAATGGCCAACCCCCGGCACGGTCACGAGCACCGCGTGTACCACGACCGTGCGCTGCCCGACGACACGCTGCTGGTGGCCGGCGTCATCGACACCAAGACCAACTACGTTGAACACCCCCGGCTGGTGGCCGACCGCCTGCACCAGGCCGTGGCCGCCGCCGGCGGTGACCCCACCCGCGTCCTGGCCGGCACCGACTGCGGTTTCGATACCTCCGCCGGCTCCAACCGCGTCGAGGCCGGCATCGTCTGGCTCAAGCTCAAAGCCATGCGCGAGGGCGCCGACATCGCCAGCCGGGAGCTTTTCTGAACCGGCCGACTATCGCATCTCGTGGCGTAGAATGACGCCAAACCATCCTGCCCAACCGCCCAAGGAGCCACCGCAATGATCATCGACACTCACACCCACGTGGTCAGCAGCGACAGGACGGCGCATCCGCTCCATCCCGACGCCACCGGCTGGTCCCTCGAAGTCAGCAACAACGTTGAGGATTTGATCAAGGAGATGGACAACGCCGGCGTGGAGTGCGCCACCCTCGTCCAGCCCAACGGCACCTACGGCCTCGACAACTCCTACCAGTGCGACAGCGCCCTCCAGTACGCTCCGCGCACCGTCGCCGTTGGCATCCTCGACCCCGCCGCTGACGACGCCGCTGACAAACTCTCCTACTGGACCAACGAGCGCGGCATGTGGGGCGTCCGCCTCCAGAGCCAGGCCGAACCCGACGACCCCCGTTGCGACGCCCTGTGGGACCGCGCCGAATCCCTGGGCATCCCCATATCCATCGGCGGCGGCGGCACGGCCGACCGCGTCAACCGCATGCGTAACATCGGCGCCCGTCACCCCAACGTCCGGTTCGCCCCGGACCACTTCGCCGGCTGGAGCAACTCATCCGACAAGGCCGGCATGACCGCTGCCCTGGAGCAGCTGGCCACGTTGCCCAACGCCCACCTCCGCTATTCCAGCACCAGCCTCGGCCCCTACGCCGACCTGTCCGACGACGAGAAGGACTTGTTCCGCCGCGTGATCGAAGCGTTCACCCCGCGCCGCATGATGTGGGGCTCCAACTTCCCGTCCTCCCGTGCCGGCGGCTTCATCGGCCAGGTGGAACTGGGCAAAACCGCCCTTCCCTGGCTCACCGCCGAAGACCTCGACTGGATGATGGGCGGAGCCGCAGCCACCTTCTGGCCGATGCTGCAGGCGCCGTAAACCCCATGGACGACCCCGGGCGCCAACCCGTGCCCGCATCAACCGACACCCGCTCGTTATGGGAGTACGCCAGCGCCCGGGGCATGGACCGCCGCCGGTTCCTGGGCCTCATGGCGGCCGGCGGCGCCGCAGCCGTGCTGGCCGCCTGCGGAGGCATCGGTTCCCCCGATACCACGGGGGGTTCGCCGTCTGCGGCGGCCGGCTCCGAGCCTGCGGACGTCGCACCCTGGTTCAAGGACCCCGCGCCGTTCATCGTCCGTGACGACAAGGGCCTGGAGGCGCGCCTGGAAAACATGCAGGGCAACATCACGCCCAACCGCCTGTTCTTCGTCCGCAACAACTCCGCAAGCCTGGACCTCGATGCCGGGTACTGGCGTCTCGCCGTGGAGGGCGACGCCATCTCCGAACCGCTGGAGCTGACCTACGCCGATGTTCGCGCCCTGCCCAGCCGCACGCTGACGTCCTACCTGGAATGCGCCGGCAACCACCGCGCCATGTTCGGCGTGATGAACGGGCAGGAAGCAGCAGGCACCCAGTGGACGACCGGGGCCGTGAGCAACGGCGAATGGGTCGGCGCACCACTGCGGGACGTGTTGACTTTGGCCGGCATCCGGCCCAACGCGGTCTCCGTGTTGCTCGTGGGACTGGACGCGGAGTCACCGGAGGACGGCTTTCGCTATGTCCTGCCGGTGGAAAAGGCGCTGGATCCCGACACCCTGCTCGCCTACGTGTTGAACGGCGAGACGCTGCCCCGGGACCACGGTTTCCCCCTGCGCGCCCTGGTGCCCGGTTGGGTCGGCAGCGCCAACGTGAAGTGGTTGGGCCGCATCGTCGTGTCATCCGAGCCCATGTGGACCCGCAACAACACCACTTCGTACACGCTTATCGGCGATGCGTACCCTCCGCAGGGCGAGTCGCTGGGCCAGCCCGTGACCGAGCAGGTGATCAAGAGCGCCCTCGCCCTGCCCTGGCCGGCGGAACTGTCGCCCGGGTCACACCGCATCCACGGCTACGCCCACTCGCCGGCCGCGCGTATCTCACGAGTGGAATGGAGCGTAGATGCCGGCCAAACCTGGCACGACGCAACTCTGTCCGGCTCGCAGCCCGACCACTCCTGGGTGCGGTTCGAGTTCCAGTGGGACGCTCCATCCGGTGATCACGTCATCATGACGCGCGCGACCGACGCGGCCGGCAACACCCAGCCGGACCGCGTCCCCTTCAACGAGAAGGGATACCTCTTCAATCAGCCCCTGGAGCACCCGGTGCGCGTGGCCTAACCCCGCTTCCCCGGGCCGCCCCAAGGCCCCGGTTCCGCGTCGAACCTACGTGTGGCACGCCTCGTCGCAGTGGTCGCTGGGCGGCACGTCCAGCACCGGGTTGGTGTCGAAGAACCCCACCGGCTTCAGGCTGAACCCGCAGTAGGCCACCGGCGAGATCGGCCAGTCCTCGGGTCGCGGCACGTGGTGGTAGCCCAGCGTGTACCACACCACCACGTCCGTGTCCGCCACGCTCCGATTGTTCTTCGTGTACTCCGGCAAGCCCGCGCCGCCCGGATGCTGGTTGGGATACGGCCCCGTGGCCGCTATCTCGTCCCGGTCGTAGGGCGTCACCCACAGGTGCTTGGTCATGAACCCCGCGCGCTTGATGATGCTGGCGTCGGGATGCGCAAAGGGGAGGATGTTCTCCCCCGGCATGAGCTTGTAGCTCACCGGCTGCCCCAGCGCGTTCTTCGCCGTGGAACTGGACACCAGCCAGTACCGCCCGCTCATGGGGTCGATCACCCTCTGCGCCTCGTGTTCCGTACCCAGCAGGGTCTTCTGCGCGTAGAAGGCGTTGTTGTGCGGGTTGTCCGGACCCGGCGGTTCGGCCACCGTGTTCACCTCGAACACCGAGTTCTCCTCGCCGTCCACGCTCATGTCCATGCGGAAGTTGAAGAAGTGCTGGTGGATATGCGCGTTCAACTGGGGCGCAACTATCGTCCCGTACTTCGGAGTCTCGCCCTCGGCGATACCGGCGGTGTTGATGATGCCGGTCAGCTTGACCTCCATCTGGATCGTGCCGTCCTGGTAGAAGTACCAGAAGAACCCGTACTCGTAGTTGCCCACGGTGGCGATGCTGGAGATCACCAGCCGCCGCGAGCGCCGCACCTCGGTCTGCCCGCTGCGCCAGTCCGTGTGCTTCCACAGGATGCCGTAGTCCTCCTCGTGCATGCACACCGCGTTGGGGATCGTGAACGGCTCGCCCTGCCCGCTGTTCAGCACCGCGTCGAAGTAGTAGATCTCGCCCAGGCAGTCGCACCCCAGGGTCAGTGAGTTGGTGAGCAATCCGATGCCGTACTCGCCGGCGTCGAAGGCGTTCTTCCGGTAGTGATCCTTGCTGGGGTCGCCGTAGGGCACCACCATGTCCGACAACGCCGCCCGGTACAGGATGGGCCGCACCCGGCCCTGGTCCTCGTATCCGACCGTGTTGATCACCAACCCCTCTCGCGGCGTGAACCCCACCCGCAGATGCCACTTCTGCCAGGTGACCTTCCAGCCGTCCACCTGGAAGCTGGGGCCGTCCGGTTGCGTTATGTCCAGCGGTTTCAGGTCCTCGCGGAAGCGGTCCACAAACTCCGCGCCGTAGTTGCCCGGTTCCGGCGCCATGGGTACCAATCCATAGTCGTCGATGCGCACCACCTTCATCTTGTTCAGGTCCACCACGGCAGTCACGCCCTCGATGGGCCGGGCGTAGCCGTTGTCCGTGGGGCTTGTTCGCGCAAAGCTGCGGCACAGCACCAGCCGCTGGCCTTCCTCGTCCTCGTACCCGTAGTTGCCCGCTGACCACGGGTCCACCATCACCAGGCTGGGGTCCGTGATGCCCCGCTTTTTGATGGCCGCAATGAACCCCGGATCAGCCTGAACCGTCGCCTCGCACTCCATGAACTCGTCAAACATCACCCGGGGCTGCACGCCCGGGATATGCTCCCACGAAACCACCCGCCGTTCGTTCAGCGACACCACCGCCTCATAGGTGGCCTCGGCGTCGTTGTCCAGCACCACCAGGAAGGCCTCGCGTGGCATCGGGTCCCCGGCCTTGAACCGGAGCGCAATGTCCTTGGCCGGCTCCCGCAGCACCACGGTCTCGAACCGCGTGCGCGGCCCCAGGTCCCGCTGAGATTTCAGTATCGATGACGCCTCGGCGATCTCGTCCGCCGTGAGCGGGTCCAGGGGATGCGATGCCACTGAACGTGGCTCGGACTGTGCGGGTGCTTTGGTGAAAATGGCCATGAGTGCCTCCTGTGAAGTTATCCTTCTTGATCAATAATTTTTGCCGTCCGGTTTTCTGACGCTACCAGCACGGCTTTTCGCGGTCAAGCGACACGCCGAGCGCTCTATTCCCAGAATCCGCATCGGCATCCCGCCTCCGATGCTACAATCGCGCCACTTTGGGAGATAGCGGAACGCGGAGGCAACGCAATGGCCATCACCGTCGGCATGGGCGAGTTCATCTACGAATATCAACCGGAATGGCCGCGCCTGCCGGTGGGCCAGGGCTTCCGGGGCATCAGCGGCGTCGCCGTGGACAGTCAGGACCGGGTCTACGTGTTCCAGCGCCAGGGTCCGCCCGTCCTCGTATTCGACGGCGACGGCAACCCGGTGGCAGCATGGACCCGTCCCGACGGCGTGCCGGCCGACGCTCACCACATCCACATCGGCCCCGACGACTCCGTGTACCTGGTGGACCGGGACGCCCACCAGATCCTCAAGTACTCCGTCGACGGCGAGTTGCTGGCCTCAATCGGAACGCGTGACCGCGCGGCCCTTCAGGCCCCGTTCAACCACCCGGCCGACGTTTGCGTGGCCCCTTCCGGCGAGCTGTTTGTCGCCGACGGCTACGGCAATTCCTCCGTGCACCGGCTAGACGCCGACGGCTCCCTGATCGCCTCGTTTGGCAGCTCCGGCCGCGGCCCGGGCCAGTTCATCGTGCCCCACAGCATACGGGTTTCCGCCGACGGTCGGGTCTACGTCGCCGACCGCGAGAACAACCGCGTGCAAGTGTTCACCGTCGACGGCGAATTTCTCGACCAGTGGACCGACTTCAAATGCCCCATGGGCGTCCACATCGACGCCGACCAGCGGGTCTACGTCACCGACCAGGTGCCCCGCCTCAGCGTCCTGACCCTGGACGGGGAACTGCTGGCCCGAGGCCGCACCTTCGAGTACGCCCACCAGGTCTACACCGACTCCGTCGGCAACATCTACGGCGCCGACACATCCAACCAGCGCGTGCAGAAGCTCGTCAGGGTCCGGTAGCCGGCGCCACAGCCTTTCGATACGCCAACCCGCAACAGGAGGCCCGCCTTGCGATTCGCGGCGTTCACCACGGTGGCGGCATCCGCCGGCGAGGCCACCGATGCGGCCGGCTTCCTGGACAATCTGAGGCAGCAGACCGTGCTTGCGGAGGAACTCGGGTTCGAGGCCATGTGGTTGGGTGAGCACCACTTCACACCGTTCGGCGTGGGCGATCTTCCCAATCCGATACTGCTGGGCGCGGACCTGGCCGCCCGCACCTCGCGGATCCGCATCGGCCAGATGGCAAACATCGCAACCTGGTGGCATCCCATACGGTTGGCCGAAGACCTGGCCATGCTGGACAATATGAGCGGAGGCCGCCTCGAAGTGGGGTTCGGACGCGGCATCTGGCCCTACGAGGGTCCCCAATTTCACCCCAACGCCGACCCTCGCAAGGACGCCGAGAACCGTGAGCTGTTCCAGGAAACGGTGGAGATAGTCCGCAAAATCTGGGCCGACCGGTATTTCGACCACCAGGGAAGCAACTACACCTTCCCCGCTCCCGATACCGTCTTCTCCCACCCGGCGCTGTCCTCCGATCCGGCTTGGCAGGAAGGCGACCGGGTGACCCGCCTGCGCGTAACCCCACGCCCCTACCAGGACCCGCATCCCCCGCTGTGGATGACCGTATCCACCGACCGCTCGGTGACCACCGCAGCTCAGATGGGGCTCAAAGCCTGTTACTGGCAGCCGCCGCCGCGGCGAATCCGCCAACGCATGGCAATCTACGCCGCGGCGCGCACCAACCGGGAGGGACGTCCGTACGCATTGGGCGAAGACCAGGCCGTCATGCGGTCCACCTTCGTGGCGTCGTCAATGGAGGAAGCCCGGCGGGATGCCGAGGCCGCCATCATGTCGGCGTTCATATTCAATGACCCGTTCCGTGGTCGGCAGGTGTTCACCAACCCGGGCGAGGAACTGGATTCGGAGGTCAGGCTGGATTGGGACTTCCTGGAGCCCCGCACGCTGCTGGTGGGTTCCCCGGACAACATCTCCGAGAAGATCCAGGAACTGCGGGAGGTGTGCAACCTGGACTATTTGCTGGTGGAATTCGCCCACTCCGGCTTGCCGCAGCGCAAGATCCTGCGGAACCTGGAGAATTTCGCCACGAAGGTCATGCCCCGCTTCGCCGATTAGGTAGCTCCGGACCACCCGATATCGTGCGTACCTAGCAGCAGATCATCCCGTACAGCGGTGCGCCCCGGGCCTGCTTGTCCCGAACCAGCAGGGTGCCCACCGTCGCGATAATAGACAGGGCAAGCATGAGCACGAATGCTCGGTCGTAGCTACCCCAGATGTCGAACGACAGGGCGCCGGCCAGGGCGCCAAGCCCGCCGCTGACCTGGTGCACGCCGGAGATGGTTCCGCTGACCCTACCCAACCGGTTGGTGCCGAAAATGTTGCCGGAGAACATCACCGTCAGCGGCGCCGTCATCAGGAAGGTGAAGCCGTACAGCAGCGCGAAGATCATTACCGACGGTTGGCCCTGATTCAGGATGACCAGAGCGAAAATCCCGATGCGCATCACGAAGCAGAGCAGCGTCGGCCGTCCGGGTCCCAGTTTGTCAGCGAGATAGCCGGAGGCCATGACGCCCAGCAGGCCCATCACGCCCATGAGCGCCAGCAGGTACCCCGCAACCACCGTGCCGATTCCCGTGTCCAGCGCGAATGCCACCACGTGCGTTTGCACGAAGAAGTCCTGAAAGCCGCAGATGGCGTAAACCACCAGGAGCAGCCAGAGCTGAACCGACGTGAGAAGCGGACCCTCTATCGCCTGTTCATCATGCTGTACCGCCGAAGCGCCGGTGGCCGGCGGTCCCGAGCTTGCGGGCGCTGCCCGGGCTGATCGTACCGCCACCATCACAATCGGCGCCAGGATCAACAGGTTGCCCAGGCCCAGCGCCGCGTAGGAAAGACGCCAGCCGAACCGCACCAGTGACTGGGCCAACAACCCGACGATCACCAGTTGTCCGATGGCGTTGCCGGAGACCGCCACGCTGTTGGCAACGCCGCGCCGGTTCGGGAACCACCGGACGATCATGACGCTCACGATAGGATTGGACATGCCGGCGTTGCCCAGCGCGAAGACCACCCCGTACACCAGGAACAGCTGCCACGGCGAGGATATGACGCTCATCAGGGCGAGGCCGACTGCGCCCACGACGGCTCCGATACCCATGATCCACCGGAGGTCGTAACGATCCGCCAGGCGGCCTACAAAGGGCATGGCCGCGGCGGAGACCAGCATGTACGCGGTGACGCCCAGCGACAACACCGAGCGGGACCACATGAGGTCCTCAACCATGGGTTTCAGCATGAGCCCCAGGGCAGAGCGCGACCCGCCGTTGAAAAACAGGATCGCGAACCCAGTGCTCAGGATGATCCAGCGATAGTCAATCCGGCGCATCGCGGCTCCGGTTGGTCAGGGTGGCCCACCGTAGCACTGCCGTTTTGCGGGAGTCAACGAACCGAGCGCGGGACCTTGCCCTGCCATTGACGGCTTACCGCAGCGCGCATAACATCCGCGCAACCCGGAGCAAATCCCCCGCCATCCTCCGGCGGGCCAAACGTGCCTGCCTAACGGCTGACGGAACATCGCCAATGAGCGAATGCGGATGTTTGATACGGCGCTGAAAAAGAAGCGGGTCATCGGCATTCTGCTGCTGGCCGTCATCCTCGCCCTGTTCCTGGCCTTCAACCGCATCCCCAAGCTGGACACGGTCGAGGCGGACCTGGCCGGGGTAAACGCTCCGCGCGCCGAGTGCTTCCAGGGATTTTGCATCAACCGGGAACCGGAAGCCGGTTTTTTCGAACGGTGGTGGGACTTCTCCACCAGCTACCTCAAGCTGGTAACGGTGGGAATGATTTTCGCGTTCCTCGCTGCCGGCATCACGGAAGTGTTCCTGTTCCCCAATGGCGGCGGCTCCCGGCTCACCAGCGGCGGTATCAAGGGGGTCCTGCGCGGATTCGCCGTCGGCTCATCCATGAACCTGTGCTCCGCTTGCATTGTCCCCATAGCATCCGCCTTTCGGAACCGCGGAGCCCCGGTGGAAACCGCCATCGCCATCACCCAGGGCTCCTCCACGCTGAACCTGCCGGCGCTGGTGATGGCCGCGCTGGTTTTCACGCCCATGCTCGCCAGCACGCGCATCGCGGTGAGCGTGGTCGGCGTCCTGTTGCTGGGGCCGCTGGTGGCACTCCTGCTGCGGCGGCAACTCAGTTTCAGCGACGCCTTCAGGTTCGGTCGCGTGGACGGGGCGCCGCCGGAGTTTGCCACGTGGCGGGAAACCATCGGCACCGGCCTGAAGGACTGGTTGAAGTCCAGCCTGCGGTACCTGTGGCGCTTGGGGCCCGCAATGATCCTGGCGGGGTTCGCCGGCGGCCTGGTGATCCAGTTGATCACGCCCGAGACCGTCGCCGCCTACCTGGGCGACGATGTTTCGGGCATCGCCGTTGCCGCCACCCTGGGCATCCTCATCAACGTGCCGCTGCTGTTCGAGATCCCGCTGGTGGCCGTGCTGATGCTGGTGGGCATGGGCGCGGCGCCGGCGGCGGCGCTGCTGTTCGGCGCCGCGGCGGCCGGACCCTTCACCTTGTGGGGTCTGGCCCGGGTCATGCCCAAGAAGGCGGTGGCCGCCTTTGCCGCGGGCACCTGGAGCCTGAGCATGGTCGGCGGCGTGGGCCTGCTGTTCATCGGCCCGTTCTTTCTCGACAACTCCGATTCGCGCATCGTGTTCAGCTCGGACCGGGACGGTGACTACGAGATCTACTCGATGCATCCGGACGGGTCCGACGTGAAGCGGCTCACCAACAACTCGGGCTACGACGACTTGCCGGCCTGGTCACCCGACGGGAAGAAGATCGCCTTTGTATCTGATCGCCACGGCAGCCCCGAGATCTACGTGATGAACTCGGACGGTTCCCGCGTGCGACGCCTGACCGAGGACAACGGCCCGGACAACGCGCTGCCGGCCTGGTCTCCCGACGGCGGCCGCATCGCCTATTCCTCCGAGCGCGGCGGGAACCGGGAGATCTACGTGATGGACGCTGACGGCTCCCATCAGGTCAACCTGACCAACGACCCGGGGTACGATTCGTCCCCGCACTGGTCCCCGGACGGGCAGCGCATCGTGTTCAACTCCCGCCGGGACGGCAACCTGGAAATCTACGTGATGGATGCGGACGGTTCCAACCAGACGCGCCTGACCCGTAACGCCACGTCCGACGAGTTCCCCGCCTGGTCGCCCGACGGCTCGCGGATCGCTTTCTCCTCCAACCGGACCGGCCGCCGCGGCATCTACGTCATGGAACCGAACGGCGACAATCCGGTCCAGATCACCGGCGACGCCTTCCGGGATTTCTGGCCTTCGTGGTCCCCCGATGGCTCCCGGATAACCTTCACCAGCGACCGGTACGGCGCCCCGGAGATCATGGCAATGAACGCCGACGGGTCGCACCAGTCCAACCTGAGCGGCAACCCCGGCGCCGATGTCGGCGCGGCATGGGGACCGGGAGACCTCCCTCCGGCCAGTTTCGAGGGCCCCCGGATCCTGGCCCTGGACCCCCCGACTGCCGCCACTACCGGTGGCAGCCTGGTGACCATCTCCGGCGACGGCCTGGTGGAACACAGCCGCGTCACCATCGGGGGAGTCGAAGCGGTGGTCGTGGAGTTCCTCGACTCCCACACGATCACCATAGAGGCTCCGCCTCACCCGGCCCGCAGCGTCGACGTGGCGATCACCAATCCCGACGGCCGAGCGGCCTCGCTGCCCCAGGGGTTCACCTATCGCCCGCCGGTCTTCACCGATTTGGCGCCTTCGGCCGGCGCCGATTTTCAGCATTTCCGGGACCCGGTGGACCGGATCCCGCTGGGCGCGGGCGTGGTCGTTTTCGACTTCAACAGCGACGGCCGGCAGGACATCTACGTTGCCTCCAAGCCTTCGTGGGGCGAATCGCCCGACCAGATCGACGGGGCCAACGCGTTGTATCGGAACAACGGTGACGGCACGTTCACCGATGTCGCCGCGCCGGCCGGCGTCGACGAACTCATGGGTCTGTCCAACGGGGGCTGCGCCGCCGACTATGACAACGAAGGCGACCAGGACCTCTTCGTTACAAACTGGGGCACCAGCAAGCTGTTCCGCAACAACGGATCGGGAGCCTTCGTTGACGTGACGAACCACGCCGGCCTTGCCGACCCGGATCCCAGCTACCGGTCCATGGGCTGCGCCTGGGGGGATTACGACCGGGACGGACACCTCGACTTCGTCGTGGTCCGACACATGGAAGAGTCCGACATGGAAGCGCTGGACCTCCGGGTGTTCAACCTGGCGGTGCGTCCGTTGGGCCTGTTCCACAACAACGGCGACGGTACGTTCACCGAGGTTTCGCACCTGTTGGGAGACAGCAAATCGCCCGGCAAAATCCCCGGAGAGTTCGGCAGCCTGTGGGGCGCCGGGTTCCAGCCGGGCTGGATCGACTTTGACAACGACGGCGACCCCGATCTCTACGTGGTGAACGACTTCGGCCGGGACGTCCAGCCCAACGTCCTGTGGCGCAACGACGGCCCGGATGATGGCGGCGGATGGCAGTTTAACGACATCTCCCGCGACTCCCGGGCCGACCTGGCAATGTTCGGCATGGGGTTGGCGGTGGCCGATTACGATCTCGACGGCAACTTTGACCTCTACGTGACCAACATCGAGGACAACGTCCTGCTGAGAAACAACGGCGACGGGCTCACCTTCACCGAAACCGCAGCCGACGCCGAGGTGGGACTGGGCGCCTTCCAAAGGCGACAGCGGGTCAGTTGGGGCACGGTGTTCTTCGACTACGATAACGACGGGTGGGAGGACCTCTACGTAGCCAGCGGTTACCTGGACAGCGATCCGTTCACCAACCACCGGCGTCAGCCCAACCTGCTGCTGCGCAACACCGGACAGTCCACGTTTGAGGACGTGTCTTCGGTCAGCGGCGCCGACGACCGCGGTGTCGGCCGGGGTGTGGCCTACGCCGATTTCAACAACGATGGCTGCCTGGACCTGTACGTGGCCAACATGGGCCTGGCCGGGGAAGAAGCCCAGAGCGCCCGCCTATTTCAGAACAGCTGCGCGTGGAACGCCAACTGGCTCGGGGTACGAACCGTGGGTACGCTGAGCAACCGTGACGGCATCGGAGCCCGAATCACCGTGGTCGCGAACGGCCGCACTCAAATCAGGGAGATCGCCGCCGGCTCCAGCAACAAGAGCCAGAACATGCTGCCGGCGCATTTCGGCCTGGGCTCAGCCGAAAAGGTGGATACTCTGGAAATTAGCTGGCCCAGCGGGATCGTGCAGACCATGCACGATGTGCCTCCCAATCAGCAACTGACGGTCGTCGAGGATACGCAGTCCGGGCTGGGAAGGTAGCGGTTTTCCGTCATTCAAGTGCCGCGTGTGGTGGGAAGCATCGTGGCCTGCGGCGGCGCCTTCCCCGGCATTGATGCTATTGACATGAGTCGCGGTGCTAGTATACAGTCCGCCTACTTTACGAATAGGCTCCGGTTCGTTGCAACTTGTTACGGTACACGACAGACAGTTGTATGCCAATGGTCGTAATTCGTAAAGTCGTCGACGTTATCCAACTCCCGCAAGCGAATTCTATACGCGTTTCCGCATATGAAACGACGAGGTGCAACACCCATTTCAAAATCACCGACTAAATCCGCAACCAGATGAAAGAGCCAGGTTGATCATTGGCTCGGGCTTCAGGAAAAGATGGAGGATATGCGTCCTGATCCAAGGTCACGGACGCGACAAGCACAGTCTGGAGGTCTGGTAATGAACCGCTACGGAACGAAGATTCAATCAGCGTTGATGCTCTTACCAGCGCTGCTGCTGCTGACATTCGTCGCAGCGTGTGGAGGCGCCGAAGCTCCGGCGGAAACCGCCCAGCCCGCTGCCGCGCAGCCGGCATCCGGGGGAGCCCCGGCCGCCGCGGCGCAGCCCACCGCCATGCCCGCGTCCCAGGATCAGCCCAGCGGCAACGTGGTGGATGAGGGTCAGTTGCCGACGGAAAAGATCATCCTGGGGCTGATCACGCCCATTGACGACACCGTAGTACCATGGCAGGGCGGTGTGGACTTCGTGTACCAGCACAGCCCGTTCATGGAATACCTGGTACAGCTCGATCCCTACACCAGCGAATGGATCCCCATGCTGGCAAAATCGTGGGAGATGAACGCCACCGGTGACGTTTGGACCTTCGAACTGGAGCAGGGAATCCAATTCCACCGTGGATTTGGTGAGTTCACCGCCGCAGACGTGGAGCACAGTTTCAAGCTCACCTGCCAGAAGGGCACCCGGGCCAGCTACAAGGGCGGCATCTGCAACGTTGACTACGTTGAGACCCTGGACCCCTACAACATCCGGGTCCACATGGTGAAGCCCTCCGCAGAGTACCTGTTCTACGCCGCAGAGTCTGCGGGCAACATGATTTACAGCAAGGCTCAGTGCGACGGGGCCGGCGGGTTCGACGATGCTGAGAACATCGCCAGCGAGGGCTGCACCAACGAGTACTACGAGAACCTGGCCGGTACCGGACCGTATCAGTACGACGGCCGCGTCCCCGAAGTTCACGTGGACTACTCGCTGGCGTTCCCGGACGGCCACTGGCGGCATGACCCGGTCTACCCCGAAATGCGCAACACCTGGGTGCTGGAAGAGTCCACTCGACTGGCCCAGTTCCGCGCCGAGGAGACACACATGACCGAGGTCAACCGGGACCTGGGCGACAAGCTGGAGGCGGAGGAAGACGGGAAGTTCAAGATCATCCCCAGCACCGGCCCCGCCCAGCAGACGGCCTTCCGTTTCGGCGGCATGTTCTACGGCGACGCCGAGAACTACGACCCCGACTTCCCGGTGACCGCGCCGGGCGAAATCGGGATCAAGGTGCGCAAGGCGCTGAACAAGGCCGTGGACCGCGAGACCTTCAAGGAGGAACTCTACAAGGGCCGCGTCTGGGACTCCAAGGTGCACGCTTTCCATCCCACCCTGACGGCTTGGAATACCAAGTGGGACGATGACTGGGAGGAGGAGTACGGCTACGACCTGGAGGCGTCCAAGCAACTCCTGGCTGAGGCCGGCTACCCCGAAGGGTTCAAGATCACGGTTCCGATGTACCCCTTCCCCGGCGCCCCTGAACTTCCCCAGATCGCCCAGTTCATGCAGCTGGCCTGGGCGGAGATCGGAGTGGAACTGGAACTCCGCGACGAGGACCGCGCAGCCGTGGTTGCCCGGCGCCGGAACAAGGCGAACCACGAAACGGCCCTGGCGACCACGCCTTCCTTCAAGGCGGTGGAAGCGCAGATCATGCTGTTCAACACTCCCAAGGAAGACGGCGGTGTGGTCTTCATGTACGAGACTGCCGAGCTCCAGGAGCTCTACCATGAGCTTCAGGTCACCGTGGACCCGGTTGAACGCGAAAAGGTGCTGTACCAGATCGGCGATATCAAGTTCTACCATCACGAATGGATACCGCTCTTCTGGGTGCCCATCGAGACGATCGTGAACACCGAATACATCTGCGGATGGCCCTTCCCAGGCTGGGAGGGTGGCGACCTGGGCAGCAACGAGTTGATCGAGGGTCCGCCTTGCTGATCCCCCGGACAGTCTGACCAATAGCCGGTTTGAAAGCGCCGCGACTGCCGGGGAACCGACGGTCGCGGTGCGTGAATTGGAAATAACCACGACTGAACCCCGGGGCAGGAGTTAGGGATGCAACGGTACATCATTATGCGTATCCTCCAGGCTATCTTGGTCCTGGCGGTAGTCAGCGTAATTGCTTTCGCCCTGGGCCACGCCGGCGGCAACCCCCTGGACGCCATTCTGCCGGACGACGCCGATGCCCAGGTGCGGGCAGACCTGGAGGAATTCTGGGGCATCAACAAGCCGTTGCACGAACAGTACTTCACCTACGTGTGGAACGCGGTACGGGGCGACTTCGGCGATTCATTCAAGTACCCCAATTTCACCGTAGCCGAACTGATCAGAGACCGATTCGTTGCCACCATCCAGTTAGCCGGGGCCGGGATACTGGTGGCAGTGGTCATCGGATTACCCGTTGGGGTACTGACGGCTACCTACCGGGACACGATCTTCGACTGGACGGGCAAGGTGGTGGCCCTCCTGGGACAATCGCTGCCCGTTTTTTGGCTCGGCATCGTCCTGATGTGGATCTTTGCAGTGCAGTTGGACTGGTTCCCGACCTCAGGAAAGGGTGGAATCCGGAACCTGATTTTGCCCGCCGTTGCCATCGGATGGTTCCAGGTGGCCGCGATGCTCCGTCTGGTCCGGTCGTCCATGCTGGACGTGCTGGATAGCGAGTACGTGAAGCTGGCACGGATCAAAGGCTTGCCCGAGCGGAAGATAATCTGGAAGCACTGCCTGCGGAACGCCGCCATCGCCCCGTTGACCTACTTCGCCATCACGCTGGGATCGCTGATGGTGGGCTCCGTTTCCATCGAAACGGTGTTCCAGTGGCCCGGCTTGGGGTTCCTGCTGTTCAACGCGGCGCGGTCCAGCGATTACGCTCTGTTGCAGGGCATAATGCTCACCTTCACCACCATCTACATCGTGGCCAACCTCTTGGTGGACATAGCCTATGCCTACCTCGACCCGCGCATACGGTACAACTGACGCCACCAGGTCTAAGAGAGGACAACAGCTATGGCCATAGCACTGCCAGAACTCAGCAGCCCACGTCCGCCATCCCGAATAGGCCACTATGCGAGGGAAGTGTTCCGCTACCCGGTCATTCCGGTGGCCGTCCTGGTGATAGTCCTGCTCATTCCTGCCCTCGGCGCCCACTGGCTTGCTCCGTACGACCCGCTGAAAGGCGACATGAAGAATCGCTTCGCTGAACCCTCGGCGCAGCACTGGTTCGGCACGGATGACATCGGGCGGGACGTACTCAGCCGGGTCATGCATGGGGCCCGCGTGTCGCTGTTGGTGGCCAGCGTGGCAATACTGATATCGGGGATAATCGGCACCTCTTTCGGTATCGTGTCCGCTTTTTACGGCGGCTGGGCGGATAACCTGATGATGCGCCTGGTGGACATCTCATTATCCCTGCCCATCATCGTGGTGGCGATTGTGGTCGCCGCGATGGCGGGACCCAGCATGAAAATATTGATCGCGGTGCTGGTTTTGAGCCAATGGTCCCGCTATGCTCGGCTGGTTCGCGGCGAAGCGCTGACCATACGGGCGCAGGACTACATCTCCCGAGCCCGGGTGGCCGGTGCGTCCAATCAGCGGATCATGTTCCGGTACATCTTCCCGAACATCGTGAACACCATAGTGGTGCTGGCCACCCTCCAGGTGGGTTTCGTCATCGTGCTGGAGGCGACGCTGAGCTTCCTGGGCGCCGGCATCTCCCGGCCCACGCCGGCCTGGGGCGTGATGGTGGCCGACGGACGGTCGTTCGTGACCGACGCCTGGTGGCTATCCTTCTTCCCCGGCTTGGCCATCCTGCTCACGGTTCTGTCCATGAACCTCCTGGGCGACTGGCTGCGGGACAAGCTGGACCCGAAGCAGCGGAATCTGTAGCTGTCCCGGCGCGGCCATCAGTGAGCCCACTGTCGATTGAGGCAGTCAGACCATCGACCGGCGCGGGTGCGATATTCGCATCCGCGCCGTCGTTTGCGCTACGCTCCGCCAACCGGGCCAGGCGCGACCTTGTTGCCGCAACCCCCGTTGACGCGTTAACCTATCCCCAATGAACGAAGCTACCCAACCCGGTACCGGGTCAAACAGCGCCGCGGTCTGCGGCTGGTGCGGGGCCGAAGGCCAGGAGCCGGGTCAACCCTGCCGGGAATGCGACCGCACCGTCGCCAACCTTCCCGAGTGGGCCCAGCATGATCCCCGTGGCCGGCGTTGGTTCACGCGACGGCGGTTGATCCGGATCGGGGTGGCCGCTGTCGTACTCTTCTTCCTGGCGTGGCTGTACTACCCCTTCTTCCCCAACCCGATCAAGCTGCTGTTCAACTCGCCCAGCACCAAGCTCAGCTCGGCTTCGCTGCCCGACCAGTGGTCCATGGTGGGACGAGACCTCCAGCTCACTCGCCACGTGCCCACGGTGAGCGGTCAGCCCGAAGGCCAGGTTGCGTGGACTCATGACCTGGGGACTCCCACCCGCGCCGCCCCGATCGTGCACGACGGTGTGGTTTACGTGGGCGGATTTTTCAAGATAGTCGCTCTGGACGCCTCGACAGGTGATCAGATCTGGGAAGTGAGCGTCCCCAGCCCCCTGGACCATTCGGTTGCCCTGGCCGGCGACCTGCTCTACGTGGGGCTGACCGACCACCGGGTCATCGCCGTGGACCGCAACACCCAGCAGTTCCGGTGGACGGTCAAAACCGGCGGGCAAATCGCATCCTCGCCAATCGTGGCCGACGGCATCGTCTACGTGGGGTCGGGGGACAATGCGCTCTACGCCCTGGACGCGGCCAGCGGAGAGGTCTTGTGGCGGGAGGACATCGTGGGTGAGGTCCGCGCGGCGCCGGCCGTCAACGACGGGCACGTTTACGCCGCGGACAACCTCGGCAATCTCTACGTTTTCGACGCAAGGACCGGCCAGAGCAAGTTGCGCTTCCGCACCGAAGGGACCACCAAGGCGTCCCCGGCCATTGCCAACGGGCTGGCGTACTTCCCGTCCGGTGGACAGTTGCACGCCGTGGATGCCGACGCCCGGGAAATCGCCGGTGAGTACCAGTTCAAGCTGGTCTGGAAGCAGTTCTGGGACTGGAAGGTTCCGGGCGTGCCGCGACCGCCGGTGCAAAAGGGAAAGATGTGGCTGTTTGATCCCGATTTCGCCTTCGATCGCGCCACCGGACGCTGGTCCACGACCGGCCTGTTGGCAACCCCATCCGCCACGGCCGACGGGGTGTACGCGGGTAGCTTCAAGGGTGGCTTCTACGGGGCCGATGCGCTTTCCGGCGCCGAGACGTGGCGGTTCGAGGCCGACGGCGCGATATTCGGGTCGCCGGTGGTGGTGGAAGACCGCGTCTACTTTGGGACCGACGCCGGCAGCCTTTATGCTCTCAACCGGACCGACGGTGAACTGATCTGGAGACTCCCGTTGGGAGCGCCGGCGGAGATTTCCCCGGTGTTCGCCGGCGGGCGGATCTACGTCAGGACCAGCGACGGCCAATTGCACGCCGTCGAGTGACCGGGACGTCGGCCCGATCTGGTAAAGCGCGCCGTCGCGTTGCCGCTGGCGTCAGGTCGCGCCGCTGGCGATGTCGGCGACTTGACCTATCTGCCGTCTTTGATGAAGTCGGCAGCCCGCTCGGCCATCATGATGATGGTGGCGTTGGTGTTGGCCCGAACTATATCCGGCATCACGGCGGCGTCGACCACGCGGAGATTCTGCAGGCCGTGCACCCGGCAATACTGGTCCACCACGGACGTCGGATCCGCCGCCGGACCCATCTTGCAGGTGACCGAGGTGTGACCGGCGATGCCGGCGTTCTGTTGCAGCCAGGCATCCAGGGACGCGTCGTCGGCCAAGTCCGAATCGGCGGGCGACAGGCGTTCCGCCAGCAGGTCGCCAAAGGCCGGGTGCTCGAAGATACGCACCGTTCGGCGCACCGCGTCACGGAACCGGGCGGTGTCCCTGGGATCGCTGAGAAACCGGAAGTCCAGGTCCGGTTGCTCCGTTACGTCGCCGGACACGAGCGTCAGCAAGCCCTCGCTGTAGGGGTACTCCAGGCGACACCCGACGCGGATGTTGGGCGCTTCCCGGCTCTCGGGATACGACGTGGTGGGTTGAACCTGGATATCGTTGCGTTCTGATGATCCCTGTGCGGTGAACCGCAACCCCACCTGGTTGCGGGGCGCATCCGGGGCCAGGTGATGGTCAGGCTGAGACCGGAACACGATGGACACCGAGGGGTGGTTCTTCATGCTTCGACCGACCCCAGGCAGGTCGTGAACCGGTTCGATGCCCAACGGGCGCAATTGGTCGGACGCGCCGACCCCCGACAGCAGCAGCAGTTGCGGCGAGGCGATCGCTCCGGCGGCGAGCAGGATCTCGTCGCCTTCAACGACGAACACCTCTCCTCCGCTTTCCACCTCCACCCCGGTGGCGCGCTTGCCATCAAACACGATCCGCCGGGCGACCACATTAGCCCGGATGGTCAGGTTGAGGCGGTGCCGGCAGGCATCCAGGTACGTGATGGCGGTGCTCATGCGCACGCCGCCCGGGTTGTTCAGGGGCACCTGTCCCACGCCCGTGGCATCGGGGTGGTTCATGTCGGGGTCGTCGGGGAACCCGAGGTCCCGGCAGGCCTGGTAGAAGGCGGCGTGCAGGGGCAGCCAGTCCTCGCGGGCGTGTCGCCACACGGGAATCGGGCCGTCGGTTCCGTGAAAGTCGTCCCTGACGTCCGCGTCGTTTTCCAGCCGGCGGAAATATGGCAGCGTCTTCTGGTAGCTCCACTCGTCGTTGCCCGCCGCGGCCCATCCATCGAAATCCTCGGGGGCTCCGCGCAGGAGAATCTGGTGGTTGATGGCGCTGCTCCCGCCGGTGACCTTGCCGCGAGCGACGTGCAACGGCCTCGCCTGCTGTGCGGTGGACCTGCCGACCAGCGACCAGTTGTGCGCCGCGCCCTCCTCGGAGGCGGCCTGGTTCATGTCGTATTTCAATTCGTCTGGCAGTTGGTCCGCACCGGGGTAGTCAGGCCCAGCCTCCAGCAGCAGCACCGACCGGCCGGGGTCTTCGGACAACCGGTTGGCCAGGACGCACCCGGCCGACCCCGCTCCCACTATGATCACGTCATATTTCATGCCGTCGTGTCCTCGAGTTACGCGTCGATGCGGTACACCCGGACCGCCGTGTCATGGAGCAGGTTCGCCCGCTCGCTGTCGCTGTAGGGCCGGGAAAGCCGCTTGAACGCGTTGTACATCACGTTGTACGAGAAGGAGACCTTGTCCGGCGGGAAGTTGCTCTCAAACATGCAGCGATCCGGACCGAACTGCTCAATGCAGTGGGTCATCCACGGGGTCATGGCCTCGGCCAGTTCCTCGGATCCGATGGGCTCGGCGCGCGCCTGCCAGCCGAAACCCCACCGTGGCATTCCCAACCCGCCCAGCTTGCAGGTGACGTTGGGGCACTCGGCCACCGCCCGGATGCCGTCGCGCCAGGCCGGTATGACCTCGTCATCCTTGCCGGCATAGATGCCGGTGCGACTGACCCCGCCCACGTGATTGAGGATTATCGACACCTCGGGTACGGCCCGGGCGAATTCAGCGACTTCGTTGAGCTGCGGAAAGGACAGCATGATGTCCAGCGACAGGCCCATGCGGGCCAGCACGCGGGCGCCGGCGCGGAAGGTGTCGTTGGCGAGTATGCCGGGAATCTCGCGGTTCTCGATGGACGGGTCGGGGCTCCAGGTCACGTTGTGCCGGATGCCCTTGAACCGGTTGGGGCTTGCGGCCTGCAGGGCTTCCAGCACCCTGGCCACGTCGTCACCGAGCTTGAGGTCGGCGTGTCCCACGATGGCAGCTGCGGCTCTGGCCTCGCCGTAGGTGCCGCTGGCGCTGGCCGCCGCCAACCCCTGCACGAATTCCACCTCGCCCACCGGCCGCATCTCCTCCGGGCCCTCGGCCCGATACATGGACCGGGCTTCCACGAAAACGGTGGACCGCACGTTGTGGCCGGAATCTAGGTCGGCCATCAGTTCGTGGAGCAGATAGCGCTGGTAGGGGATGCTCTGCAGCCGCCCGTCCCAGAAGTGGTGGTGCGGGTCGCACAGCGGGATTTCGGGCTCGATCGGGTCTTCCTGTGTCAGGGCCAGCCAATCGTTATTTCCAAAAGGCACGTCAATCCCTCCATCTCCGGGTGATTCGGGCCAATGATACCACCCATGCGGAACGACACGGCGGCGCTCATGTGCAAATCGTCAGAATCATGATTTACCGGATTTCAGGATTTGGCAGTACGACGAGAGCTCCATCACAGAACGGTCCCGATCCCGATGATCTCCCAACATGAACATCCCGATCCTGACGCTTCCCCGCCGCAAACCTGGTACCCGCGAGTACAGCGACGCTAACGATGCTGCTCGTCCTCGCCATCGTGCAGGTTCAATCGTTCTTCCAGCCGCTTGAGCGTCTCCTGGGTTGCTCGCAACTCGCGCATGAGCTCTTGCCGGGAGACCGGTTCGAGGCCTTCCTGCAGTTGACCTCGCTTCGTGTCGTCCAGGCTGTTGATGATGATGGCGATGAACAGGTTGATCACCACGAAGGTGCCCACCACCACGAAGCTGACGAAATATACCCACGCGTACGAATGCTGCTGCATCGCCGTGTCCATGACGTCGGTCCAGCCGTCCAGCGTGATGATGTTGAACAGGGTGAGGAGTGAAATCGCCAGGCTTCCCCAGTGCTCGGGATCGTGCGCGTGGAAAAGATGGAAGCCCATGATGGCGTAGATGTAGACCACGATGCTCATCAGCATGATGACGTGCCCCACGCTGGGGATGGAACGCACCAGCGCCGCCACGATGAGCCTGAGGTCGCGTATCGCCGAGATCAGGCGCACCACGCGGAGCAGGCGCGCCAGCCGGGCAATCATCGCGAACTGCCCGGTGGCCGGAATCAGGGCGAAGACGATCACCGCGAAATCGAAGATGTTCCATCCGTCCCGGAAATAATCCTGCATACGCGGCCACAGCGCCACCATCTTGAGAATGGCTTCGACGATGAAGACCCCCAGGGCGATCTGGTTGCCCAACTCCAGCCAGTGTCCGTAGGCGCCGGCAATGAATGCGGATGTTTCCAGACCCAGCAGGGCGCCGTTGACGATAATGACGGCGATGATGAAATATTCGAACCAGTTGGAGTTGACCAGGCCAGCCGAGATTTTGACCAGTTGATTCATGGGACCGCGCTGCAGCGTTGAAAATCGCACACATTTTACGGCAGTTCGTCCCCGGCACACCGTCTCAGCCCGGGGATATATCACTGGAATGGGTCCGGATGGCTCGCCCGGTCAACCGGCGTTCCATCCATCCCTACCTTACGGTGGTACGTCGGCAGGACTCGGGTCTGCCGAACGCTGGCCACGGGATCAGCGCCCATCCATCCCCGCCGGTCAACAAGCGGGTAAGCGTCCACTTCACCGCAGAAACTGAGGACCCCCAGTTGGTCTCCCGGGCGGCGAGACCGGTGACGAAGCCACAAACTCGCCCCGCACGAACTTCGGAGGATCAACCGGAGGGTAGTATGGGCTCGCCGTCCTCAATACGCAGCACGAACCGGTAGTCGTAGCCCAGTTCTCGAATGCGCCGGCCCCCGTCTCCCCGGTCGAACACCGACACAACCTGCCTCACCACCGAACCCGCCTCTTCCACGGCCCGAATGCACCGGATGATCGAGTCGCCCGTGTAGCACGTGTCGTCCACGATGGCCACCTGATGTTCGAGGTTGCCTTCGATCCGGTTCAGCATCCCGTAGCTTTTCGCTTCCGGCCGCACGTAGAAACCGGTGCGGGGCACAGCGGATTGGTGCACCACCGCCGTCACCACGGAGATCGCTGCGGTGGCCGGTCCGCCGACGCAGCCCACATCGTCAGCCAGCAGCTTCCCGATGTATCGCCCAGCCCTGGTGCTGCCCTCGGGGGTTAGCATGAATGCGCGCCCGTTGACGTACCAGTTTGTCGTCTGACCGTCCTCCAGGACGAAACGCCCTCTGTGGATGTGCGGACGCACAAATTCGGCGATGGCTTGCAGTTCATCCATTTTAGATTCAGGTGAGTGAAGAATGCCCGCCTGTCACGCGACAGCAGTGGTTCCACGGTGCCCAGGCCGGCGGCAAGTCGATCTGCAACCGTGCTTGCCTGGCTACCAACGCCAACCCGGGAGGTCGGCGCGAACCCATTGTAAACGATGCAGACCGCGGTTTGATGCACGCATAAATGCCCAGGCAGCCGATCAGGCCCCAGCGTATTGACAAGAAACCAAACTGAACGAGTCACATAACCGCATATTTGTGCGATACTGGACAAACATAGGCTTGATACCCAGTTTGTGCTCCGTTTGTTGCGCCTTGGCCGTTGGACGCCGTTCGGAGGGTATCCTCAGCCTTGTATCAGGAACGGCCAGGATTCGCTCGTGGAAATTAGTTACACATCCGTTACATATACGAAATATTCTCGCAATAATGGTTTGCTTTTCGCAAATGGTATGGTATGATGCCGGCAGGCAGACGGTCACATTGCGAGTCATTTGCTGAGGATCCGGGCGGACACTCCTTGCCGGATTCTTCGGTCCGACGGTGTCGAATCCGCAGACACCGCCTGCGTAACCACGTCACATGCATACTCGTACGGATCAATGATGCCTGCACATATATCGACCGATACGCAGACAAGGTCGGACTGGCCCAAGCGACATGACCGGAAAACTCCCGACAGGTCGGCCAATCTGCTCGATGCCTGCCTGCGGATCTCGGAGAGTTTGGAAGCCGAGACCGTCCTGCAAAAGGTCATTGACAACGCATGTTGGCTGACCAACGCTCGATATGGAGTGCTCCTGGCATTCTCTGCAACCGGCGAAGTCGAGAACATTCTCACCTCCGGGGGCACCGCAGGTGCATTCCACGGCGTGCAGACTCCGCCACAAGGCAAGGGGCTGCTGGGCCACCTGAACGAGGTAAATGGTCCGCTGCGCGTGGCCGATATCGCCAGTCATCCCAAGTCGGTCGGTCTGCCCGAAGGGCACCCGCCGATGCGGGCGTTCCTGGGCATGGCGATCCGGCGCGACGAGGTCCACATCGCCAACATATACCTCGCCGATACGGAGAGTGGGGAAGAGTTTACGTCCGATGACGAAGACATCATCGTCCGGTTCGCCGCGCACGCCGGGGCCGCGATTTCCAACGCCCGCGAATTCGAAGCCGTACGACGAAGAAAGACCGACCTGCAAGCGCTCGTCAACATAGCCCCAATTGGCGTAATCGTCTTCGACGCCAAAACCGGGCGCCTGCTCGTCGCAAACCGTGAATGTCAGCGCATGGTTGACGATCTGCAGCTGCCGGGCGGGTCCTTCGAGCGGCTGCCCGAGGTGGCTTCGTTCCGGCGAGCCGACGGTCGGGAGATTTCCTTCGCCGAGCTGCCGACTTCCCGGGTCATGCAGAGTGGCGAGATAGTACGCGCTGAGGAAATTGTCGTCTGTTTGCCCAGCGGACGCTCTTTCACCACCCTGGTCAACGCCGCGCCCATTTATTCTGACAACGGTGATATTACGTCGATCGTGGTGGCGATGCAGGACATGACGCCCTACCTGGACGACGAAAAGTTGCGATCGGACTTACTGGGCATGGTCAGCCAGGAGCTCCGCACGCCGTTGAGCGCAATCAAAGGTTCGCTCATCGCCCTGACTGACATCGTCGGCTCGATGCACGCGTCCGAGTCTCTGCAGCTCCTGAAGATCATCGACCATCAGGCGGAGTTGATGCGTGCACAGATCAACAGCCTGATCGATCTATCGCGCATTAACTCGGGCACGCTCCAGCTTTCCCTCGAAAACACCGAGGTATCCCAGTTGGTCGCCGAGGCGGTTAACGAATTCCGGCGCAACCACGCCGGCCAGACTATCGACACACACATCCCGTCGGGTCTGCCCCGTATCCTCGCCGACAGGCAGCGCGTCGACCAAGTGCTGCGCGACCTGTTCACTCACAGCTTCCGGTACTCCACCGAAGCCGCCACCATAACGGTCAGAGCCGAATTGCTTGACGCCCAGGTCGCCATCTCGGTGTCTACGGTTGGAGATTGCGACCACAGCACCCAGCCACCGGAGTTGTTTGAAAGGCTCCGAGCGGTACGATTGGGAGAAGGCGAGGAAAGCGGTGAAGGGGGCGGACTGGCCCTGGCAATTGCCGAGGGTATCGTGGGCGCCCACGGAGGTAATTTCCACGTCAGGCGGAGCGAGGACCAACACGGGGTGACCTTCCGGCTGACGATCCCGATGGCGAACCCCGGAACGATGCACGCAACCGGAGAGTCCGCGAAGGAAACGGAACCTGAACGCCCGACGGCAAGTGAAAAACCGCGGATTCTGGTGGTTGCTGAGGATCCGCACATCCTCAGCACGATGCGCCGGACATTGTCACGAGCCGATTTTGCTCCGCTGGCCGTGTTCGACCTCGAAGACCTGGGCCGGTTGGTGGCCGAACAGAAGCCCGAAATCGCTGTGATCGATTTGTCCAGGTCGGCCGACAAAGGATTCGACCTGGTGGAATGGCTCGTATCATCACACGAGGTCTCAGTGATCGGCATCCTGGACCCTGGAGACGAAGCGAGCGCGATCCTGGCCTACGAAAAAGGCGCAGATGGGTACATCGTTAAACCATTCTCCCCCATGGAACTGGTAGCGCGCATCAGGGCCTCACTGCGCATGAGAGTGAGCGCAGGCCCCACGGCAATAAAGGATGAAGGATACGCCCTGGGAACGGTCAACATCGACTACACGTCGCACCGGGTCACGGTTGCCGGACAACCGGTGCAACTGACCGCCACCGAGTACAAGCTGCTGCACGAGCTCTCAAACGGCGCCGGACGCGTCATGACGCAGGACGAGTTGCTGCACCGGGTCTGGGGGCCGGAGTATGCCGGTGAGTCGCAGTTGCTGCGCGCCTACGTGAAGACGCTGCGCCAAAAGCTGGGCGACAATGCCCGCAAGCCGTCGTACATCTTCACGGAGCACGGCATCGGCTACCGGATGGCGAAACCTTAGCCCCGGCCCCGACGGAGCGGGGCGTCACGCGCGCACCAGTCAACTTCGCCACACCGCATTCGATGCAATAGGGCGCCGCCGGGACATCCTCCCGGCGGCGCCCTATCAATTGTGACGGGTTTGGAGATTACCTGCCCATCGCGTAGCCGTCCCGCCGCAGATCGGCGCCTCCAAAGAGGCTCCCGCGCTCGCGGTCGATCTCAATAGCGCACAGCGAGCCCATCCGCGGGGTCCACTCGTTCCACACGTCCACATCGTGGCCGCGTTTGCGGAGGTCGTCCACCACCGACGGATCGATGCGCGATTCGACGCCGACGAGGCCGGGCCGGTAGGCGTGGGGCCAGAAGGAGTTGGGGAAACTCCAGGTGGACGCGCGGGGAGCCTCGATGGCCTGCTGCACGTCCATGCCGAATTCGGCCACGTTGAGGAAGAGTTGGACCATAGACTGAGGCTGAACGTCGCCGCCGGGTGTTCCGAAGGGCATCCAGGGCCGGCCATCCTTGAACGCCATCGCGGGGTTCGGAGTCAGGCGCGGCCGCTTTCCCGGCGCCAGGCCGGCAGGATGGTCTTCGTCCAGCCAGTTCTGCGCTCCCCGGGCCGACACCATGAAGCCCAGACCGGGCACGATGGGAGCGCCGCCAAAGCCGTCGCTCGGCGTTGCCGAGAACGCGTTGCCCCAGCGGTCCACCGCGCAGATGTAAGAGGTGTCCGCCGACAGCGGGCCGGCCACCGGTTCCGGTTTGCGAGCCGCGTGGCCGCTCCCCGCCTGGAACGCCCACGGATCTCCGGCATCGGGCATCTCGGGGTGAGCCCGTCGGGGGTCGATCTCCCTGCGCCGGATCTCCGCATATTCGCGGGAGAGCAGGCCGGCCATGGGCACGTCCACGAAATCGGGGTCGCCATAGTAGGCGTGACGGTCGGCGAAAGCCAGCTTGAGGGCCTCCAGCACGGTGTGGATGTATTCGGCCGAATTGTGGCCCATGCCCGGCAGGTCGCACCCTTCCAGGATGCGCAGGGCGTGGAGGTTCATCGGCCCCTGGCACCACGGGCCGCAGGCATAGACGTCAATGCCCTTGTAGTCAATCACGGGCGGAGTGTCCACGCCAACGGAGAAGGACGCCAGGTCACCCATGGACAACCAACCGCCCTGGCTCCGGATGAACGCAACCATCTCCTCGGCGATGTCACCCTTGTAAAACAGGTCGCGCGCGGCCTGGATGGCAGCCTCGCGACCCTGCCCGGCAACTGCGCGTTCGGCGTCGATCATACGGCGGAAGGTGCGCGCCAGGTCAGACTGGACGAGCAGGTCTCCGATCCCCAGGGCCTCTCCTCCGGGATAGAAGATCTGCATGGTGCTGGTCCACTGGCTGGTGTCTCCCTCGTCGAGAATGATGTTGTCGCCGCTGCTGACCAGCGCGCGGTGCAGCGTGGCAGGTATCGGGAAACCGTGGACTGCAATCTCCAGCGCCGGCGTGACCACCTGTTCGAAGGTCATGGTGCCGTAGCGGCTGAGGGCAGTGAGCCAGGCGTCCGGCGCGGCCGGCGTTACGGTTCGCATCACGCCATGGGGCATATCGCCGCCGTGTTCACTACGGAAATAGTCGATGGACGCCTCGGCAGGCCACCGACCGAGGCCGCTGATCTCTTTGGTGTCTCCGGATGCGGCATGGTGAATGATCGTCGGGGCCACGCCGCCAAAGCTGGTGTACTGGGGAAGCGTCACGTTGATAACGATGCCGGCCGCCACGCCGGCGTCGATGGCGTTCCCGCCCTGCTCGAGAATCCGGTATCCGGCTGCGGTCGCCAGGTAGTGACCGGTACTGACCATGTGAGTGACTCCACCCACCAGCGGGCGGTAGCTTCTCAATCCCAATGCCATAGTGACCTCCGCGGCGGGGCCGCGCTCGAATTCGGTGGCCGATTGCCTGGGCGCAGTATAGGGCATCGGGTGGTGGGTCGCCAGTTTGAGCTTATCCGGCCGCCTGATACGGAGAATCAGTGGCGGAAATGCTAACGTTTTTTGCCACAAGTCAATGCAAACGGGATAAAATGCAAGCACGTTTTTGAGACTCGACGCCGCGACACTTGTCGAGTCACGCAATTCACACATTCCCATTCTCTTCACCGAAGACCGTTTACACCGATGCCAGCCCGCGACGCACAACGCTCCCGCTCGGCCCAGGTAGGCATCCTGATGAAGGCTTACCGGGAGGCATTTTCGACCGAGAGCGGGTCCCGAGGTCTGACCCAGGAAGAACTGCTGCGTCGCATGGCATTGGTCGACAGTGAATTCGCCGACCGGTCCAGCCATACCATGGTTTCCCGCTGGGAATCCGGCGTAACTCGCCCCAACCGAAAGCGCCTGGAGGTTTTCGGAGAAGCTCTGAACCTTTCGGGCGCCGAGGTGGACGGCCTGTTGACGCTGGCCGGATTCAAATCGGATATCGAAACCGAACCTGAGCACGCGCCCGCGGATGTGGAACCGGAGCCCCAGCAGCCCTTCCCGGAAACGCCGACGCCGGCCACCGCAGCCATCGATGCGGACTCTCGACACAGCATCGTGCCATACATGGACTTCAGGGGAACCCTGAGCTTTGCCGCCTTCAGTTGTCTCCTGCCCGGGTTGTGCATCGTGGCCAGCGGTTACATTTTGTCGTCCGCTGGCCTCATGGATCCATGGATCCCGATCATCTACATCGTGTCCATCATGGCTTTGATGCTCGCGTACAAATTCATGAGGATGCGAGGCGCCCACACTCTCCGCGAGTTCCTGTCCATTTCGCTTTTCTTCCTGCTGAGCGCGCAACTGCTGCCGTCTGCACTGACGCGCATGGACATTTACGGGTTCTACACCCTGGGAGATTTCGCGGGGAAGCCGTTTCCATACATGCTGGCTCTCACGGTGAACCTGATAATCGCATCGTCCGCTGCCCTGGTATTCCATCTGCTTTGGAATTGGCAGTACGGGTCAGGGCGCGGCGCCAAGGATCCGTTGCGGCGGGCGGTCGCAGTGGTAGGTCCTCCCGCGGGGGTGGCGTACGTCTGCGTGCTCATATTGTCCAACCTCGGGGTTTGGGCCGAGTTCGCGGTTCAGCTTGCGTCATTGTCTGGGGTGTTCGTCATATTGCTCCTGTTGCGGGACCCTGAAGTTGATCTACCGGAGCGGGACCGCAGGTTTTTCCTCTACGCCGCACTGGCAACGACGGTAACCATAGCCGCCATCGGCGCCGTTGCGATGCTTGCGATTTACTTGATGCCGGGCCTGCCGGCAATCCTGCCGGACCACAACCTTCTATATGCGTGGGAGATCGATTTCGACGCCCTGGGATATCCGCAAGAAGAGGCGTTGGACCGGTTGAACATAGGGTACCTCTGGCAGAACATATGCATCTACGTTTATATGGTTCTGGTAGTTGGTGGAAGTTTGATCGCTGCCTTGTGTCGGCTCAATTATCAGTCGGCCGGGACCGCTGAGCCCAGCGCCATGAGCTCCACCGGCGAGTCGACAGCGGATTAGATCCGGTTTTGGAGTACTTCACAGTCGACGCGGCCTGACACCGCCGGCCCTGACCGGGCGGGCGTGCCAGGCCCGCGCACAGCGCCGGAACTCTGGGACGCAGCGCATCAGCTAATTCCGGCTGCAGTCAGCCCCATGACTTGCGAGCCCCGACGCTGGAGGCGCATTCCGAGCGCTCCGCTTGACACTGCCAATGGCGCTGTCTACGCTGGCACAGCCCCAATAGGGGATCCTATCGGCACGATTGAACGACCGCGGACGACGGAGGAAGCGCTCATGTACGACCTGCTCATCAAAGGCGGAACCGTAATCGACCCCACCCAGAGCCTGAACGGCGCATACGATGTGGCGATAACCGACGGAAAGATCGCCGCCGTCGCAGCTGATATATCGGCAGACGAGGCTTCCCGTGTCGTGGAGGTGCGGGGCAGGTACGTCACCCCCGGCCTGATTGACCTGCACACCCACGTGTACGAGGGGGTCAACGGCAACGGCGTTAACGCCGACGTGGGCGGCGTCCGCGCCGGCGTCACCACCATGGTGGATGCGGGCAGCAGCGGCTGCGATACCTACGGCGGCTTTCCGGCCCACATTATTCCCAACAACGCCACCGAGGTGATCCCCTTCCTGCATATCTGCCGCACCGGCCTGGCCACCACGCCCGACATCTTCTCGCCCAGCAGCATCGACCTGGAGCGGACCATACAGGTGGTCGAGGAGAGCAACGGCACCATTCGCGGCATCAAAGCCCGCATGGTCTCGCCCGCCCTGGAAATCATGGGCATGGAGATGCCGCGCCTGGCCAAGCAAGCGGCCCGGGAGGCCGGCGTGCGCCTCATGGTCCACATCGGCGACACCGAAAAGCGCTATCCGGCCGAGGTGATCCGGGACCTGCTGCCCCTCATGGAGCCGGGGGACATCGTCACCCACTTCTTCACCGCCAACCCGGGCGGCGTGCTGGACAGCGACGGCAACCTGGTTCCCGAAGCCCGCGAAGCCCACGAGCGCGGCGTCTGGCTGGACACCGCCCACGGACGCGCCAACTTCAGTTTCGACATCGGCGAGCGGGTGCTGGACCAGGGCGTGGAACCCCACTGCATCAGCACCGACCTCACCGTACCGGGACGCATCCGCACCGTACACAGCATGACCGAGATGATGACCCGGTTCCTGGCCATGGGCTTCACCCTGGACCGGGTGGTGGAGATGTGCACCATCAACCCCGCCCGGGCCATCGGCGAAGAGGAGCGCCTGGGCAGCCTGGAGGTCGGCAAGCAGGCCGACGTTTCGGTGCTGGACATCCAGGACGGCGACTGGGTGGTCTACGACGTGCTGGGCAACGGCCGCCAGTCGGAACGCGCCGTTACCCCTGTGCTGTCGGTGAAGCGGGGCGAGGTGTTCGAAGCCGGCTGGGGTCCACGGCCCTGGGGCTGGGAGCCGGACAACGCGTAGCGACGACATCCAACGCGCACGAGCAAAGATAAACAGGACTTACTGAATGAGCATTCAAGGGATCATGGGCCGCAGGGGCGAAGATGCGCTGCGAGAGGATTACAAAATGGTTGAAGTCGTATTGAGTTCCCCAAGAGGGTTCTGCGCCGGCGTGGTCAGAGCCATCGACGTCGTGGAGGAGTGCCTGGAGCGGTTCGGGCCTCCGGTTTATGTCAAGCACCAGATAGTGCACAACCCCTACGTGGTCGCTGAGCTGGAGCAGAAGGGCGCCATCACGGTGGAGGAGGTTGACGAAGTGCCCGACGGCTCCCTGGTGGTGTTCTCGGCGCACGGCTCGCCCCCGGAGGATTTCGAGAAAGCTTCCGAGCGCAACCTCAGGGTCATCGACGCGGTGTGTCCGCTGGTGACCCGGGTACACAACGAGGCCAAGAAGTACCACCGCGAAGGCAGGAAGGTGCTGCTGGTCGGGCACCAGGGCCACCAGGAGGTCCGTGGGACCATGGGCCAGGCGCCCATGACGCTCATCAACGATTCCGCTCCCCTGTCCGAGCAGGAGGTCAGCGCCGACATCGACTGGCCGGTGGATACCGAGGTGGCCGTCATAACCCAGACGACCCTGTCCGTGGGCGATACCGCCAACGCCATCGGCGCCATCCAGGAGCGATTCCCCGGCGCGGTGGTGCGGAACGATATCTGCTACGCGACCACCAACCGGCAGGACGCGGTAACGCAGATGGCCGGGCTGGTCGACGTGGTGCTGGTGATCGGCGCGCAGAACTCGTCAAACTGCAACCGCTTGCGGGAGGTCGCCGAGGCCAACGGAACGCCGGCCTACCTGATCAACGGCCCGGACGAGATCGATCCCGAGTGGTTGGTGGGATGCCAGCGGGCGGGCATCACCTCCGGCGCTTCCACGCCGGAAGTGCTGGTGGAAGCGGTGATAGAGGCGCTGGACCCGGCGAAAGTGACCCTGCTGGAGGGCGCCGAAGAGGACATCACATTCACGCTGCCCCGGGAACTGCGCTGACCCACAACCCGCCGGACCGCCTGACGCCGGCCCGGTCTGTCATCGCGAGGAGCGCAGCGATGTGCCGATCTCGTTCCCGCAGCAGTGTTCCCGGCCCCAACGAGATTGCCGCGCTTCGCTCGCAATGACGGTTCCGGGGTAATCGGATACGCGTGAGGTCGGATGCCGCGCCGGTGGGATTGGCCGCGGCGCCCCGGGTTCAACCCAGGGACGGCGGCCAGTGCGTTTGCCGCCGCTGGGCGGCGCTCAGCACCCAACAGGTGCTCAACTCAATCCTGCCCGCGTTTTCCCGCACCTGCTGGTACGCCTCCATGAAATTGGAGGTCAGGATGCCGGCGGGCAACGCGAATAGCCCGATGCCCAATAGGGCGATAAAACCGGCGATAACCCGCCCAACCAGCGTGCCCGGCACCACCTCCAGGGACGGCAGCGTGGTCAGGATCACGACGGAGGCCCACAGCGAGTCCCCGATGGAGCCGAACTGGTCGTGGTTCCCGTTGGGCAGATTCGTTTCCGCCGAGTGCATCAGATAGCCGGCCGCCAGCCAGAACACGCTCAGTGTCACCAGCACGCTGATCAGCTGCGACGCCGACCGCATCATCACCCGCCCCATCAGGCGCATCGCCGGGAAGCGCCGGCCGGTCATGATGAGCCGGGACACCAGGCGGAATATCGGCAGCACCTCGACCTCGCCGAAAACAATCATCACCAGCAACGTCGGCCAGATGGCGATGAAGTCGATGATCGCCGCGGCGTTGGTGGTGGCGTATCTCAGCCGGGCCTTCCAGCCTCCTTGCCGGTAGTTGTTGTGCCAGACAATGCACCACAACCGGATCACATACTCGGCGGCAAACACGCTGACGAAGAAGAACTCCAGCCTGGTGTTGCCCACGGCCAGATTCACCGCGCTGAACAGCACCAACCCGAAAATGGTGAAATCGACGACCCGGGCCGCGCCGCCGCTGTCCGCCTCCAGCACATGAAACACCGCGTGCTGGAGACGCACGTAGGGGTGGGCGTCAGGCAGCCGACACTGCAGCAGGGAAAACCCGCCGGAAAATATCCCCATGGATTACTGTGCGCCGGTATTGTCAAAAGCAGGATTCATCGGATTGGACAGTTCAGCAGGATCACGAGATCCCGGCTACGGAAAGCATCCAAATCCGCCAATCCCAAAATCTTGCAAACCCTGCTCCTGACGATTTCACGCGCCGGTTGCGGCTGCTACATGGCGGTCCGCCCGCCATCAATCACCAACTCGCTCCCGGTCATGAAGGACGCCTCGTCGGAGGCCAGGAACAGCACCCCGTAGGCGATGTCCTCGGCCTGGCCCAGACGACCCAGCGGGGTCCGGTTCAGCCGGTCCTCCCGGCCTCCGGCGGCCAGCAGGTCGGCAGTCATGTCGGTCTCTATGGTGCCGGGATGCACGCTGTTGCACCGGATGCCATCGCCGGCGTGCTGGATGGCCGTGGACTTGGTGAACAGCCGCACCGCGCCCTTGGAAGCGGTGTAGGCCGAGGAGATGTGGTTACCCACCAGCCCGGCGACGCTGGAGATGTTCACGATGGAGCCGCCGCCGCTGCGCCGCATTTCCGGGATGGCCGCCTTGGTGCCCAGGAACACGCCCTTGGCGTTGACGCTCATCGTGACGTCCCAGTTCTCCATGGTGGTGTCCTCGACCCGCTCCGGCATGTAAACCCCGGCGTTGTTCACCAGGATGTCCAGCTTGCCGAACCGCTCCACCGTGGCCCCGATGGCGTCCTTCCAGGACTGCTCGTCGGTCACGTCCAGGTGGACGTAGAGACACTCGCCGCCCAGCTCGTTGATCTCGGCCTCAACCTGGCGTCCCAATTCGTCCCGCAGGTCGCCGATGACCACCTTGCAGCCCTCGCGGGAGAACATTCGCGCCTCGGTGGCGCCCATGCCCCGGGCGCCGCCGCTGATGAAAGCCACCTTGTTTTCCAGTCTCATTTTCAATGCCTCGCTGTCATGATTGCTGTCGCAGTTGTTCCAGCTGCTCCCGGAGCCGAGCGATTTCGGCTTCGGCAGCTCGGTGTGCAGCTTCGCTTTCGCGGCGGGCGTCCTCGGTCTCCTGGTGCGTCCGCAGCCATTCTCCGGCCACTGGATCGTGCAGACGCAGCTTCAAGTCTGGCGTTACGCAGATTTCCAGCGCCAGCCCCGCACTGTATCCGCGTAGGATTCCTGCGTCGTCCGCGGTGAGCGGCTGCTCCCGGTATTCCGCGCCTTCCAGCGTTTCCATGACGAGAGCCGGCGTAAAGTAGTTGCCGGTAGGGTCGAAGCGCACGTACTCCGTAACGCCCATGTCGGCGTAGATGCGGCGCTTCTCGGTTGCGTCCCGCCGCCAAGTCCTGGAAGATGCGATTTCCATCACGAAATCCGGGGCCCGGCCCTCGCGCCAGACCAGCCAGGAGTCCCGTGGGTGGCGGCTGGTGACGCCAAAGACGACGAAGACATCGGGCGCGACTCTGACGTCATTGCGGTTCATCTGATAGTAGATCAGCAGGTCCCCACCGACGTAAACGTCGTTCCGTTCGTGGTATCGGACACGCAGCGTGGACACCGTTTCGGTCAGCGGCGCGTATTGCGCTTCGGATTCGGCCATCGGTTCACCGTCGGAGGATGGGTATTCGATAGTGAGATCATCAACCTCATCCTCGTAAGGAACTTGGACCTTTGTGGTTTTGCTGACCATCAGATTAGCTCCAATTGTCTGCGGGGGCACCAGTTGCCGGTCTGTTGTGGCCGACCGTTTCGCACCTTCATTATAGGCGAGGCCGGCGGCGTATGCCCAAGGCGATGGCGCCGGCCAACAGGGACGCGCTGGCGATGTCCACCGGTTTTGCTCCCTTGGTTTCAGGTCGTGCACAGGTGCCACCGGCCGCCGCCTTCGCATCGGGAGAGGCCTCCGGATTCTGCCCCAAACCCAGCGCCATGAGATCCTCGAACGCTCTCCAAGCCGGCGAGGTACGGGAACACAACCCGGTTCTGCCGTCGTTCGCGTACACGATGTAGGTGCCGCCCTTTTTGAACTCGTACCCGCACGAAATTTCGCTCAGCTCAGTTTCGATGACCGCCGTCTCACGGCGCGGTCCCTTCCAGACCCGGCTTACCTGGAACTCCACGCCCACTGGGTCTGCCGATGATAGCCGGAACGGAGGATGGCCCAGGGGCCTGATGGAGGTGACTTTCCCGGCGAATACAGAGTCGGCATCCGCCAGGGCTTCGGCCGGCGATCCGACGGGCCCGCACGAGCAGGCGTGGGCGGGTTTCGGCAACGCCAACGCGGCCAGCAGGCACAGGGCCAGGCCGAGCGCGGCGGCCATGCCAACCAGGCTGCCTCGCCTCTCGCGCAATGGCATCGCCCGGGATCGGCCGACTGCGATGCTACTGCGCGAACAACCCGCCGTCGATCACCAACTCGCTACCCGTCATGAAGGATGACTCGTCGGAGGCCAGGAACAGCACGCCCCAGGCCACGTCTTCCGCCTGACCGACCCGGCCGATTGGCGTCCGGTCCAGCGAAGCCTGCCGGGCCGCATCGTCCCGCAGCAACGTGGGCGTGGTCATGGGCGTCTCGATGATGCCCGGATGCACCGAGTTGCAGCGGATCCCTTCAGCGGCGTACTGGATGGCCGTGGACTTGGTGAACAGTCGAACCGCGCCCTTGGTGGCCCCGTAGGCCGGCGCCCGCCAGCTTCCAATGAGGCCGGCCACGCTGGAGATGTTGATGATGGAGCCGCCGCCGGCCTTGCGCATCTCAGGGATGGCCGCCTTGGTGCCCAGGAACACGCCCTTGGCGTTGATGTCGAAGATGTTGTCCCACAGCTCTTCGCTGGTGTCTTCGATCCCCACCTGCCGGTAGATGCCGGCGTTGTTCACCAGGATGTCCAGCTTGCCGAACCGCTCCACGGCGGTGTTGACGGCGGCCTTCCATTCGTCTTCGCTGGTGACGTCCAGCTTCACGAAGACGCACTCGCCGCCGGTCTCGTTGATTTCCGCCTCCAGCTGCCGGCCCTCATCCTCCAGCACGTCGGCGATGACGACCTTGCATCCCTCCCCGGCGAACAGTCGGGCCTCGGCGGCTCCCTGCCCCCGTGAGCCGCCGCTGATCAGGGCAACCTTGTTTTCCAAACGCATGGCAAAACCTCAACCTGCAAATGCTGCCTGTACTTCGCAACGATTGTAACGTGAGAGCAAAGGCCGTCAAGCATGAACCAACTGGACACTGCTCGCGGCGTGGGTCACGTGCATAAGAAGCCAAACGCGTTGGGAGCGTATCTCGAGTTGGGCTATACTAACGCGGCGATATTATCAATCGGACACACCTGCGTCCGCAGCGGCGGTTGGTGCGATGCGTATTCGGGGCATCAATTGTGGCCGCCGCCGGCCCCGACTGGCACATAATCGTGGGGACGATTACGACGTCCCACGGAAGAGGGAAAGACAACATCGCAACGCCTACCGCAGCGACGGGCCGCAGAGAGGTAAACAAAGCGTGGTTCATGGCCGTGCTTGCGCTCACCGTTTTCGCGACCATCAGCGCCATCCTCATCGTCCCGCCGCTCCTGGTGGAGATCGCCACCGACCTGGATATTTCGGTGGCCGTTGCCGGCCAGCTGGCGACTGCTACCTTCGCGGCCTGGGCGGTCACCGGAGTCTCGGCCGGTCCGCTGTCCGACTCGTTCGGACGCCGGCCGGTGGCCCTGGTGTGCCTGGCGGTTCTGTCGATATCCATGCTCGGCTGCGCGTTCGCACCGAACCTGGAGACGCTGCTGGCACTGCGGGTACTGACCGGCCTTGGCGGGGGCGTCATACCACCCAACATCGTGGGGTCGGTGTCGGACGTCATCTCGCCGGAGAGGCGGGCCCAGGCGGTGAGCGCGCTGCTGTCGATCCAGGGCCTGGCAGCGGCCATCAGCGTACCGTTGGTCGCGGTGCTGGCAGACCTGGGAGGCTGGCAGTTTGCGTTCATGGTGTACGGCAGCGTGTTGGTGGTCGGGCTGGTGGCAAACTTCCTGTGGCTCCCCAGGGAGCAGGGAGAGCGGGTTCGGAACTTCGCGTACTTTTCCAGGTACAGGTCATTGGTGTCGATCAGATTCTTCCGCGTGGCAGTCCCGGTCAATGTGACGCAGCGCATCGCCTTCTGGGGGAGCGTCAGTTTCTTCGCCGCTTACCTGATCCACACCTTCGACCTGAGCGTGGGCTTCGTGGCGCTGCCGTTGGCGATAACCTCGCTCGGGCAGATGGCCGGCAACTACAGCGCATCCTACGCGGCAAACCTGAGGTACCGCGCGTTGATCATCGCCGCCTGCGGCATCGCCGGCGGGGCGTTCGGGTTCGTGGTGTTTTCCGTGGAGATGGGACTGTGGGCAACGGTGGCCGTGGCGACGCTGAGCACCGGCCTGCTCAGCGTGTCATTCCCGATCCTGATCGCCGCCAGCACCGAGTATTCCGGCGAGTCCAAGGCCACCGGCGTGGGGCTCATGGGTTTCAGCAACCAGGGTGGCGGCATGCTGGGCGCCGCCATAGCGGGGGCGCTGTTGGCCAACGTGGGGTACATGGGCATCGGCTACATGTGCGTCGGCGCAACCGTCGTCAGCGCGCTGCTGACCAGCCTGTTCGGCCGGCAGTTCGGGGAGTCGGCCGGGCAGAACCGCGGGTAGGTCGCCGCCGGACCCCTGGCCAGCAGTTCGCCCGGCCTTCGGTACAATATAGCCATGCTAACCTTGCCGCTTCGCGCTGGCATTCGAGGCGTAACACTTCGAATCCTGCGGTTTCCGGTTCCCCTCGTGCTGGGGATTCTCCTCTCCGTCATCACGGCGGCCGCCTGCTCCACCGGTCAGCCGGCTGCAGACTTCTCCCTGAGAACCTTCGGCGGAGAGGAGTTTCGCCTGTCCGAGCAACGCGGCAAGGCGGTGGTCATCAACTTCTGGTACCCGTCCTGCCCGCCCTGCCGGGACGAGATGCCCGCCTTCCAGGAGGTGTGGGAGGAGTACCAGGGCCGCAACGTGCGTTTCATCGGGCTGTTCGTGCCCCAGGGATTCGACACGGAAGTTGAAGCCCGCCAGTTCGTTGACGAGTTCGGCCTGACCTTCGACTTCGCCACCGACGTACGTGCGATGGTGGCCCAGGAATACGCGGTACAGTTCTTCCCGACGACCTACTTCATCGACCAGGCCGGCCGGATCCACAAGATGGAGATAAGCCGCATGGACGTCGACACGCTCACCAAAATACTGGACGAACTGCTCTGATGGTCGACGTGCTGGGCATCATCCTGCTCATCATACGCTGGGCCCATGCGCTGGCAGCGGTGGTGTGGATCGGCGGCAGCCTGTTCATGCTGCTGGCCGCGCGACCGGCGCTGCGGTCTGCAGACACCGGTGGCCTGGTGAGCCGGGCGCTGGCAACCGAATTCCGGCCCATCGTAGTGACCGCTATTGCCGTGCTAATCGTGTCCGGCGTGATCCTGACGGTGGACCGCCTCACCTCGGACGCCGCCGGAATGGCCTACACGGTCGTGCTTGTCGCCAAAATCCTGCTGGCGGTGTACGCTTTCGTAGTCGCATGGCTGCAGCCGCGGCGCCGAGACCGACCCGCCGGTGGCATTGCAGGCGCGATGACCGGGCCGGTGGCATTGACCGTAGCTGGCGTCATCGTCATCGGTCTGGCCGACGTGCTCACCTGGCTGTTCGAGAAAGGACTGGCGGGATAAGCTGAAACAGGGTGAACATATTGAGAACCGACTTGCTGGACATACTGGCCTGCCCGGTCTGCAAGGGTGCACTGATCCTCGATGCGGAGACAATCGCGTCTGAAGAGGCACCGGACGCCGGAGAAGTCCTCACGGGTACGCTGACCTGCTCCGCGTGCAACGAGGTCTATCGCATAACGGATGGCATTCCCAACCTGCTCCCTCCCGACCTGCGGGATGCGGAGGCCGCGGCGGGGCGCTAAACGGATTCGAGAACCTTGCCACTGGAGGCCCATTATGACGATCGATCTCGACAAGCTATACGCCGAGCAGGCGATCAACGGCAAGTACCGCAAACTTTATGCGCACCTTTGTGAGGTGAAAGACCCCGAGTGGAGCGCTACGTTCAGCGAGATCGAGACGATCATCGGTTTCAAGTTGCCCCCCGAGGCGCGCGAGTATCGCCCCTGGTGGTCGGACACCGGGTTCGATCAAGTCAGGGCCTGCCTCGCCGCCGGGTGGAGAACAGCGAAGGTGGATATGGACGCAGAGACCGCGCAATTTTGGCGCAAGGATTCGCCCGCCTTCCGCCGCCGTGCTATTGATGAAATATTGCCGCCTCGCTCTTTCGGGCCCTGGCCGGAGGGCCTGAGCCTACGGCGCGAGGATATCTACGAGGAACGGATCTAATCAACCGATGTTTGTTGACACCAATGTCCTGGTAAATGTTCGAGCTGTCGGAGCGCCGCACCACGACGCAGCCAAGGACATACTGGAACGCACCTCTCTTGACCGCGAACCACTGCGCATCAGCAGGCAGATCATACGGGAATACTTGTCAGTGGTTACGCGCCCGCAAATTTGGGCAGATCCGTTGGATCTCGATACAGCGCTCGATGACGTGAACCGGATGCTCAGCGATTTCGAGATACTCGAGGACGGCCCGGCGGTGACCGGAACACTGTTCGCTTTGCTCCGTGAAGTGCCGGTGGGTGGACGACAAATCCATGACGCCAACATCGTTGCAACCATGCTGGCCCGCGGGGAGCGCCGGCTCCTTACGTTCAACATCGCCGACTTTCGGCGGTTTGGCGACCGGATAGAGTTGATCGCCTACTGACGGCCGGCCCACACGCCGAAAAATAGGGGCGAACAATCATTCACCCCTACGTATGTACGTGCGACCCTTGCCCTATCCGCTCGTCAGGATCGCTGCCACCTCGGTCGCTAGGCCCTCGGCGCGCTCTCGCAGGGCGGGGCGGTCCAGGTTCTCGATTGGATGCGCCGTGAAAATCGTGGGATAGTCCTCGGCGCCCCACATCTTGGCCATGGCGTTGGCCGTGGGGATGAACCGGTCGGTGCAAATGGTAGCGGAGGGGAGGCCAGCCTTCTCAACGTGAATTCCGTCGTGCACACTGCACGCGCTGCAGCTCCCTCAATCTCCGATGGCAACCACCACCGAGTCCACGTTGGCGACCAACTCTTCCATTTCCTTCGGATCGGCGGGCCGCGACGCGCTGGGCTTGCGCAGCCAGCGAATCTCGCGGATCTCGTAGCGGTTCCGCAGCACTTCTGCCAACTCCTCGAGCAGAACGTCGGCGTTGCGCTTGCTGTCGTCGATGAGGCCCACCCGCGTGCCCGCCAGGGTGGGCAGGCGCGGCGCGCCGTCGAAAGGCGCGATGATGGGCTCGGTGGTCGGATTGACCAGCGTGTATTGTTGGGTTGCCATGTCCGGCCCTCCTGGATCCTGTTCCTGTCGTTGCTACGGTATGTTTACAGCCCTGGTGACTGCGGTAGAGCCAACCTTCGGCCCCCAGCTGGGTATCACCGACGAGGAGTTGGACTCCTCACCGCCGGCGAATACTAACAGAATATCCTCCGGATCGGGAATAAGCGGGACCATCTCCGCCTCGTCACCCGGTTCAACGTCCCCGCGCAGCACCAACCCGCGTTTCAGGTCGGCCACGGAGCGCTGGATATTCGCGTGCAGGTACTCCCGGACCTGTTGCTTCGTCCAGTCCCGCCACAGGTTGCTGTTCCCGGCGATGGTGATCCCCACCTGCCCCTGCCGGATCCCCACGGACACGTCACCCACCGATCCGGAGGTGGACATCGACGTCCCCAACGACGACGCCACGTCCGCAATCGCGAACAGGATGGCCTCGGGGCGGCCCACCGACCTCACCTGCCGGGGACCCTCGCTGGCAAACACCGTGACCGTGCTGTCGCCGGGATCGAAGCCGCGCTCCACGTGCAGGGGCGTCCAGTGGGTTTCGCCCTCGGCCTCGCCGATGCAGTAGGTGTACTTGCCGGGGTGTCCGATGACGCTGCGGTCGAACAGGCCCGGGATGGCGGCGCAGGCGTTCATCAGGATGAGACGGATGGCGCGGCCGATGGTGCCGTTGGCGCGGTTGCCCGGTCCGAACAGGTTGTTGCGGCTGTTCAGACCGATCTGCTCCCGGATCGGGCCGTTAACGATGCACAGCACTGCCGCCCCGCCCATGCTGGACGACGGCCCCACCAGGTTGAACACCGGGTCAAGCATGGCTTCCGTGGCGGCCAGCACCACGGGAAAGTACTCGGGCAGGCATCCGGCCATCACGGCGTTGGCGGCCGCCTTTTCCACCGTGATCACGCGGCGTCGTTCGGGCAGTTCGCCCAGGACGTCTTCCGGGCCTCGCCCGGAGTAGCCGATGAACTCGGCCACGCGGGCCGTTGTGGGCGGGACCACGGGCAGGCCATCGCTCCAGCCCAGCTCGTATCCCTTCTCTATGGCGGAAAGGGCGTCGTCCCAAGTGGTGGTGGTAACGTCGGTAAAATTAGTGGTCAATTTGTTCGCCTCTAGTGGTCGCTGGTTACATTGGCTATGGCAAGCAGTTGCTCAACAAAGTCCAAAGTTTGCTGCTGCCGTACAATCAATTCCAGAACAGACAGAAACCCTTGGTCCGCATCGGCGTGAATGCGCATCGCCACTTTTAGGGAGTCATTAAGTTCAGCATTGTTGGTCTCGTCAGCCACCCTGCGAATGACAGCCCGCTTATGCTGATATTTGCCATAACCTTGTCCGGTTGCGATGCCGATCACGCTGATGGCGTGCTTTACGGCCAACCAGAGGACATCGGAGGCGGGCCGACGGCGTCCGCGCGCGATTAGTTGATGGCTGATCTGGATGCAGTCCAACGCTTCTCTGGCGTGCTCCGCTCCGGTCAGCATGGCATTTTCTTTTCCAGCAAGGCCTGCATCCAGTCCGCGAATTCGGTGGCAGAAGGACGGCAGAACAAGAACTCGTCCAATTCCATAAAGTCGTGGCTGGCGTTATCGCGGAATATGCCCGCGGCGCCGTATTTCAGCTTGATCTTCCCGGCAGCGTTTTCCTGCGCATCCAGGATGTCGATGGATGCCAGAATCTCGTCGTCGGTCTCGTGAGGCAACCCGCGCTGTTTGAGCGTCAGCACGGCAGCCAACCGCACCGCGGCCCACAGCTCGGCGGAGCTTTTCACGGTGTCGGGAACCATCAACTCCCGGTCGGCAGCATCCAGATGCGCCTTTACCTGGCGGTTGATTGTTACGGTCTCGTTGACGTTGGTCTCGGTGGTAGCCATCACGATAGCTCCGGAAGCATCACGGTTTTCCATCGGGTGTCCCATGTTATCACCCGACACAGTATAGGGGCGAAAGATGATTCGCCCCTATACTGAGATACTGCCGGCGCAAAGTCTACGCCTTGGCGTACTTGGAGAAGCTGCGCAGCTCCCGTGGCGGGTCCATGTGGCTGCCGCGGATGGTGTAGGACACCTCGGACACGTACACGGCTCCGGTGCTGTCCACGGCGATGCCATGGGGCGCGATGAACTGACCCGGGCCCTCGCCCTCTTCGGGTGCGCCGAACACGCAGACGCGGTTGCCGTCCCGGTCGTAGATGGTGACGCGGTGGCCCAGTCCGGGAGCGTCGTCCACGCCGCCCATGCCGTTGAGCTCGCCGACGTAGATGTGGCCGCCCCAGTACACCATGGCGTCCGGCCGGTGGATGTTGCTCCACATCTCCATGAAGTTGCCGTCGGTGTCGAAGAGCTGGATGCGGTGGCACTCGCGGTCCACCACGTACACCCGCTCGTCCTCGTCGAAGGCGATGTTGTGCGGGCGAATGAACTGGCCGGCGTCGATGCCCGGCTCGCCCCAGGAGAACTTGTACTGCCCCTCGGCGGTGTACACGTGGATGCGAGAGTTGCCGTACCCGTCGGACACGTAGATGTCGCCGTTGCTGGGTCGGATGGCCGCGGAGGTGGGTCGATTGAAGGGCTGACCGCTCCAGCGCGGGGCGGGATGGTTTTTCTCGCCGATCTCCATCAGCTTCTCGCCGGTTACGCTGAACTTCTGGATGGTGTGGATCCCGTCGTCGGCGGCCAGCAGGGTGTCGTCCGCTGCGCTGTAATACAGTCCGTGGGTGCGGTTTTCGCTGAAGTGTCCCTGGCCGAAGGACCGCTCAAAGTTGCCGTCCTTGTCGAACACCATGATGGGATGCTCGCCGCGGGTCAAGATGAACACGCGGTCGTCGCCGTCGACTGCCACGCCCGGGCACTCGAGCAGGCGCATTCCGTCGGGCAGCTTCAGCCAGTCTGCCACGAAGGTGTATTGAAAATCTCCCTGGCCGTAGGTTTCAGGCATAATCGTCTCCCTTGCAGATGTTGTGTCGGATTGAATGGTTCGGGGCTATCTTACTTGCCGCCGCACTACTGGGCAATACACCCGCCGTCGATGACCAGCTCGGCCCCCGTTACGAAGGACGCTTCGTCCGACGCCAGGTACAGTACGCCGTAGGCCACCTCGATGGGATGCGCGCGTCGGCCCAGCGGCACCAGCGCCAGCCGTTGCGCCGCGACCTCCGGGTCAGCGTAGGTCGACTCGCTCATGGGCGTCATGATCGGCCCGGGGTGTACCGAGTTCGCGCGGATCCCCTCGCGGGCGTGCTGCACGGCGGTCGCCTTGGTGAACAGCCGCACCGCACCCTTGGACGCGTTGTACGGATGCGACCGTGACCAGGCTCCGGTCATCCCCGCGATGGACGAGATGTTGATGATCGAGCCGCCGCCGGCCCGACGCATGGCGGGTATCGCCGCCTTCGTGCCCAGGAAAACACCCTTGGAGTTGATGTCCATCACCCGGTCCCATTGCTCCACGCTGGTGTCTTCCAGCGAGATATTCCGCGCGCCGCCCTCGACGGAGATGCTGATGCCGGCGTTGTTCACCAGCGCGTCCAGCTTGCCGTAGCGTTCCTCGGCCAGCGCGACGATGGTAGCCCAGTCGCTTTCGCTGGTCACGTCCAGGTGAGTGTAGGCAACGTCCAGGCCTTCAGCCTTGCAGTCGGCTTCCACCTGCTCCCCCAGGTCGTCGAGGATGTCTCCGAAGACAACACGTGCGCCCTCTCGGGCGAACAGCCGCACCTCCTCGGCGCCCATGCCGCGCGCGCCGCCGCTGATTATGGCTACCTTCCCGTCCATTCGGCCCATGATTTGCCTCCCGTGGAACGCCGGCGGATCACTTCGCCGGAAGGTTTTCGTCGATGATTGCCTGCAACTGCTCAACCCGCGGCGGCAGGTATCCCTGCACGGTCCGCCATAGTTCGTAGAAATCCACCGTGTCGTAGTCGTGGATCAGCACGTTGCGCAAGTCGGTAGTGTCCTGCCAAGGAACGTGGGCGTAGCGAGCGCGAAACTCTCGGGGTACTCGCCGGGCCTCCTCTCCCAAATTTCCATCAATCTGGTCAGCGCCAGCTCGAACGTGCGGTCCAAATCCAGGTCAACCCGGGACCTGCTACCCGACAACTCCATGGATTCCCTACCGTGGTCACGCATCTGCTGCACGGCCACCATCGGGTCACGGCGCGACATAGATCTCCTCCGCCTCGTCCAGCACCTCCTGACGGAAGTACGGCCTGAGGGACGCCGCGGTGTGCATGTCCACCTCGCGACCCAGCATTGCCGTCAAATCGCGCCGCATCTGGAAGAATATGAACCCGGCGGCGTAGCTCGGCTCAAACTCCACCAGCACGTCCACATCGCTCTCGGGACGGAAGTCGTCACGGATCACCGAGCCGAACAGCGCCATGCGCCGCACCCGGTTCCGTCGGCCGAATTCGGCGATCTCATCGCGCGGTATGTCGATCCGTGCCGGCATTTTCCCTACGCAGCGCTGTTGTCGTCCTCGAACATGCCCACCACGTTCCCCTCGGTGTCACGGAAGTTGACGAACCAGCCGATACCGGGGACTGCGGTCCGGGGCGTGACGATTTCACATCCGGCCGCGCTGACCCTCTCCGTGTAGGCGTCCAGATCGTCCACCCCGATGATGACCAGGGCGCCGCCTCCGTTCCACGCGGACGCGCGTGCGATGAGCGCGCCGCCGATGCCGTAGGGTTCGTCGTCTCCGCCGGTCTGCTGCAGGTAGTACTCCTCCGGCCCGTCCCACTTGCTGGACTGCCAGCCGAACACGTCGCCGTAGAACCTGTTGGCGCGCTCGGCATCGTCAAAGGGCAGTTCAAAGTGCACGATCTTGGGCATGGTACCTCCGTGGGTTTGCTGTGATGTCAAATATCGGCGGACTTGGCGGCGATTGGCCACTCCTCCGCCAGCATTGCATACAACAGTGTATCCCACCATCGCCCCTTGAAATATTCGTTGCGCCGCAAACGTCCTTCTTTCCTGAACCCCAGTCGTTCCAGCACCCGCGCCGACCCTACATTGTCGGCGATGCACCAGGACGAGATGCGCTGCAGGCCCAACTCGCCGAACCCGAAGTCGACCACGGCGCGGGCCGCCTCAGTGGCATAGCCTCGACCCCACCACCCGGGCGCCAATTCGTACCCGATATCGGCCTCCCATTCGTTGTCGGGTTTGCGCCGGATGCCGCAGTTGCCGATCAATTCGCCATCCTCCCGGCGCGTGATTGCGAACTGGAACCGGCGCCTCGGTTGCTCGAATTGCCAGTCCCGGAACATTTCAACGAAGGCCCGCGCTTCAGCTTCGGTGCGGTCCTCCCACGGATAGTACCGAAGATAAAGCGGGTCGCGCTGGTAATCCAGCACGGCCCGCCAGTCATCTGCTCCGAACTCCCGCAGGAGCAGTCGCTCGGTAGTTATTTGCATTCGCCGGAGGATCGATTCGGCGCACGGTAGCTTGCCACCAGAGTTCCTGAACTCCGATTTATACCGGTAAGCCAGTAAGTTTGAAGGCAGGATCTAATCAAGGCCGCCAGAATTGCTCCAACTCAATGGGCAAACATTCGCGTTTGTCCGCTTCGCGGCGTGCTGCCTTCACGCGCTCCATATGGTCGTCGTGGTCGTATTCGTCCGGGAAAGTGTTGCCTTTTAAAGACAACGCTTTCATCAGGGTTTGGTCAAATGGAGGATAAATGACCTCGACTAATCCCGGCCGACCATACCCGCTCAAATAGCAAACCGTTTTCAGATAAACGGCGATAGCCTTTGCCGCATGTCCAACATTGAATCGTTCACCATCGGCGAGTTTAACGGACTGGCACATGACAGAAACTGCGTTTTTGTGCCACTGGTCGAATTCGTTTGGTGTAATCGCACCACCATTGAATAGAGGCGTGAAGGGAACTGCATCAAGCGCAGGATATATGCGCTCTCTACTCTTGATATGCTTGCCCGACCGTAGCGCAGAAAATGCCGTCCACCTGCCAAACTGATGGGCGATGATGGCCTTCGGATTATCGCCGAATGGCGTGGGCGGATTGAGTGTTGCCGCCATTGTTCTCCCTGTCCTGTAACAGAGTCTAGGAGATTGCGGAAGAACCCTCTCCCTTCAGGTAGTCGGCGGTGCGCAGCGCCAGCGCCTGTATCGTCGTCGTCGGGTTGATGCAGGCCCCGGTGGTGAAGATGCTCCCGTCGATGATGAACAGGTTGGGTACGTCATGGGCGCGGCCCCAGCGGTCTACCACCGAGCGGTCGGGGTCGGACCCCATGCGCGCCGTGCCCAGCAGGTGCCAGCCGGCGTTGCGACGCAGACGCGAGGAAACGACTTTCTTCGCTCCTGCCGCCTCCAGCACCTCGGTGGCGCGGGCGATGCCGTGATCCAGCATGGCCCAGGTGTTGTCGCTCACCGTGTAGTCGATCTTGGGCGCGGGTATCCCGTGGCTGTCCGTCAGCGTCGGGTCCAGCGTGACCGTGTTGTGCTCCTCGGGCAGGTCTTCGGTCATGATGACGATGCCCATCTGGTGCCGGAAACGCTCCGCGAAATCGCGATGGTGTCCCTCGCCCCATTCCACCTGCTGGCCGACCAGGCCGCCCAACGCGATCTGCAACGGAGCGCCGCCCACGTTGGAAATCTGCATGTCGTAGCCGCGCACGAACCCCCGTCGCGGGTCGGTCTCGTAGAACTCCTGGCTGAGCATGGACGAGCCGCGCGGCCCGTCGTCGGGCCCCAGGTCCTCGTCGAACAGGCCCATCACGTAGCCGCAGGGATGGTGCATCAGGTTGCGTCCCACCTGTCCGCTGCTGTTGGCCAGTCCGTCCGGGAACAGCGCGCTCCTGGAGTTGAGCAGCAGACGCGACGTGCCGATGCCGTTGCAGGCCAGCACCACGACCTTCGCGTGCTGCGCCTGCAGGTTGCCGTTGCGGTCGTAGTAGGCCGCCCCGGTGGCGCGTCCGGCGGCGTCCACCAGGATCTCCCGGACGCGGGCGTGGGTGATCAGTCGCGCGCCCTGTTTGAGAGCCGCCGGCCAGAAGATGATGTCGCTGCTGGACGGCGAGCGCAGGTACTCACCCACGTCCGCCGGCCGGCCGTCGTAGGCCGTCGACGCCACCGCGTTGTCCGACGACCACCAGTGCCAGCCCAGTTGGTTGAAGGCCCGGGCCAGCTTCTCGCCGCCCGGCCCGATGGGCAGCGGCGGCGTGGGACGGGCCGGCTTGGGCGGATAGGCCGGGTCCCCCTGCTGACCGCTGACGCCGTGGGCGCGGTCGTTCTGGTCGTAATACGGCTCCAGCTCGAAATAGTCCATGGGCCAGTCGTCGGCCACGCCATCCAGCGACTTCAGGCGGAAGTCCGACGGATGGAACCGGGGGAAGTGGGAGCCCCAGTGGATGGTGCTGCCGCCCACCGCGTTGTACATGTACGGCGCGATGGGGGTGTCATCCTCATTGACCGGATAGTCCTCCGGCAACCCGCGGAAGTTGGGGTTGGGATGGAAGTCAGTCTGCCAGTGAAGTTGCGCCTGCGGCTCGCTCACCGGGAAGGCGTTGAGCGGCACCCAGCCGCCCTGCTCCAGGCACACCACCTTGACTCCGGCCTGGGTCAGGCTCCAGGTGAAGGCTCCGCCGGAGGCGCCGGCCCCGATGACCAGTACGTCGGCTATGTCGTGCTTGCTAGCCATAGAATTTTGCTCCTGTTCCTCGATGAGGAGAGACGCAGCACCACCAATCCCAGTTAACCTTCATTTGGCCGCCGCCGTCTTTCCAACTCTCGCCACCACTCAATTTGGTCGTCAATCGAGGGTTCTATGTTCGGCTCTATACCCGCCTGCCGCAATATATTCTCAAGGCGCTTGACTCGGTCCTCGGCCACGAAGCGCTGATACTCAGCGTCCGCACACCGATGCCTCGCTTCTGACCACAGTTTCAAGACGGCATCCAATCGTTCCGATTGCTCCTGCAGGTTCGGCAGGATACGACCGCCGGCGGTTTGACGCCAGCGCAACGAATCGCCATTCCAACACAGTTCCAGATCCAACGCGGGACTGTATCCCCTCGACTCACCTTCATCTGTGACATTAATCTCGAAAGGTTGATAGTCGCCGTCCACCAGTTTCCAGCCGGCCAGGGGAGTGTCCTGATGCCGGTCTACGGGATCACAGAGCCGCCAATATTCAGCGACTCCGTAGTGCGCGTATGCTGCCCGTTTGCGGCTGTAATCGTAGTCCAGTTTCACGTCAACCGGGCGAAACTCGCCGAACGCATCCTCAGCAGACATTGCCCATGGATCGCTCAGGATCTCAGGAACGACTTCGAGCGCGAATTCCGGAGGCTTGCCAACTTCGTCAATGATATACCCGTTGCGCCCGATGATCGCGTCGGGAATGACGTCGAAGGCCACCACAAAGTCCAATTTGACCCAGCCATCCGAGTCGTCGGGCATTTGGCACAGGAAGCCGTTGCCCCCGATCAGAACTTCGGGTTGGTTTCGGAAATGGGACTCCAGGGGAAGGTACAGGTCACGCATCCGCTGACCACGCCGCATGTCACCAACTTTGGATGGGTCGGGCAGCAGAGTGGGCAACGGATGTTTGTACCTCAAGCGATGCCTGGTCACCATGGGAAATTCGGCCTCGCAGCTACATATTCGGGGCTACTTGAACCTTGCTCCGTCCAGGCCTCGTATCCCTACTTCCGCTCGAAAACCGCCGCCACGCCCTGGCCGCCGCCGACGCACATGGTCTCCAGGCCCCACTGGGCATCCTGGCGCTGCATCTCGTGGAGCATGGTGGTCAGGATGCGGGCGCCGGTGGCCGCGATGGGGTGGCCCAGGGAGATGCCGGAGCCGTTGACGTTCAGGTTGTCCTCATGGGGCAGCTGCCACTCGCGCAGTACGGCCAGAACCTGGGCCGCGAAGGCCTCGTTCAGCTCGATGATGTCCATGTCGCCCAGCGTCATGCCGATCTTGTCCATCACCTTGTTTACCGCCGGAACCGGGCCGATGCCCATGGTGGCGGGATGGCAACCGGTGACGGCCCAACCGCGTAGGAAGGCCATGGGCTCCAGGCCCAATTCTTCCAGCTTGTCCTCGGCCACGACCAGGCAGACGGAGGCCGCGTCGTTCTGGCTGCTGGCGTTGCCGGCCGTCACCACACCGTCGCGCATCACCGGACGCAGCCGACCCAGCACCTCCATGGTGGTGTCGGACCTCGGTCCCTCATCGGTGTCGAAGATCTTGGGGTCGCCGCGACGCTGGGGGATGCTCACCGGCACGATTTCGTCGGCGAACTTCCCTGAGTCGCGGGCGGCCACGGCGCGCTGGTGACTGCGCAGGGCGTACTCGTCCTGCTCCTCGCGGGGGATTTCGTACTCGCGGGCCAGGTTCTCGGCGGTCTCGACCATGCCGCCGGGGATGGGGCCGAACCGCTCGTCGGGCGCGATGGTGACGCGAGCGCGCGCCAGCCGGTCATGGAAGGTCACCGAGCCAAACCGGGCGCCCCAACGCGACTCGTTGCTGTAGAACTCGGCGCTGCTCATGCTCTCCGCGCCGCCAGCGATAACCACGTCGGCGTTGTCGGTCTGGATCAGCATGGAGGCGTTGAGGATGGCCTGGAGGCCGGAGGAGCAGCGGCGGTCCAGCTGGTAGCCGGGAACTTCGATGGGCAGCCCGGCCTTCAGGCTGGCCAGGCGTCCGATTGCCGGGTTCTCTCCCGAGGGGTACCCGTGACCCAGGATCACGTCGTCCACCTTCGCGGGGTCCACGCCACTGCGTTCCAGCGCGGCCTGGATTACCGTTGACGCCAGTTCGGCGGCAGGCACGTCCCGCAGGGCTCCGCCGAAATTGCCGACGGCGGTGCGGACCGGGGAAACGATGGCTACTCCTCGCATGATGGCCTCCTTGGGGCACGAAAATTGCCGACGTCAACGAGGCCGGCGAGATTGCTGGATGGTGCAGGCATGATACCCGCTGCGCGTCGGGGTGTAAAACCGCCGAGACCCCTGGCGGACGGGCACTTTCAAAGTTCCACATCACTCACCATTCCGCTCGTCCTGAGCCTGTCGAAGGACGCGCTCGTGGTTCGACAGGCTCACCATGAGCGGGGCATGGAACGACCTCAGAACCCGCAGGCATCCCACGCCCGGGCGAATACCGCGTCCAGCATCGGTTCGGTAAGCCGGCCGGTCTGAGTGTTCTGCTGGCTGGGGTGGTAGCAGGCTATCAGCAGGGGCCCGCCGTCGGGCAGTGGCGTGGCGACGTCGTGTCCGAAGGGCGGCTTGCGCTCCGGCGGTGTGCCTCCAGCAGCAACGTAGGATCGCAGGAAGGCATCGAAGGCGATCCGACCCAGGGCAACGACCGCGCGCAGGTCGGTGAGCAGTTCGATCTCGCGGACGATGTACGGTTGGCACGTAGCCAACTCCTCGCGGGTCGGCTTGTTGGCCGGCGGGGCGCAGCGGGCCGCCGCCGTGATCAATGCGCCGCGCAGTTCCAGTCCGTCGCCCGGGCGCACCGACTCAGGCTGATTCGCGAAACCGGCACGGTGCAGCGCGCCGAACAGCCAGTCGCCGCTGCGGTCGCCGGTGAACATCCGCCCGGTGCGGTTCCCACCGTGAGCCGCCGGCGCCAGACCGACGATCAGGAGGCGCGCATCAGGGTCGCCGAAGGCCGCCAGGGGACGCCCCCAATAGTCTTCCTCGCGGTACATCCGCCGCTTGACCCGGGCGGTTTCCTCCCGCCATTCCACCAGGCGAGGGCAAGCACGGCAGGCGACAACCCGTTCCTGTACCTCCCCGATGCTGGCAACATCTGAAACGTCAGGCATTGTCACATTACATGGATACGCAGGATAAACGGGATATATCGGTCAATTGTTCGATCCTTGTGCATCCTGTTCATCCATGCAGATCATTAGTGGCCATGGTCATGCTCCGGCGCGCCCCAGCCGCCACCGCCGGGTGTCCGGATGCTCAGCACGTCGCCGGCTTCGACATCCAGGGTCTCCTTGCCGGCCAGGTGGACCTCCTCGTACCCGCCCTTGAGCAGGATGTTTTCGCCGTGCTCGCCGTGGTGCCCGCCGTGATAGCCGGGCGGAGCGTAACGGCGCCGCTCGGACAACACGGTGACCCGGGCGGGACTGAGGAACTCCACGTCCCGGATCAGGCCGTCGCCGCCCTTGTGCAGGCCGTCGCCGCCGGAGCCGCGGCGCAGGGCATAACGGCGGAGGCGCAGGGGGAAGGCGAACTCCAGCGCCTCCACGGGAGTGTTCATGGTGTTGGTCATGTGAGTGTGGATGCCGGACACGCCGTCCTTGTCGGGCCGCGCTCCCATCCCACCGCCGATGGTCTCGTAGTAGACGTAGGGCTTGTCCCGCGAGATGTCGTGCCCGCCGATGATCATGTTGTTCATGGTGCCCTGGGACGATGCCGGAATGCGGTCGGGCAGGGCCTGGCTCATGGCGGCCAGCAGCACGTCGGTGATGCGTTGCGAGGTCTCCACGTTGCCGCCGGCCACGCCGCGCTGCGGGAGCGGATCAACGAGGCTGCCCCGGGGCGTGATGACCTCCACGGGCCGCAGGCAGCCCTGGTTGGCCGGGGCCTCGTCCCCGACGACGCAGCGGACGACGTAAAGGCTGGCCGACACCGTGACGGCTCTTGGAGCGTTGATGCAGCCGGGCCGCTGATCGGCGGTGCCGGTGAAGTCGATGGTCATCCGGTCGCCGTCGACGGTTACTGCGACGGAAATACGAACCGGTTCCTCGGTCAGACCATCGTCATCCATGTAGTCGGTGACGCGATACGTGCCATCCGGAATCTCGGTGATGCGACGGCGGGTCAAGCGCTCCGAATAGTCCAGCAGGGCGTCCATGTGCTCCAGCGTTTCATCCAGCCCGTAACGCTCGGCGATCTCCGTGAGGCGCTTCTCCCCGACCCGGATGGACGCGATCTGCGCCGACAAGTCGCCCCGCCTATCGTCCGGAGTGCGGGAGTTGCGGCAGATTAGCGCGATAACCTCGTGGTTGATGCGCCCTCCCCGGGCCAGCTTCAGGGGCGGGATGATCATCCCCTCCTGGTAAAGCTCGGTGGACAGCGGCATGGAGCCGGGAGCCATGCCGCCCACGTCGGAGTGATGGCCCCGGTTGCTGACGTAGCCGATGAGCTGCTTGCCGTCGTCGGTATCAATGTAGGCCGGGGCCACCAGCGTGATGTCCGGCAGATGCGAGCCGCCCAGGTAGGGATCGTTGAGGATGATGATGTCGCCCGGCCGCAGCCCTCTGGGGAAAGTCTGCAAAGCCGCCTGCACCGAGGCCGGCATGGCTCCGAGATGCACCGGCTGGTGCGCGGCCTGCGCCACCATCTCGGCGGCGGGGTTGAACAGCGCGCAGGAGAAATCCTGCCGCTCCTTCATGTTGGTGGAGTAGCTGGTGCGCTGCAGAGCCACGCCCATCTCCTCGGAAACGGAGATGAACATGTTCTTGAACACTTCCAGGCTGATGGCGTCAACGGGCATGGTAATATCCTGATCCTCACTGTGAGAAAGCGTCGTAATTTTAGCAAAGGACAGACCACGAGCGGCGGTGGGCTATACTGGGAGCGCTATAGGTCCCGTGGACAAAACGCTTTGATCCAATACAGGCGAGCCGCCGCGATTTTGATGGCTATGGCGATCGCCATGATAGTTGCGGTCACTGCCATGGCCGAACCTGCAGGAGCACAGGGTCCGGAGGCGGACGCTGCGGGCTCTAGCGCATCCGGATTGGACGTCTTCACCAGTAGGGTCAAGGACTGGCTGGCGATAGTCGGGGCCGCATTGTCGATTGCCGTAGTGATCGGCGGCGGCATTCTGGCTCGACGCAACGCGCAGATATTCCGGGCTAGGTCGCCGCATGTGGTCATATCGCACGAGGTCTCTCACCGGCCAGTAGGCGACGGATACGTGCATATCTTCGTAACGGCTGTGCTTCACAACAGTTCTCGGGTGCACATCGAGTTTCTGGATGGGTTTGCAGTAATTTTCCAAGTAAGCCCTGCCACTGACGATGACGTTGAATCCCTGTACGAGGAAGTGTTCAATACGCAACAGTTTGCCAATGTTCAATGGCCTTATTTGGATGGGGTGCGACATCGTTGGGGCAAGGATGGGTTATTGGTGGAACCGGGCGAGACCGAAACGGAAACATTCGATTTCATAGTAGGAAAGGACGTACAATCCGTGATTGTGAGCACGTATTTCTACAATTCTCGCGTGGTAGGGGAAATCCCCGATGATATCGAGTTGGACGCTGTGAAACGGCGTAAGAGAATGTTTCGACGATGGATGATTAAACAAGGTCCGCTTGGATGGGGTCGAGTGAGTGTGTATGATATAATGTATGGTGAATAAGAAGATACCAACCACCCCGATCCTGACGGTCTTCATCTCGTCGATGGTCGGAAATGGAGTGTAATATGCCCACCGAAAAGCGAGTACCACTCAAGAAAGGAAGAAATCCGGGACGAGTGCCTGAGAACGTCAACAAAACGGGGAAGCCGCCCGGGGCCAAGTCGCTGGACGGCAAACCGTTCGTCAAGAAGCCGACGTCCAACTCCGATGGGGGCGACAAAGGCTAGTTCAGAGATACAGCCTGCGACAACACGCCCGCTCGTGGTTCCGCGATGAGACCAGGAGCGGGCTTCGTGTTTCCGGAGAAATTGTTACAGACTGGCCAGCAGATCCACCACCCCCGCCGGCGCCGCCAACTGGTAGTACTCCGTACCCATCAGCCGGCGCATCACCTCCGGCGGCAATTGCTCGAAGGGGCCGTCGTTGCTGATCTGGGTGCGATGGCAGGACAGGGACGCGATCTTGGTCTCCACCCACGGCGAGATGTCCAGCGTGGTGGTCACTTCGTCGTCGGGCGTACCCAGGGTATCCACCGCGTCAACGGCAAAGGGCGGCGTGATGCCCCGGTCGGTCATCTCCTGCCACATGCGCTGGAATACACTGCGGGGGAAGCAGACGTAGTAGAGCAGCGGCGTGGCCGCGTCGGGGTCGGAGGCGCGTTCGGCGGCGGTGGTGGCGTGGGCGCACATGGTCTTGTGGTCCGGGTGGCCGTAGCCACCGGTGGGGTCGTGGGTTATGACGACGTGCGCATTGACCTCGGCGATGATGCCGCGCAACCGCTCCACGACGGCTCCGGTGTCGGCGTTGCAGTAGGCGTTCGGGTGGCGGTTGTCGTCCCAGCCTTCCATGCCGCTGTCCCGGTAGTCCAGGAACCGCACGTCGTTGATGCCGGTGATGTCCATGGCGTTGCGCAGTTCCTGCTTGCGGACCTGCCACAGGTTCTCCGGCGTGGCCAGTGCGGGGTCGCTGATCTCACCGATGTCGCCGTTGGTGGCACACACCAGCGTGACCCGGGCGCCGCCGGCCGCCAGCATCGCCAGCAGCCCGCCCGAAGCAAACCCCTCATCGTCCGGATGGGCGTAGCAAGCCAGCACCGAGAGGCGCGAAATATCAGGAGAAGTCATGGCATCACATTCGGGGCAACCGGTAATGGGTGACAAACAAATTTTACAGTTCAACGGTGGTCATGCTAAAGTAAGATAACGCTATCAGTACGAGGATAATCTCAATGACCACATCTGTTGACTACCATTTGGAACGTAGCTGGCATTTCTTTGAATTGGTGGATGATGAAGTAGAACGTGGAGAGTTAGAAGAAGCAGGCAACAAGTTATGGGGAGCCGCCGCCCACGCCATCAAAGCGGTTGCGATGAAGCGCAGTTGGCCCCACGGTGCACATCGGGACTTGGAAGAAGTCGTGATGCGTTTGGTGGATGACGAAGGCGCACCGGCGACCCTGTACACGTATTACGCTCTGGCAAACTGGTTCCACTCGCGATTTTACGGCGGCCCACCAGACGAAAGAATCATTCACCATGGGAAAGGCCAGATAGCTGACTTCATTCGCATCTTGGAAAACCTTTAGCGCGGTTCCAGCAGCAGGTTCCCGTAGGGATCGATCTCCCCCGTCCAACCCGGCGGAACCACTATGGTGGTATCCAACTGTAATAGCAACGCGGGCCCTGCGATCCGGTTGCCGGTTTGCAGCCTGTCGCGGTCGTACAGGGTCGTCTCCACCGGTCCCTGGGCAAACACCACCTCCACATGACCAACCACCGCGTGGGACGCGGCGCTGCCGCTATCCGGGGCGGGTTCCAGAATCGGTTTGTCCACCGCCAGCTCCAGCTTTAGACGCAGGTTGACCACCTCCACGGGCAGGGCGCGGTCGGCGTACCCGAAGCGCTGCAGGTGGGCCTCATAAAACTCCGAGGCGATGCTGCGGGTCAGGTCGCCACGGCCGGTCAGCGATGGACAGTCGACGGTCAGCTCGAAGGACTGACCCACGTAGCGGACGTCCAGGAACCGCCGCGCCACCATGGCATCCGCGGGCAAGCCTTCCTCCACCAACTCGGCCCGAGCCAGCTGTTCCATGCCGTGGAACTCTTCCTCCAGGCGCGTTTTGTCCAGATCTTCTCCCCGCAGCATCACGGTGCGGGAGTAGTCCTTGACCACGTCGGCGATGGCGACGCCCAGCGCGGACAGGATGCCGGGATGCCCCGGAACCAGGACCCGCGGGATGCCCAACTCGTCCGCCAACTCGCAGGCGTGCATGGGGCCCGCGCCGCCAAAGGGAACCAGGGTGAACTCCCGGGGATCGTAGCCGCGTTCCAAAGAAATGGCGCGGATGGCGCGCTCCATGTTGGAGTTGACCACGCGGATGATGCCCAGCGCGGTGTCGGTGGCCGATGCGCCTACACCCGTGGCGAGGTCCGTCATCAGGGACTGGGAGCGGTCCTGATCCAGCGTCATGCGGCCGCCCAGGAACCCGTCCGACCGCAGGCGACCCAGCGTCAGGTTGGCGTCGGTCACCGTGATCCGGTCGCCCCGACCGTAGCAGGCCGGCCCGGGGTCCGCGCCGGCCGACTGGGGGCCGACCACCAGCGCGCCGCCAGCGTCGACCCGCGCGATGGAGCCGCCGCCGGCGCCCACAGTGTGGATTTCGATCATCGGCACGCTGACCGGATAGCCGCCCAGGTTGGCCGACGTGGTCTCCTTGATGCGCCCGGGGCAAAGCGACACGTCGGTCGAGGTGCCGCCCATGTCCAGGGTGATGATGTCCGGATAGCCCGCCTGGACGCCGGTGTAGAACGCGCCTACTACCCCGCCGGCCGGCCCGCTGAGGATGGTGCGCACCGGCTGGTCCGCCGCCAGGCTGGCGGTGATGCTGCCGCCGGATGACTGCATGATGCGCAACCCGTGGCCAAGCACCGATTCCAACTGCGTCAGGTAACGCGCCATGACCGGGCCCACGTAGGAGTTGACGACCACGGTGCTGGTGCGCTCGTACTCCCGGAACTCCGGCAGGATCCGCGACGAAATCGAGATGAACGGTTGGTTGGGGAGCCGGGCCAGCCGTTCAGCCAGTATCTCCTCGTGCACCGGGTTGAGGAACGAAAAAAGGAACGACACCGCCACGCCATCCACCCTGGCGTCGTCGAGCAATCCCACCAGGGCGTCGATGGATTCAGGCGTGAGATCATCCAGGATGGCGCCGGTGTAATCGATGCGTTCCGGCAACCCGAAGCGCAGTTGCCAGGGGGCCAGGGGCTCAGGGCGTTCCATGGACAGGTCATACAGGTCGGCCCGGTTCTGCCGGCCGATTTCGAGGACGTCCTCGAAGCCCATGGTGGTTACCAGGGCGGTGCGCCCGCCCTTGCCTTCCAGCAGAGCGTTGGTCGCCACGGTGCTCCCGTGGATGAAGTCGGCGCCGTCAACGTCAACACCAGTGTCGCGTACCCCCGTGGTTATGCCAACCGACGGGTCGGCTGGCGTCGACGGGAGCTTGTGGACGGAAAGAACGCCGTCCCGGAGGACGGCTATATCGGTGAAGGTACCGCCGACATCAATGCCGACTACGGTGTTAGTCATTGGAATGGTTACTCTGCGGTAGATTGGGCGTTGGCTTCGGAGCGTTCATTGCGGAGGTCTTCCCGGTAATTTCTGACAACACCGGTCAGCAAAGCGCAGCTGGCCAGAAAGTAGCCAGTGTAGAGTACCGGCAGCCATGCGATCTTAAGCGGCAAACCGAAGGCCATTTCCAGGGCGATCAGCACCATGACTTGAAATGACGTGGTGGTGTAAATCGCCAGGGCCGCGATCGGCAATATAACCCTTTTGCTAACCCAACGGTTGGGGTTGCGCATCATTGGAAAACTCCCGGAGACTGCACTGACTGTTTCCTGCCGGTTGAATTAGGTTGCGTCCCGGTCATCTTCGGGTTCAGGAGGCATTATTCCGGCAGCCGCCTCGAGACGGCGGAACCGCGCCGCTATTTCCCGCTCATGCTCCGCGCGGACACGCTGCAATTCAGCTTCCGTCCTTTCGGCTCGCTCACGCGCCCGGTCGGCTTGCTCTCGCTCCCATTCCGCCTGCTCTCGTGCCCGTTCCGCCTGCTCATGGGCCAGCGCGGTCTGCGCTCGTTCCAGCTCAGCCTCCTGTCGCGCCTGCTGGATGAGTTGCTGCGCTTCGGCATATTGCTTCCGCAGCTTTTGGATTTCTGCCATGGCCTCGTCCGCGCGTTCTTTCTCTTTTATGGCGGTGTCGTCCCTCAATATTCCAAATACCATAACGAAGCCTCCCAGGAAACTGCTGGAGAATATCGTCGCAAAAGCTGCTGGCCCCCCGAAGTGCAGCACCAGCGTCTGAACCCCAACCAGCGCGAACGAAATGGCGATGTAAGCGACGAATGCGACCAGGTAAAGCTTATGTCTTCGCCGCATCGTGAAGCAGTATCCCTCGCCGATCTTATTCTAACGCGGGGGCGTGAAATCCGATAGCGGTTATGCTTCCGGCTCCACCAGGGCGATGCGCAAACGCTTGTTGATCCGCCCCTTGCTCTCGTGGCCGACCACCTGGATGCGGCCCACCTCGCTGGTGTTGCGCACGTGAGTGCCCCCGTCGGCCTGCAGGTCCAGACCCTGGATGTCGATGGTGCGCACCTCGGTGATCGTCGGCGGCAGCAGGTTGATCTTGGTGCGGATCAGATCGGGGTGGGCGTCGGCCTCGTGGCGGCTCAGGAATCCGACCCCGATGTCGCGCCCCTCCGCCACTTCCGCGTTGATGCGCGCCTCGACCTCGTCGGCGAACTCCGCCGACATATTTTCCAGCTCGAAGTCCATGCGCGCGCGGCCGGGCTGCATGTCTCCGCCGGTGACCAGCGCCCCATAGTCGCGCCACACCACGCCGCACAGGATGTGCAGGGCCGTATGCGTGCGCATCAGACGATAGCGCCGGTCCCAGTCGATCGCGCCGTGCACCGTTGATCCAACTCCGGGCAAGTCTGAGCCATCTATGGTGTGCACGATGGAACCGCCGGCCCGTGCCGCCTTGGTGACCTTGAACTCGACACCCGACGCATCCGTCAGCGTACCCACGTCATAGGGCTGCCCTCCGCCCCCGATGTAGAAAGCGGTGCGGTCGAGCACCACGCCGCCGTCGTCCGTGACCTCGGTTACCTTGGCATCGAACTCGGATACGTAGGCGTCGTTCAGGAACAGCAATTCAGTCATGTCGGCTTCTCCCATGTCGGCCGGACCGTTCTGTATGCCGGCCTCGGCATTATAACAACCACGTCCCGGCTGGATAAATGCGGCCGGCTCGTCTCCTCCTCATAGTCTTTCCAACAACAGCGACAGGCACCACATTCTTTTTTAATTGGGATGCTAAACTTGGCAGCCCCCGCTCCGGCCGGCGACGCGCGACTGGGCGGCAGCACAAAAAGGGGACGAGTTGCCGAAGAGGTGAAATCAATGGCCAGATTGGAAGACCTTCCAGCCGGAGAACGCGAGCTGATGATGAATATCCCCATGCCGCATTTCGATACCACGCCGTTCGTGACGGGCAAACCGCTGTCGGAACGACGGGTAGCGATTCTGTCGACGGCGGCCCTGCAAACCCGCAGCGATCGGGCCTTTGCGTGGGGAGATGCCGGCTATCGCGTCATTCCTGGCCAAACCCAGCCCAACGACATCATCATGTCGCACCGTTCGGTCAACTTCGACCGCTCCGGATTCCAGCAGGACTACAACGTTTGCTTCCCGCTGGATCGCCTGCGCGAGTTGGCCCATGCCGGAGTGATCGGCTCGGTGGCCGACTATCACTACACCGTTATGGGCGCCAATGCTCCCGAACGACTGGAAGACACGGCGCGCCACATCGCGGGGCTGATGAAGCGCGACGCCGTGGACACTGTGCTGCTGGTCCCAGTTTGACCGCGCTGCACGTGCGCCGTTGGCGGACTCGCCCATTACATCGAGCAGGAGGGAGTCGGCACCACGCAGATCAGCCTGATCCGGGAGCACACCGCAGCCATCAGGCCCCCGCGGGCCCTGTGGGTGTCCTTTGAGCTCGGGCGGCCTCTGGGCGTGCCCAACGACCCGGCGTTCCAGACCCGTGTCCTGCGGGCCGCTTTGGCGTTGATGGACGCCGAAGCTGGCCCCGTTCTGGAAGACTACCCTGAAGACGTTCCGCCCGAACTGGCTGGCGTTGATTTCACCGGAATGTCATGCCCCATAGACCTGCCGCAGCCGTCGTCCGTCGAACACGGGATCGTAGAAGATTTGCTGCAAGAAATACAGCAGGTCGCCCCCTGGTACGACCTGGCGGTGAGTCAACGCGGACGCACCACCGTCGGCATAAGCGAGCTGAACATGGAACGGGCCGGCCGGTTTCTGGCGGGTTACATCGTGGACGAGACCACTCCGGCGCCACGCTCGGACCTGACCGCGGGCCGTCTCCTCAAGTTCGTTTGCGAGGACCTGAAAGCGTATTACTCTGAAGCGGCGTCTGCCCAACCGGGCATGTCTGCCAGCATCGCCGTGGAACACTGGCTCTTCAACGAAACTGTGCTCGGCGGACTGCTGTGGCAACTCCGGGACACCCGCACCGAGCACGAGGATGACGAGACCAGATATTTTGCCCGGCGCAGCCTGATACCCGACCGACAGATCCAGTACAAGGGAGCCAGGGTTTATCACCCGTGATGGTCATGCGGTGGGCGCGTGCTATAATTCGTGCTCAAAAAAACCCATAGTTCACATCGGGATCATGAAACATGAAACTGTCGTGCCTCCAGGAAAATCTGGCCCGCGGACTTGGCGTCGTGAGCCGGGCGGTGGCCAGCCGGTCGACGCTGCCTATAACTCAAAACGTCCTCCTTCGCACCGACCAGGGCATGCTGATGCTGTCGGCGACCAACCTCGAAATCGCCATCACCACCTGGATTGGCGCCATGATCGAGGAGGAAGGGTCGATCACCGTGCCGCACCGCCTGCTGGCCGACTGGGTCAACACTCGCCCCAGTGACCGCATCGACCTGGATCTCGGCGGGCTTGACGCCGACGGGCCAGCCTCCGGCGGCAGCGTTCTGCACCTGGCCTGCGGCCGCGCCGTCACCCATATCAACGGTGCCGACGCTGCGGATTTCCCTCCGGTCCCACAGGTCGATACCGGCACGGCCATCGACATCGACCCCAGCGTCCTGCGCTCCGGGATCAGCCTCGTGGCGTTCTCCGCCGCCACCGACGAATCGCGCCCGGTGCTGACCGGCGTGGAACTCAAACTCAGCGAGTCCAACGTGGTGATGGCTGCTGCCGACGGGTTCCGCCTGGCCGTCTACTCCGGCCAGATCTCGCAATCCGTCGACGAGGAAATCAAGGTGATCGTGCCGGCGCGGACCATGCAGGAAGTGCAGCGTCTGGCTTCGGAGCAGAGCAGCCCCGTCCATATGACCTTGTCTCCCGACCGTGGCCAGGCCATGTTCAAGCTGGAACACGTGGAGATCGTTTCCCAGTTGCTCCAGGGCAGCTTCCCGAACTACGAGCAGCTGATCCCCGAGCGGTTCGAGACCCGCGCAGTGATGGAACTGGACGACCTCAAGCGCGCCACCCAATCGGCCTCGGTGTTCGCCCGGGACGGCAGCAACATCGTCCGGCTGGAAATGATGCCCCAGGAATCCAGCGACGGCGGCCAGCTCAAGGTCTCGGCCCGTTCCGAAGAGGTCGGCGACAGCCTGGACGAGCTGGACATCGACCAGATGGACGGCGAAGATGCCAAGATCGCCTTCAACGTACGCTACCTCCAGGACATCGTGAACGTGCTCGGCCGGGGCAAGGTCGCCATCGAGGTGACCAATTCCTCCAGCCCTGGAGTGTTCCGGCCCGCCGACTCAGACCGGTACGTACATGTGGTTATGCCAATGTACGTCCAGTGGTAGCGGCATCCCGCAATGTGCGGGCGATTCGGCCTTTTCGCCGAGTTGGGCGATCTGGCAGGTCACTTCGATTTCCGGGGAGAGCCCCTGCAGGGTTCGTACCTGCCGCGCTGGAACATCCCTCCCACCTCGCCCGTCCTGACGGTCCTCGGCGACGGTGACGCCCGCTCCGCCGGCATGATGCGGTGGGGCCTGACGCCCTCCCGCAGCCGGAACAGCAGATCGGCTCCGCGACTCCTGTTCAACGCTCGCGCTGAAACCGTCGACCAGCGACCGATCTTCCGCAACGCGTTCGCGGCTCGTCGGTGCCTCGTGCCGGCCAACGGGTTCTACGAATGGCAGGCCGAAACGGGGCGGACCAAAACGCCCCAGTGGGTTTCGCACCGGGACGGCGACCCGATCGCCTTCGCCGGAATCTGGTACGCCGCGCAATCCCAGGACGAGGGCCAGGGAATCTGCGTGATCATCACCACGGCTGCCAACGCGCTGGTGGCGCCCATTCACGAGCGCATGCCGGTCATCCTGCCGCCGGAGCAGTTCGACCGGTGGCTCTCCGACCGGACCGAACCCGACGCGCTGCTGGAGCTGTTGAACAGCCGGGATTGGCCGGAAATGGCGGTCCGGGAGGTCTCCCCCGCCGTCAACCGGGTGGCCAACGACGGACCGCATCTCATCGATGCCGGTGATCCGGACGGGCCGGAGCGGCGCCTGTTCCCGTAGCGGGGTCCACCGGCGCCTGATCGTCACAGGTCAGTCGTTCCCCACCTCGACTGCCTCGGCCACCGGTTCCTGCGCGCCCTCGTCTTCATCATCAGGGTCATCCGCAACGGGTTCGGGCGGATGCAGAGGAAGGTCGATGGTCATCTCGGTGAACTCCCCGGGCTCCGAATCGACCAAAATCTCGCCCCCGTGACGGCGAACGATGTCGTTGCAGATCGACAGACCCAGGCCTGTTCCCTTGTCCGTGGGCTTGGTGGTGAAGAAGGGGTTGAACATCTTCTCGATTACTTCCGGCGGCATTCCGGTGCCGTTGTCCCGGATCCGTATGTGCACCCGGTCATCGTCGAGTTTCGTTGACAACCACAAGGTCGGTGAGTAATCGGACCCGTCGCCGCCTGCCGTCAGGGTCGTGCGTTTTTCATTGGTCGCGTAGCAGCCATTGTTGACGATGTTCAGGAACACGCGACCCAAGTCCTGTGGATTGACGTCAATCTCACCCATCGAGTCGTCAAAGTCGTACTGCAAGTCAAGCTGGAAGTTGGAATCCGTCGCCCTGGCGCTGTGGTAAGCCAGCCGGGCGTGCTCGTCCAGCAGGTTGTTGATGTTCGTGGGTTGATGGCCGACCGATTCACGGCTCATCATCAGCATGTCGTGCACGATACGGTTTGCCCGGTCTCCGTGGCTCCGTATCCGTTCCAGGTTCCCGCCCAGCTCGTTGAAGATGTCCTCCAGCAGGTCCTGCTGCTCTTCGTTCAACTGGCCGTCTTCGCTTTCCTCCAGCGTTTCCTTCAACTCTTCCAGCAGTTCCTCCGACACCTCGGAGAAGTTCTTGACGAAGTTCAGGGGGTTCCGGATCTCGTGCGCCACTCCGGCGGTGAGTTCACCCAGCGCCGCCAGTTTTTCCCGCATCACGATCTGGCCCTGGGCGGTGTTGAGATCCGTCAGGGCCTGCTCCAGCTCGCCGTTCTTGCCCTGTAGTTCTTCGGCCAGCTGTTCCACCAGGTTCAGCCGCTGGATTTCGATGGCGTGCTGGCGGAAGACCTCCAGCGCCGCCGCCATCTCAGCGACCTCGTCGCGACCCCTGATTTCCGCTCTGGCCTCCAGGTCGCCGCCGGCCATCTGTCGCATCCACTGGGACAGCATCTCGATGCGATGCAGGAGGACCCGCCCCACGAACAGCCAGGCGATCAGGATTGCCCCTACGATGCTGAAACCCGTGATGGCCAGCAGCAAGAAGCGGCCGGTGAAGATCGCCTGGTCGGATGCCGCGGTGGCGACTTCCGCGCTGTTCCTGGCGGTTTGCACCAGGAACTCCATCTCTCCCAGCAGGAGTACGGCGATATCGTGGTTGTTTGCCAGCAGCACCACCTGGAGGTCCGCCAGTTCGAGTTGGCGGGCGCGCAGGTCGAAACTGTTGCCGTCGCTTTGTCCCAACTCCAAAAGGCGCGAGAACAACGGCGTCAGCTCCGAGTGGATCTCGGTGCCGGCCAACCTGCTCAGGTTTCGATTGATATGGAACACCGAGGATTCAAACCGTTCCCGCAGGGGCTCAATCAGGGATGGGTCCGAGACTGTGCCCGCGCTGGCCAGGATCTGCGTGGCGATGTTGACGTTGCTGTGCAGCTCGGACAGGTAATGGAACCGGGTGAGTTCATCCTCCGCCCGGTACGCCACTTCCTCGGCCGGAGGCTCCCCCAACGCGCTGTAACCGGTGACCGTGTAAAACAGTTGGTCGTCCCGTGCCGGGGTGACGATGTGATCGAGTTGGAACCTGAGGTCGGTCAGCTCGGCCTGCAGCGAGTCGGCCTGGTCCTCCAGGGCGAACCGCTCCGATATTCCCTTTTTCATGTCGTCGATGTTGAGCAGCAGGGTGTCGGAGTAGGCACGAATACGGTCGAACTGGTCTTTCTCCGGGTCATCGGCTCTTTTTTCCAGGACCGACAACTGCTCTTCGAAGGCGCGGTGGGCGTCCTCGATGCGTTCGCTGACCACCGCAACCTCCTCGGCGTCGGTGGCAGTGGGCAGCGCCGCCGCGTCGGCCACCAGAGCGCTGCTGAACTGCGCGACGTCAAAGGCGGCAGCCAGGTCCGGGACGCTGCGCTCGTTGACCCGGTTCTGGGCGTCCCCCACCTGGTCAAAGGAAAACCACCCCACCAGTGCGGCCGCGAAGGTCAGGCAGACCGCGCCTCCCAGCGCCAGGTACAGCTGGGAAGAAATGCGGTAACGGAGCTCGAGGAATTTCGTCAATGCTGCCATCATTTGTCTTCGCTCCCCAATACATCCTTCGGCAGGACATCCAGCGGAATGTAATCGCCGTCTTCCCCGATCATGGTCAGGAAGACCTCATCAGACCACTGGTTACCTTCTTCCCGGCTGAAACGCAATTCAAAGCCGTTCATGTCGATCGGCACGGCGTTCCGGAGCACGCTCAAAAAACAGGCGCGGGTCACATTCTCGCCGCACCGTTCCAGGCCGGCAATGGCGAGGCGGCCGGCCATGTATCCTTCCAGGGATACGAACCCGGGTTCCACATCGGGAGCGTAATCTGCCAACGCTTCCCGGTAGGCGGCGACCACCGGGTTTGACGTATCCGTGGGAAAGGGCACCACCTGCGTGACGATTACACCCTTGCCGCCGGCGCCCAACTCCTCGGCCAGGGCGTTGCTGCCGACGAACGAAACGGTCATGAACACCGGATCCATCCCGATCTCCCGGGCCCAGGCGATTACCGCGGCCACCGGTTGGTAGGCGCCAATCACGATAACCGCTTCGGGACGTCCCTTCCGCACGTCCAGCAAACCGGTTTTAACTGCAGTGGTATTGCGTTGGTAGAGACCGACGGCCACCGGCTCCAGGTAACGGCGGTGCAGCGCGGCGCTGGCCCCGTTGAATCCCGCCCGGCCGAAAGAGTCGTCCTGGTACATAACCGCAATGCGTTCGATGCCCAGGTCCTCGGTCAGACGCTCGACCATCTCCTCGGTTTCCTGGTTGTACGAGGATCTCAGATTGATCACGCTGCGCAGCTTGGGGTCCCGCAGGAACGCGGCTCCCGTGAAGGGCGCGATGTAGGGTACTCCGGACGCTTCCGCCACAGGCACCGCGGAACGCGAGGTAGGCGTGCCGACCGCGCCGATCAGCGCAAAAATGTGTTCCTGTTCGATGAGTTCCGTTGTATTGGAGACCGCAAGCTCAGGCTCGTAGGTGTCGTCGCGTGTCACCAGCTCCAGGCGACGCCCGTGCACCCCGCCGGCGCGGTTGATTTCCGCGAACGCGGCAGCGATGCCATGGTTCATTCCGGTGCCCAACTGCCCGGCGGGACCGGTGAACGCTGCCGATTGCCCAAAAACTATCCGGTCGTCAAAAACCCCCGGGTCATCGCGGGCCACCGTGGGGGAGAGGGTCAGATGCTGCGCCGTGGGAGCGGGAGTGACGGCCGCGGCCGCCGCAGTTTCGGCGCCGTCGGCTTCCGTGTCGGGGCCGCATGCCGCCAGGGCAAGCAGACACCCGACCATGACGGCCGTGGCTACCTTTACGAGAGGGTTGGCCCGTGACACCGACTAGCCTCTGATCTCACCAGACATTGGCGTTGCGGCATCGAACGGTGGGAACGGCAGTTTGGCAACTGCGGCCGACTCGATGCGCGCAGTCAGGAACGCAAACGCCGGAGTCACTCCGACTTGAGCTTGGTCATCGCCAGCTTGTTCTTGCCGTCCTCCCTGCTGTACCACAGTTCGTCCATCATCGACCGCACCAGGTGGATGCCGAGGCCGCCGATGGGCCGGTTGCCCAACGGGGCGGAGACATCGGGGGTTTCCTGGTCCAGCAGGGGGTTGAAGGGCCGGCCGTTATCCGAGATTTCCACGGTGACTCTTTCGTCGTCAGACGCCAGGGAAATTTCGATGTCCCCGGTTGCGCCGCTGTAATTGACGATGTTGACGCCCAATTCTTCCAGGACCAGGTTCAGCTTGAAAACCAGGTCCGGCGGCCAGTTGTCGCGTTCGGCGAATTCCTCCACCGCCGCCGGGATCAGCTCGAGCTGTTCATGGTTGGGCGCTATCTTCAAAAACACGGGGGCGGTCATGGTCAAGTCTCGCTCCGACGGAAAATGAGGCACGTGATGTCGTCGAACTGCGCCACATTGCCGGCGAATTGGTTCACGGCGTCGAAGACGGCCTGGGTGGCTGTTTCGGCATCACGGATCGGCTCCGATGTGAACACCTGCCGAAGCCGTTCCATCCCGAATTCCTCCGCGTCCTCATTCACGGCCTCGGTAACGCCGTCCGTGTAAAACACCACGGTATCGCCGGCGGAGGTGGAAATCGTCCTTTCGTCGTAATCCATGCCCGGCATCACGCCAAGGGCGATCCCGTTGGTGCCCGGGAGCACCGTTGAGGTGCCGTCAACGTGAACGATGAGCGGGGCGTTGTGGCCGCCGTTGGCGTAGGTCATTTCCCCGGTCGCCGGATCGCAAACCGCGTAGAACAGGGTGACGAACATCATGGCATCGTTGTCGTCGTAGAGCAGGTCGTTCACTTCCGTGAGGACCTCGCGTGGGGACTTGAGCCCCATGGCCGCGCTTTTGAGCAGCGTGCGGCTGGCCATCATGAAGAGCGCGGCTGGCACGCCCTTATCCGATACATCCGCCACCGCCAGCCCGATTCGACCGTTGTTCAGGTAAATGACGTCGAAGAAATCCCCGCCCACGACCCGGGCCGGGGTCATGCTGCCGTACACCTGGAACCCGGGCTGACGCGGAAACTCCGTCGGCAGGATGGACTGCTGCATCTTGCTGGCGACGTCCAGCTCGTTTTCCAGCGCCACCAGCCGTTCGCGCGACGCCGTAGCCTCCCGCCATGCCTCGAGGTTGGTCAGCGCCCGTTCGATCGTGATGCGGAGGTCTTCAAAGTCGACCGGTTTGGTTACGAAATCGAACGCCCCCAAGTTCATTGCGGAGCGAATATTCTTCATATCTCCGTAAGCGGAGATGATTACGGCGTGTATGTCGGGAGCAACATCCGGGATATGCGACAACAATGCCAGTCCGTCCATCTGAGGCATGTTGATGTCGGACAACACCATATCGATTGCGTCGTCTTGATTGAGAGTCTCGAGTGCTTCCACCCCATTCTGCGCAAAAACGAACTGGTATCGTCCGGAGCGAATGGCCCGCCGCATCCGCTGCAATACCAACGGTTCGAGGTCAGGCTCGTCGTCGACCACGAGGATCCGGTATGGTCCTGACGTATCTGCCATGATTCCATCCCTGACGGGCGGTCTACGCCCGCTCACCATGATTTTCGGGTCGCAAAGCCGATCGGCCGAAAATAGGCTACCCCTTCAACGCGGCGATGGCCTCTTCCTGCGACGGGTGGATAGCGATGACCTGGTCGAAACCGCTGATTTCGAAGACTTCCCGCACTGTTCCCGATAGCGCGCACAGCGCGAAGCCCGAATTCTGCCGCTGCAGCGTCTTCGCGGTCTGCAGAACCACCCTGAGCCCCGCACTACTTATGTACGTGAGCTTCTCCATATCGAGGATGACCACCTGGTCAGTGGGTTCGATGGCTGCATCCAGATCTTCGAGGAAGCGCTGCGCGTTGGTGCTGTCGACCCTTTCGGCAGCCTCAATGATCAGAGTGCCCTGATTCCTCTGGAAATCAATTGCCATGATGCTGTCTCCTGAAATGCGCTGGCAGTTATTGGAGCCATTGGCCAACGCGTCCATGCGCGTACCAATGGCTCGTGTCCGTTTCGGGTGAATTGTATCATCGAATCGGATTTTGTGTACCCTGCGCACATCCGGTTGATCGCACACATGTCTGGTTCGGACCTCAACATCCATATCTTTGTCAACGATCATTTCCAGTCCATTGGCTCCGTCCGCCACCGCATCGCTCCCCAGCCGGCCCGTGCACCTCGCCTGCTGCCTGTGTGCGTTGACGGAACCGGCACCTGCAAATAGACTGCGTTCAATTCAAACGTCCTCAAGGCTCCGCATCGGAGGAGAATCGCGATGAAGTTGCAGATCATGTCACCGGCCGCCGCACGCGTCGACTTCAAGGTGCCCCCAGCTCCGCGGCTGGATACCCTGGAAGGCAAGACCATCGGGCTCTACAACAACATGACCGGCGGGGCCGACGTAGCTGTGAACCGTGTCGCCGAGCACCTCGGCCGCCGCTTCTCCAACGTGAATTTCGAGAGCTACGGCGGCAGCCTGCGCGACGGCCGTCCGGCGCTGAGCCGGGGCGTGCACATCGACGACGAGGAAGCCGCGCGCATCGCCGTCGAAGTGGATGCCATGGTTGGAGCCGCCGCCCATTGAGGGGGCTGCACGTCGTGGCTTGCCCACGACATGGTAGCCATGGAAAAGGCCGGCGTGCCCTCGGTGGGCATCGCCGCCCGCAGTTTCGCCCGGGCCTGGCAGTCCTGCGTCGATGGCTGGGGCCAACCCGCCACCGCCTTTGTCACCATACCCCACGCCTGCACCGGTCAGCAGCCCGACTACATCCACAAGATGGTCGATGAGCAGATCGACAACATCATCCTCGGCCTGACCCGTATGTCCGCGTCCGCTGACCTGTCCGGCGGCGTCAATGGCCACAGCGAGACCGACGTCTTCACCGTGGAACTGGACGACACTCCCCTGGGTCTCGACGCGGTAAACCGTTTCATGGAAGAGCGCGACTGGAGCGACGGCATGCCCATCGTTCCGCCCACTCCGGCCGCCGTCGAGGCGATGCTCAAGGGCACCCGGCGCGACCCCCAGGATGTGGTGATGGTCATGGAGCCCGGCTTCGGCCTGGCCACCGTGGAGAAGGTCGCCATCAATGCGGTGATGGCCGGTTGCCAACCCGCCCAGTTCCCCGTCCTCCTGGCCGCCCTGGAGTGCATCGCCCAGCCGGAGATGAATCACCGGGACATGCAGGTGTCCGGCCACACCGAGGCCCCGCTGATCCTGGTCAACGGCCCCATCGCGGCCAGGGCGGGGATCAACTACGGCACGTCGGCGATGGGCCCGGGCGTGGTCAACAAGGCCAACACCGCCATCGGCCGCGCCCTGCGTCTCTGCCTGATCAACATCGGCTACTGCAAGGCCGGCGCCGGCGACCCCAACTTCATCGGCCTGCCCACCAAGTTCGGCATGTGCATCGCCGAGAACGAAGAGGTCAGCCCCTGGAAGCCCTACCACGTGGACAAGGGGTTCCGGCCTGACGAGAGCGCGGTCACCGTGATCACTGTCACCGGCCCCACGGACATTTTGGACGCCGGCTCCCGTAACCACGAGGACACGCTGAACAACATCGCCTCCATGATGTTCTACCGCCACGCCGGCGGGGGAAGCTGGATCAGGGGCCGCCAGTCCGCCCAGGTGGGTCACACCAACCAGCGGGTCGAGTACCAGAGCCCCTATCATCCCATCATGCTCAGCCCCTCCCGCGCGGTGATCCTGCAGGAAGCCGGCTTCAGCAAGCGCGCCACCCAGGAGTGGCTGCACGAGCACTGCCGAGCCTCGTTGCGCGACGCCATCGGGTCGGCCGGAATGCCCACCGACGCCAACGGCAAGTGGCTCCGCTATCCGGAACTCCAGCACCTGGCCGACGACCCGGACGCCACAATCCCGGCGCTGGAAGACCCCGAACAGTACCTGCTGTTCGTCACCGGCGGTTCGACGCACTACGCCAACTTCTTCTACGGCACCTATGGCATTGCCACCATGCCGGTGGAGGACGCCTAACGGATGCGCCGTGTTGCCCTTTCCCTTTTTGGCGGGAGAGGGCAACCATCGGCGTTGACACGTTGGCCGTACTGGCAGCCCGTCCGCTGCGCCGCCAAACCAGATAGTCCCGGCGTGGCCTGACCGTGGATACCATCCTTCGCAACTCCCGCGTCGACGACCGACCCGGCGCTCTGCTGGTGGACATCGGCATCGACGGCGGGCGCATTGCCGCTATCGGGCCGGGTTTGGAGGCCGAAGCCGAGATCATCGACGTCGGCGGGCGGCTGGTCTCGCCCGGGTTTGTGGAGACTCACATCCACCTGGACAAGTCCTGCATCCTCGACCGGGTGAACCCCCAGGGCGGCCTGGACGCCGCAATCGGCGAGGTGGCCCGCCTCAAGCGGGAATTCACCCCGGAGGACGTGTACCGCCGCGCCAGGCGAACACTGGAGAAGTGCGTCCTCAACGGCACGACCCACATGCGCACGCACCTTGAGGTAGATCCCGTCATCGGCCTGCGCAGCCTCGAGGGCATCCTCCCGCTGGTCGACGAGTTCAAGTGGGCCATCGACCTCGAGATCTGCATCTTCCCGCAGGAGGGCCTGCTCAACAACCCGGGCACCGACGATCTCATGGTCGAAGCGCTGCGCAAGGGCGGCCGCGTGGTTGGCGCCGCACCCTACACTGACAGCGATCCCCACGGACAGGTCGACCGCGTTTTCGAAATCGCGCGGGACTTTGATATCGACATTGACATGCATCTCGACTTCGGCGCCGACACGGAAAACCTTGACCTGGACTACGTGTGCGAACTCGCGGACCGCCACGACTACGGAGGTCGGGTTGCCATCGGCCACGTCACCAAGCTATCCGCACTGCCACCGGACCAACTTCGAGAGAAGGGCCGTCGGCTCGCCGACGCGGGAGTCGCGGTCACCGTCCTCCCGGCGACCGACCTGTTTCTCATGGGACGCGACCAGGAGCACTCCATGATGCGCGGCGTGGCCCCCGCCCGCCGGCTGCTGTGCCAGGGCGTCAACTGCTCGCTCTCGACCAACAACGTGCTCAATCCGTTCACGCCCTTCGGCGACTGCTCGCCGGTGCGCATGGCAAACTTGTACGCCAACATCTGCCACGTTGGCGGCGCCAGCGACACGGAGGAGTGCTTCGAGATGGTAACCGGCCGCCCGGCCCGCCTGATGCGGCTCGCCGACCACGGCATTGAGGTCGGGAAGGCAGCGGACCTCGTGGTCCTGGACTGCGAAAGCCGCGCCGCTGCGGTGGCCGAGTTGGCGCCGGCCCTCATGGGTTTCAAGGCCGGCCGTAGTACCTTCACGCGCCAGCCTGCCGAGTTGCACCCGCCCGTGAACTCCGTATGATTAGCCTGCCCCAGTTCGCCAGAGGGATGTGAAAAGTGCCACGAATACCCGCCGACCAGTACGCCAGCATCGTCCGCAAACCGGATGATATCGACCGGTTCTGGGACGACGTGCTCGCTGAAACCGCCCAGATACCGCTGGACCCTGAGGTGGTCTACGACCCCCTGCGGTCCACGGCCCGCATCGACGTGTACGAGGTCTTCTACACCAGCCTCGACCACGTGCGCATCGCCGGCTGGTACGCCGTGCCCCGCCAGCGCGAGGGCAGGTTGCCCGGCCTGATCCAGGTCCCCGGATACAACATGGAGCCGCCGGTGCCCAAGAACTGGGCCGCCCGGGGGTATGCCGCCTTCAGCGTCGCGCCGCGGGGCAAGCTGCGCAGCAACCGCCAGTTCAATCCCGGCTACCCCGGCCTGCTGACCTACGGCATGGTGGACCGGAATACCTACTCCTACCGCGGCTTCTACATGGACGCCTGTCGGGCCGTGGATTTCCTGCTGGGGCGGGACGAGGTCAACGGCGACCGCATCGGCGTTACCGGCCACAGCCAGGGCGGCGGCCTCACCGTGTCCACTGCGGCGCTGCGTCCGGAAATCAAGGCGGCCGCCGCCGGCGCGCCCTACCTCTGCGGTTACATGGACTCCATCGAGCTGACCGACGCCTATCCCTACCAGGAGATCGCCGACTACCTCCGGCTCTATCCGGACAGCCGGGAGCAGGTGGAGAACACGCTGGCCTACTTCGACGGCATCAACCTGGCCCACCGCATCACCTGTCCCATCATCGTCAGCGTGGGGTTGCAGGACAGCACCTGCCCGCCGGAAACCGGCTTCGCCATGTTCGACGCCATCACCAGCGTCGACAAGAGGATGTACGCCTACGACGGACACGGCCACGACGCCAACAATCACGAGCACGCCGCGGTCGTGGACGCGTTCATGGCCACGCACCTGCAGAACTGAAAAGGGTATGACCGCATGACCACGCTGAGCGGTGGCAAGCCGCACGATTTTGACGACTACTGGCACGACGTGCTGGCGGAGCTGGCCCGGTTCCCGACCGCGCCGGAGGCGCAGGAACTTCCGCTGCGCTCCACCGATTTCGCCACCGCCTACGGCGTGCGGCTGACCTCAATCGGTCCATACCGCCTCTACGGCTACCTGAGCATACCCAACGGCGGCGGCCCCTTCCCGGCGCGTTACCACCTGCCCCGCTACGGCAGCGTGACCGACCTAGTGCCCCAGGGGCAGGCCAACGGACAGCGTCGGGAGCACGTCACCTTCGCCATCTGCGTGCGCGGACAGCGGCTGGCCGACCAGCCCTACGCCGCCGCCTTCCCGGGGCAACTCACCGACGGCATCGACGACCCGGCAACCTATATCTACCGTGGCATCGTCGCCGACTGCGTCCGCGGGGTGCAATACCTGGCCGCGCTTCCCGAGGTCGACTCCAGGCGCATCGCCGCCATCGGCAACGACCTGGCCCTGACCACCGCCGCCCTGTCGCCGCTGGTCACGCACCTGGTGTCCACGCCAACCCTGCTGTACGCCACCGCCGATCTGGCCCAACGCACCGGCGCCTATCCGCTGGAGGAGATCAACGACTACCTGCGCCTGCACCCGACGCGCCGGGAGGCGGTGCATCGCACGCTGGCGTACTTTGACCTGCGCTGGTTCGGCTCCGGGATCAGCGCGGCCACGCTGCTGATGGCCGGCGCCGACGGGTCCGCACTGGACGCAGCCGCCGTGCAGCCGTTGGTCGACGACATCCGGGGCGAGACCACCGTCCACAAGGCGGAGCATTCCGGCTACCGGGACGGGCGCTATGCCGAGGAATGGCTGTCCGAAAAGTTCGGAATGTCAGAGCCCAGCCTCCCTCCCCACTGGCAGGATTGATCCCATGTCCTACGCAAACCTAACCGGCGTCGACCTCTGGTATGAGGACACGGGCGGCGAGGGCATTCCGGTGGTTTTCTGCCACGCCGCCTCGGGCACCTGCGATTGCTGGGTCTACCAACTGCCCGCGTTTACGCTGGCCGGCTATCGTTGCATTACCTACGACCGGCGGACCTGGGGCAAATCCCGCAACACCGACGAATCTCTGCAACCCGGCTACCAGGACGAGGACCTGCACGGCCTGGTCGAACACCTCGGTCTCGACCGGTTCCACCTGGTCGGTACCGCCGCCGGCGGGATCACCGCCATCGGGTACGCGCTGGCCCATCCCGAGCGGGTGAGGAGCCTCGTGTTCGCCAACACCATCGCCGGCATCCAGGACCCCGAGTACCTGGAGGTGCAGGACCGCATCCGCCCACCGGAAATACGCAACCTGCCCGTGGAACTCTACGAACTGGGACCATCGTATCGGGGCACCGACCCCGACGGCACGGCCCGCTGGCTGGAGATCGAGCACGCCAGTAGACCCTACGGCCGGCTGCCAGCCCAGCCGCTGCGGGAGCCCACCACCTACGCTCGGCTGGCCACCATGAACGTCCCGACGATGGCGCTGTCAGGCGAGTCCGACCTGGTGTCTCCGCCGGCGCTGATGCGCTTGCAGGCGGAGCGCATCCCCGGCAGCCGTTTCGTGTCGCTGCCGGAGGCGGGCCACGCCGGCTTCTGGGAGCGCCCGCAGGTGTGGAACGGGCTGGTGCTGGAGTTCATCGGCCAGCATTAGGAGAGGGCAACTCCAACGGCTCGTTGAAATGGGAGAAATGCACGTCCATCGCGTATTGGTACGCGAACAACTCTCCCACTGCAGGGAACGAGCCTTCCATCGCGTAAGCGTGTAGCAACCCGTCTTCAGCGCCGAACCATGCGGTAACCGTCACGGTTCCGGCCAGCATCTGGGCGCGCAGGTCTCCCGCACCGCCGGCGATGGCTTCGCCCCAGGTTTCCTTTACATGCCGAGACATGTCCATTTCGCCGGTAATCTTGTTGACGCGCACGCTCCGTAAAACTTCTTCCCCCTCTTGCGACACGTCGGTAAGGCCGCCCAGAATCTGAACACGATCCCTGAGGTTGGGGAGGTTTGTGGTTGCCGGCGCGCTTCCGGGGGTCGACCATTGTTCCCACGGGCCGGTGTCGGTCTCTCGATGATATTGCGCGCCGTCCAGCAGCAGTGCCTCGCTGTAGTGCCCGTTTTCCGTCGCCCTGACGTGCCTGCCCTCGCCGACCACGACGGCTGTTTCAGTGTGGATCTCCTGGTACTCCGGTCCGCCTTCGGCCTGTACCGTGAACCGGGCGTCAGTCGTGAATTTATAAGTTGCCAGGACCGGGGGGTTGACCGGGCCAGGATACAACATTTCCCCTGCCGAGAAGGGACTCGGCGGCGGCGCGAATACCAACCACCCAGCCACTGCCAGCGTCGTGATTCCAATCACTGCGACGGCCGATATCAGCAGCTTCCAGCGCATCAGCATAACGCTATCAGGTTCAAGACTATCCCATTCCGACCTTCGACAATCCCATGAACGCGAGGAATTGCGATAGCAGGGCAGGTGCAGTTTCACACACCATGACCTCCCGCCCGGTCGGTTAATTTGTCCGTTGCGCGGTTTGTAGTGTAGATTATTCGGCGGCGGAGCGTCGTCAAGCTGGTCGCGTCGCCGCCAAAAGCATCGGAAAATCGCAGTCCTGGAGGGACACCCATGGCGGACACGCCCCTTTTCCCCGTTACCGTGGTCGGTAGCTGGCCCCGTTCCACCGAGCTGATTCGCGCCCTGCGCAGCAAGGAAGCCGGCGAGATCACCTATGACCAATTCAGCAAGCTGGCCGACGACGAGGTCCTGGCGTGCATCCGAGCCCAGGAAGAGGCCGGTGTCGACATCATCAGCGACGGCGAGCAGCGGCGGGATAACTTCTACTCCTTCGCCGTGGACAAGCTCAACGGCATGCAGCTGATGAAGGTGTCCGAGCTGCTGGACTATTCCTCCGACCGCGCCCGCATGGAAGAAGTGCTGCGCGCCCTGGACGTTCCCTCCTTCGCCATCAAGAGTCCCATCGTAATCGACACCATCAGCAAGCGGCACGGGCTGGCCCTTGACGAGCTGGCGTTCATGCGCGAGCACACCGACCGGCAGATCATGGTACCCATCCCCGGCCCCTACATGCTCACTCGCTCCGGCTGGTTCGAGGGCCTGTCCGACAAGGCCTATCCTACTCCCGACGACTTGGCGAGAGACGTTGTGGAGATCCTGCGCGAGGAGATCATCGCCCTGCGCGACCACGGCTGCGACTTCGTGCAGATGGACGAGCCGACCCTTTCGCAGGTCGTGTTCGGCGAGGAGACCACCGAGACCTTCATGTGCGCCGCCTTGCCCAACCGCCGCGACCCCACCGACGAGCTGGAGATGGCGGTGCGCCTGATGAACGAGACCCTCGACGGCATCGACGGCATCAAGACGGGCGTCCACGTGTGTCGGGGCAACTGGAGCAAGCGTGAGGATGTTCTGCTCTCCGGCAACTACGGGCCCATGCTTCCCTACCTGACCCAGATGAACATCGACCGCCTGGTGCTGGAGTGCGCCACTCCCCGCGCCGGCGAAATGGCCGTGTTCCAGGAGTACGGCAACGAAAAGGAGATCGGCCTGGGCGTGGTCAATCCCCGCACCGACGAAATCGAGCCGGCCAGCCAGATCGTGGAACGGGTGAAGGAACTGCTGCAGTACTTCGACCCCGACAAGATCTACCTGAACCCCGACTGCGGTTTCGGCACCTTCGCCGAGCGCAACGTCAACACCCACGAGATGGCCGCAAAGAAGATGGCCGTGATCACGGAAGCGGCGGAGATCCTGCGCGCGGAGTATGCATAGGGATGACTCTCCGGCATTGCCGGAAGCTCTGACCGCCGGCGGAAGGACACGTCAAGTCACCGCCCACTTACAGCAGCAAGCGGTGTCGATGCACGATGAGATTACTTTGGAGCGGCTGGCCAGCGTACTGGACAATTGGGTCGTCCGAGGTATCAGAACCGACTGTCGCGGCCGGCAAAGCATCGCCTAGCTTGGCTGGGTTGAATATGGGAGCGGCCGGCGTCTGATACGAGTAGCCGTCTCAATTGACGACCAGAGGATAATATCGGCTTTTCTGGATAGGACTGCGACAGAGAAATTGAATAATGGCGACATGGGCTACTTCCAACGAAATTACGAAACGCTGGAGGTGCGAGATGAACCTGATCGCGCACTATGACCCGGAAATCGATGCGGTAGGCCTACACTACGGCCAACCAACGTGCGGTGGCTACGAGGTGGCGGAGAACTGGTCGATCATATTGCACGTGCCTGAAGATGGGAGCCGCTGTGCGACCGCGTTGGAAGTCATTGGCATCAGCGCGTGGCTGCCCCTCGGCAAGCGGGGCTACTGCGAGGAAACGGATACGCTCACTATTGGCCGTGGCGCGGAAACCGCAACCGTCGTTGCCGAGAACGGCGACCTGGTAGCGTACTGGCGACCAGACCAATACGATCCGAGTTATTTGCTGCCCATTGCAGTTGACCTCCGCAATGCGTCACAGCATCTAGCGCCGGTGATTGAGGCAATGTCCCAACCTTTGAACGCCACCAATCGTTAACGTACCCGAAGAAAACCAACCTGCCCCGTCAACCTCGTCAGCAATAAGGAGCCGAATCATGGCGCAAGCACAGGAAGGAAACCTCAACGGTCTGCCCCGGGAGAAACTCGCCGAGGTACTCGATTCATTCCGCGACCCTGAAGTATTCAACGCGGTTACCGGCCCCTGGAAGTCCCGCGTGGTCTGGCAGGACGGCATGCGCGCCCGCGCCTACATGCGCAACCACCAGGTGGACATGGACGAGCCCGGTGACCTCACCGCCACCGACGTGGCCGCCAGCGCCCACGAGCAGTTGCTCTCGGCCATCGGCAGTTGCATGACCGTCGGCTTCGTGGTCAACGCCACCAAGCAGGGCGTTCGCGTCCACGACCTTGAAATTTCCGTGGAAGGCTACTTCGACAACATCCGCAAGT
>JAJEIA010000040.1 GCA_022823505.1 Dehalococcoidia bacterium
TCTATGTTTACGCTTTCACCCCTGGTTGGGGGGTGGCCGAAGTGGTGGGCCCGCTGCAGATTGTGCGGGCGTTTCCCGGGAAACGCCCCCGGTCGGCGTCAGGCCAGCCGTGCCGGCGGAAACATGGGGCAGTCGGTGTTCCGGCAGCCCAGGGTGGTGGGGTTCTCCTTGGCGAGGCAGTCTTGGTGGACGGCGCGGCTGCGGAGCCAGCACCAGATGCCGCCGATGACCTGCGTCTCATCGTCCCGTTCGACAACCAGGACGGCGTGGTGGCTGCCGCAGCTCATTGCAGCGCATTCCTTTTTGCGCAAACCACTACGCGAGCGGTCCTATCAGCCGCAGTTCGCCTGCGGCCGCCTGCGTCTGCAGGAAAGGGTCTACAACGCCATCTCCCGCGCCAATCCCTGGACGGATACACCTCCGCCCAGCAACTTTGCGACTGCCACCCCTGGCTGGCCGCGCCTTCGCATGTGTAGTGAACGGGTGCGAAAATTGGATCCCTTTCCGCGTCGCGCTAATTTTCGCCCCACCTTCGTTTTTCCTTTTGGCGAAGGGTTTCGCATACCGGGGGCGGCAGGTAACGTCCGACGCTGCTCCCCGTCTTCATTCCGCGCCGGACAATCCGATGCTCCGGCGCGGAATGATTTCAGCGTTTCGGCGCGACTCGCCGGATCACCCTGACTTGCACACCGCCGATCCGGTCGCGGCCCGCCTCCGCCGCCGGCCACAGTTGTCGTATTGCCTTGCCGATCACGTGATGACCGACCGGGTTCTCCCCGACTTCCGCGATGGCTTCTGCAACGTCGGCGAAAGTCATCGCGTCATCGAGGTTGCCGGTGAACTGCAGCGCCCGGTACAGGGCGCGGTGGACCGGGGAAGAGCTCGTCAGCCTCATTTCCTCGGCGCAGGCCAGGCTGTATTCGGTGGCGGCCACCCGACCCGGGTTGCCGGTCCCCGGGTACGCCCCGCTATCCTGAAACTCGGCGCGGGACCGCACGGCGCCGCTGACCAGCAGGGACAGCAGGCACTCCAGCCCGTCCTGGCCCAGCATGGTGTCGATGTCGATGTCCTCCTGATCGCTCAGCGTTCCCTGGACACGCCACGCCCATCCGCATGTGGCGGCGATGCGGTAGTCCAGGCTGTTCCAATCGTCCGGCCAGTCGGCGACGAGGGCGAGGAGATTGCCTGGACGGAGGGGATCGATTTCGTGGATCATGTCGTTGACCTCCCACACGGGGAATTTGGCCCGGACATCGGCTCCCGGCCGCACGCAAAGACGGGCCTCCGCCAGCCCACGGGCGATGTCCCGAGCTCGGATGTTCCCTTTCGCCATCGATAGGATATGCGCCCCGCTGGGGCCCAGGGTCTGCAGCAGCGCCCTGGCCAGCAGACGCAGGGCGACTTGGTCGCCCGCGATCACGTCGAGGGTCGCGTGGCGGCCGCACAACTGCCAGCCCAGTCGGCGGGTGATGATCTGCTCGTCGCCGTTGCCCAGGAAGCGCACGAACCGCTGCATCATCACGGCGCCCGGTGTCTCCTGGTGCGCCGCGTCGGGTACGTAGGCGGTCGGTCCGGGCATCATATCCAGCAGGTAGTGAGTCCGCAGGTCGCGCGGGGACGCGACGGCGCCATCGGTCAGACTGATGATCCGGTCGCCGGCCAACCACAGCGGAAGTCGGCCGACCGGGTTCAGGGAGCTGGCGTCCACGCGCGGGATGGGCACGGTTGACTCCTCGGCCAGACGGGGAGCCCGCCGCAGCGCCCGGGGGTCCGCCCCGCCAGCAGTGGTCGTGATGTAGCGCTCAAACTTTCTCCGCACCTTTTCCGTGATGATGGGCTCGGCGTCGGCCACGCGCGCTGCCTCCTGGTTTGCGTCGGCCAGCATGGCGTCGGCGAGAGGCGGGAAATCGGGTCTCCCCTGCATGCGCCACATGCCGGTGGCCGGGTTGCGCAGCAGCAACCGCCAGGTACCGTCCGCCCCGCCGACCAGGCGGACATCGTCGAACCGGAAATTGACCAGTCGTAGCAGGTCGCCCCACCCGGTGGGAGCGTAGAGGTCCTCGGGAGCCACGTATAGATGTAGTGGCCCATCCTGCTCGACGCCATCATCTGCCGTGGGGAGAACCTGCAGATCGGTCCGCGCTGCCGTCTCCACGGCATCCCCACCATCCGCGTTCATATCATCCTGTCCCAAAAATCCCAACTGTGGCATGGCAACCTCCCGTGCATGAGTCTCAAACCCATGGTGAAGAATCATGCGGTGGCGCCTGATCCGTCCCCCGCCCGGCTCTGTGACGGCAAGACAGCAAAAAGCCGGATTTTCCGGAAAATCATTGTTTTCCGGCCACACATCCAGGATTTCCGCGCCATGCCGGCGTTGCGCAGAATTCGATGCCACTACACCCGGGGAGAGCCATGAGGTACGAACGGAAGTCCTCACGGGCGCTATCAGCCCGTAACCTACCCGGTCGTCCGGTACCATCAACGCTCGCGCGTTGCGCCGGTTCAGTCCACGTTCCTCCCCCGCGCCGGACACGATGCACGTCCATCATTTCACTGGTGGCTTGGTTGGCCGATGATCGCGTCGGATATATTCTCTGCCGGTCCAACCCGCCAGATCACATAACTGAGTCGATAGCATGACCATCGAAACCAGCTGGGAGAACAGGATCCTCATCGTCCAGGCCGAGGCGCGGCTGGACAGCGTCAATGCCCAGGCATTCATCGACCGTTTGACCAGCGCTGCCATGGGCGCGGCGCAGGGCGTGGTCATAGACATGAGCGACTGGTCTACATCGGCCACGCTGGGCTGCGGGTGATGCTGCGGTGGTGCGCAGCATGGAGCGGAAAGACGCTCGGCTGGCGCTCTGCGCCCTATCGCCCCATGTGCTCGGCGCGTTTCAGGCCAGCGGCCTGGCTGCCCTTCTCGATATCTACTCCTCGCGTACGGATGCCGTCGCGGCCGTCGGTGGTTGAAGACGGTCAATAGCCACTGTCGCTCACGTTCTTCGTCCCGCCTCCGGAAGTACCCGCGGCCCATGGCGTGGGTCGGCCGTGATGGGGTCGGTTCACCGCACCAGGCACGGATCCGCCGGAGCAGGGCGTCTGCCTCCGCGAAAAGTCGGCAGACGATGCCAAGACCCGGTGGGTCGGTTCCACGTTGCTGCCGTTGCGCAGTGCAAAGACGCCGGTGACAGTGAGCTCGACGCTCCCAGGCGCCGGCCCAGGTTCTCCGCCGACGAACCGGGTCCGGCTGACCACCGGCGTTGTTGGTTGACCCGCTGGTCAGCGTCTCACCGGTCTCCCGGGTGCTCTTGATGTCCAGGGAGTCCTGGTATGCGCCGTCGCGCAATTGGGAGGGAGCGTCACGTCGCGTGATCAGGGTGGGCTAGTCGGCGGCCACATGAATATCAAACACGTAGACCCGCGCCGTCCTAGCGCGGCGTAAAGGAGCAAGCTAATGCAACCAGAATATCTATTTGCCCACCATCACGATAGCGGACATGCCGGCGAGGACCGGGCCACCGCGGTCTTGCTGGCCGGCGGCTTCAACGACGGCTTGTCTACTTTCTTGCTGCGCCACTGGCGTCCCGGGGCAGACCCGCCGGAGCCGGTATTCGTCACCTGGCTGCTGCACATCGGCCGCGTCTGCCTGACGGTGAAGTACGGCCGCCACTCCCTGAAGGCCGGACAGTGGCGCGTCGACATCGGGTCGGGCCCTCGGATCACGCCGTCGCCGCTGGAAGAGGCCCGGGTCGAGGCGCAGTCGATCAGGGAGACCCTGCAGGAGCGTCTGAAGCGCCCGTTGCCGGTTGCGCCGGCCCTGGCCCTATTCGATACGGACCCCGATCGGTCCATCGAGCGCGTGGCCCGCCGAAGCCGCATCCCCCTGCTCTGGGGCATGGAGGGCTGCACCGGTCAACTGGCCGATGCCGCGGCCGGCTACCGGCTCCGCCAGCCTCTGGAGCGGTGGCAGGCCCTGGCGGAGATATCGGCGCTCATGGAGGGCATCGATGCGGTCGGCGCGACCCCGTCCCGAAAACCCCGCCTGGGCTTCCGGTTCGCTTGAACTGGCCAGGAGATGGAGCGGAAGTTGACAGCTCCCCGTTCGCTTCAGCTATTTCTCCCGCCACTTATGGGCACTGCGAACCTCACCGGCCCGGCAACCAGGCCGGTTACTTCCCCTGCCGTCCAACCCAATCGGCCCATCGATCTGCCGCGGCGTCGATGTCCTTCTGCTGATCGGACTTGTCTCCGCCGCCCAGTATGACGACGGACGTCTGAGACGTTTTAGCGTAGTAGATGCGGAGGCCAGATTCCAGCCTGCGTTCGAACAACCCGTCACGGTGCAGGGGCTTGATGTCGCCGGTATTGCCCCTTTGCATCTGAGACACGGCGTCGCGGACCCGTCGTCGCGAGTTTTGGTCGAGTTCGATGAGCCAATCAATATACGGGGTGGTCCCCCGGGCATCGGCGTAGTATTGGATTTGGCGGGAGCCGAGGCTCCGCGGAACCTCCGCAGTCGGTTGCCGTCGGCCGCTGAGCGCTTTCGTGAGTTGCCCATTCGTGGCGCGGAGCGCGTGGTTATCCGCCGCCATTCGGCTGTTTTCATCTGCCAGGTCGGTATTGCGGCTCTCAACATCCTGCCATCGTTGTTTCTCCACCTCGAGGACCACCGATTCCCTGGCGGCATAGAACGTTCGGAGCGCCTCCGGCGCCAGGACGGACTCAATGTTCAGCGCATCCGCTTGACGGTAATCCTCGGCGGCTCCTGCGTAATCGTCCAGGTAGGCCCTGGTGTTGCCCCGGTTGGCGTAGGCCAGCGCAAGATCGGGGTCCAGCGCAATCGCATGGTCATAATCCGCGATTGCCTCGTCATAGCTGCCCTGGGCGGTTTTGGCGTTGCCGCGAGCCACATAGACCTCGGCGTACTCAAAGCCCAGGACAATGGCGCGGTTCCAGTCGCTGATCGATCCGTCGTGGTCTCCCTCCTCCGCCCTGAGGAGCCCCCGGTTGTAGTAAGCCCCCGGATGATCGGGGTCCAGGGCAATGACGCGGTCGAAATCCGCCAGGGCGCCGTCATTGTCACCCTGACTTGCCCGGGCTCCTCCGCGGTTGAAGTACCCTTCTGCGAAACCGGGCGCCAGGGTGACGGCATGATCAAGGTCCGCCATCGCCTGTTCATAATCCCCCTGTTTCAGTTTGGCGGCGCCGCGATTGCAATAGGCTATGGGCTGATCGGCGTCCAGGGTGATGGCATGGTCATAGTCGCTGATGGCGCCGTCGTCATCCCCCGCCTTTGCTTTGGCAACCCCCCGGTCAATATAGGCCAGGACGTAGCCCTCATACAGGCCGATGGCGCGGTCGTAGTCTGCGATGGCGCCGTCAAGATCGCCCGAGCCCTCTCGAGCGTTGCCCCGCTTGTAGTACAACGAGGCGCTGTCGGGATCGATCCCGATGGCGCGGTCGTAATCGAGCAGCGCACTCTCGTATTCTCCCCTGCCGGCCTTGGCGGAGCCTCGCTGCATGGAGATCAGCGCGATGAGACTTCGGTCCGGCTCCAGATTGAGGGCACGGGTGTAATCGTCGATGGCCCCGTCGTAATCGCCCATCCCCTGCTTGGCATTGCCCCGGTTGTAGTACGTCCCCCCGTCGTTGGCGCCGTTCAAGATGGCCAGATCAAAATCATGTTTGGCGCCGGGGTAGTCACCGGTCTTCCCTTTGGCAAGCCCACGGACACTGTAGGCCGTCCCGTTATCGGGGTTCAGCGCGATTGCCCGGTCGTAGTCTGCAATCGCCGCCAGGCAGTTGTCAGCACGTTCTTTTGCGATTCCCCGGTTGACGTAGGCCACGTCAAGTTTCGGGTCCAGGTCGATCGCGCGGTCACCGTCGGCAATCGCTCCATCAAGGTCGCCCACGCACCGTTTGGCGAGGCTGCGGATGACGAGGGTGCTGGCATCGTCGGACGCCATGGAGGCCGCGTGATCGCAGTCCGCGATCGCCCCTTCATAATCGCCGATGCTCAACCTGGCCAGGCCGCGAAAGCGATAGGCATGCGCATCATCAGGATCCATGGCGATGGCCCGGTCGTAATGCACGATCGCGCCCGGGTAGTCCGCTCGATCATGCCTGGCATTCCCGGATTCCACCGGGTCAATCATGAGAACCCGCAGCGCATCCCAGATGGAAGACGGAAACCCGTCAGGCGGCGTTTCGCCATTGGCGCGGCTGTGGACCGGCCGCCCGCCGGGCCCCTTATTTTTGCGTCTGCGGTTTCGTTTGGGTTGCGGCATTGGCGTTGCTCACCAAGATGTCTATGACATGGGCGGACACTCTAAACCAGACCCACCGTACGGCGCTACCGGCTGACGGCCGTGGCGGGTTTCCTTCATGTCCAGTGCTCCAGAGGACGGGTCCGATGGTCAGGGCCGGCTTCTCGCCCATCCGTAGCGGATATCAACAACCATTCCCTCCGGGATGATCCTGGGGCGCCGCGAGGTCCTGCCGATCGCATCAGAAGCCAGGCTCAACGATGGGCATGCCGGTCCAGGACATCACATTAGCCGGGACGACGTCCATGTGCTCCCTGTCGTCCTCCATCCAGCAGGCGGCGCGGATGGCGGCAGCATGGGGACTGTCCGACGCTCTGACGGTGGTGGTTGCCGGCCGACATAACGGGTAAAGTCACCCAACCCCTTCCCGATGTCTATGGCAGTTTGCCCTGTCCCTCGGCTAAAGTATCCTCATGCCGTACCAACCACGATGTGCGGGGAGGTCCATAATGAGGACGGAAAGCAGTCATGAGACCGGCGCCCTGGTCATCCGGGCCGGGGACCGGCTGGACAGCGCCAACGCCCGTGAATTCCACGACCAGCTGGGGCCTGCCATTGAGACCGCCCAGCGGGCCGTCGTTGTGGATATGTAAGAGTTGGTCTACATCAGCAGCGCCGGCCTGCGCGTGATCCTGCAGGTGTCCAAGCAGTTGGAGCGCCACAGCGTCCGGTTCGCCATTTGTTCCCTCTCGAAGCCCGTGCGTGATGTGTTCGAGGTCAGCGGCTTCGACCAGATGATCGACATCCGGCCGTCGCGTGCGGACGCGCTGGCCGCCGTCAATGGCTGACGCGCTGGCGAGATGAAGCAACGAGGACGGTCATTGCCGTTCCAGTGCCAGCAGGACAGGCATACCCGTGCCGGAGTCGCCGAACGCGCCGCCGTACGTAATGGAGGTTGCGCGAACCGATCTCTGCATCGAAACCGCTCAACGAATTGGTCATGGCCGAGTCATTTGATGAGCACGAACGATTGTAGTTTGTCGGCGACAGTGGCATTCCCAGTGGTGACCGGGGATGTCTCAGGAAGTGATCAACCCTTCCTGGGGCTGCGTCCACGGGAGGCGGTACAACGGCGCTATATGGGGAGCCCGCGGGATGGGCAGGTCGCCCAATGGAACATCGATGACCACGGGAGCATTGCATTCGATGGCCCTGGGGATCAGGTTTTCGATCTCCTCGGGACTGTCGGCCCGCAAGCCCACAGCGCCGAAGGATTCGGCGAACCTGACGAAATCGGGGTTGTGCAGGTCCGTTTCGTAAGAACCGGCGAAGAAATCGTCCAGGTCCCGTGCCACGTTGCCGTAGGAGTCGTTGCGCCAGACGACGGTTACAACGTTGATGCCGTACTTCATGGCGGTGGCGAGTTCGGAGGAGTTGAACATGAACCCGCCGTCTCCGGTCATGCAGATAACCGGGCGTTCCGGTCTGGCAATCTTGGCGCCCAGAGCAGTGGGAAAGGCATAGCCGAGGTTGAACTGGTAGCCGGAGTCGATGTAGGTCTTCGGGTGTTGGACCTGGTAGTGGGTACGGGCGTAGAAGCCCAACTGTGTCACATCCCAGACGATGAATGCGTCTTCCGGAACGCTCCTTTGGATAGCCTCCAGGAGGGGGTACTGGGGTTCTTCCAGTTGGATGTCCCGGTAGGCCACCAGCCGTCGCGCTGCAGCCACCGCTTCATGAGGCGATGAGCGGGCACCGGCTCCCGCGATCAGCAGGTGGGGTACCAAGGCTTCGATGGTGGCCCTGGCGTCGCCGTGCAGAGGGATGGTGTTGGACTGGATTCGGGTGAGGTCGTTGTCGTCGATGTTGATGTTGATCAACGTGGACGATTCTCCGGCCGGATTGCCCAGGGAGAAACGGGTGCCGATGCCGATCACGACATCGGCGGCCGCCATGACCTCATAGAGTTCGTTCATCTCCTGTCGCTCGCCGCGCGGGCTGAAGCAGGAGCCGTAGCACAGGGGGTGGCCGTCCGGTATGGTTCCCTTCCCGCCCGTGGATGTGATCACCGGTATGTTGGCGGTTTCCGCCAACGCGACCAGCGCCGCTTCCGCATCGGAGCGGGCGACACCGCCGCCGGCGAAAATCACCGGCAGTCTGGAATCGGCGATCACGCGAGCGGCGTGTTCGAGCTGTTCAGGGCTGGGAACGATGCGTGAAATGGGAGCGGGATCGCGCAACTGGACCTCTTCGACCTCCACGCCGGCGTCCGGCGGGATTTCGAGGAGAACCGGTCGCGGGCGTCCGGTGCGCATCTGCCGAAAGGCCTCAAAGACGGCCTCAGGAATCTCCCTCGGTCGCATGGCCATGCGGCGCCATTTCGTTATCGAAGCAAGCGCGCCGCTTTGGTCCATCACCTCGTGGACGGCTCCGAGGTTGCGGCCGATCATGGCGCGGGGAACCTGTCCGGCGATGAGGAGGACCGGGGAAGAGCGGGCGTAGGCGGTGGCCACGCCGGAGGCGGCGTTGTAGAGCCCGACGCCGGGAACGACCAGGGCCACGCCCGGTTTGCCGGAAGCTCGGGCGTAACCGTCAGCCATGTAGGTGGCGGCCTGTTCGTGCCGGGTGCTCACCATGCGGATACTCGGTTCGTCCCGCAAAGCGGCGACGATGCCGTACAGCTGGATGCCAGGGACGCCGAATATGGTGTCAACGCCTTCGTTGACGAGGGACTTCACCAGAGCTTCACCTCCGGTCATTGCGGTCATGCAGCGCTCTCCTTGTTGGTAGGTCCGTTATCGGCCGTCTTCAGCATAACCGAGGTTCCATGAAACGTGGGATGGTGCGGAGTCTCACCCTGCCGCGTGTATGCTCCCCATCGGACTTGCTCCGTTACCCCGTGCGCGGGTTTCGTGGTCTGATGCAGCGTCGTCGCCGGCGCGGCACGCCCTCGTTTGTAGCGTGGGCTTCGGCAGCGCCGCATTGCCGGTTGGCGCGAGCGCCATGCCTGACGCCGCTTCCGGTGTCGGGCTCCGGGTTGTGAACGGGCGGCCCTGTCGTCAGTTGTGGCGCGCGTCGTGCCCAGGATTGCTCGTCATTGGGCGCCGAGCGATTTTACCAGCGCTGCGCTGTTTCCGGTCACGTGCTTCGAAATCTGCGCTTTGGCCAACGGTATTCGCCGGTGAGCAGGATGTGGACCTACCCAAGGGGCGAGATGTGGACCAGGAGCTCAGGCTCGACCGTCAGGCCGGCGTGTTGCCGTTGTCTGACCGCTTCGCCGAGATGGGTGGTATTTCAGCAAATGACGATGGCGGTAAGGAGGTTGAGCCCAGTCATACGGTAGTGCCGGAGTGGTCGCGGATTTCGCCCGGCGTCCAATACGCAGATCGTTCTTGAGCGTTTGGTGAGCCTTGCCCCTGTTCGGATCGCTGTTGTCCCAGTGCTGTCCGTAAGGGGATCGTCCACCGGACGGCCCAGCCCGTTGCCCCGACCCCCGCCAAACCGGAGCCGGGAGCGTCTCATATGAATGGTACGGTGACAATGGCGCAAGCGGGACCCTATCCGTACACTCCCACCATGACCACAACACCCATCACTGCAACCCTCATCGGATACGCCCGCTGTTCCACCGAGCGGCAGGATCTGGACGCCCAGCGTCAGGCCCTCCTGGAGTTGGGCGTCGCCGAGGGTCGCATATACACCGACCACGGCCTCACCGGCACGAACCGCGCCCGACCCGGCCTCGACCAGGCTCTGGCCGCCGTGCGTCAGGGCGACACCCTGGTCGTGCCGAAACTGGACCGCCTGGCCAGGTCCGTCCCGGATGCCCGCGCCATCGCCGATCAGCTTCGGGAGCGCGGCGTGAAACTGGCCCTCGGCCGGACCTTCTACGACCCGGACGATCCCATGGGCAAGATGTTCTTCAACATCCTCGCCACCTTCGCCGAGTTCGAAGCCGATCTCATACGCATGCGCACCCGCGAGGGCATGGGCATCGCCCGCACCAGGGGGAAATTGCGCGGCAAGCAACCCAAACTGTCCGAGCGTCAGCAGCGAGAACTCTGCCGCATGCATGCCACCGGTGAGTATTCCATCAGCGATCTCGCCGAACTCTTCTCCGTCTCAAGAGCGACCGTCTATCGCACGCTCAACCGGCGCCCTTCCCCTTAGGGTACAATCCCGTCCCTTACCGGAATCGACCCGCTTGGGGCAGTCGCGTTAAATGCCCCGTTGTCTGCCGGCCGTAAAGTCGTCCCGCAACCATTGGACGAACAACCGCGCTCGGTAATAGCGGTTTTCCCTCGTGGCTTGGGCGAGATGCAGATGGTCCAGGGCATCCTTGTAGTGCTCCAATATTTCCTCAAGTTCTCGCAGGGTGGATTCACTGATTCGGGGCATGGCTACATCCTTCAGCTGATCGGTGGGTGCGATGGCGATGTGGTAGCGGCGTGTGAAACATGGGACCGCAGGCGGGATCGTGGTTGGAGTTGCGTCGCATGGGCCGATTGCCACCGCAAACAGTTGCGGGACGGCGCGAGATTGTTTCCGTTGTTACGTTGATGGCGTCGGTAGTATTCACGGTCCGATTGGCGGACATGGAGGCCGGGGAGGTGGGCAGGGTGGATAACCGCCGCCGCAGGCGTACGGCAGTCGCCGGTGGGCGCACGGGGATTTATCCGTTACGGGACATAGTGATTGCCGGCCGGGGCGGTGGCGACAATAACGGCAATGAGCGTTGCTCCGGCGATGATGCTGAGCGCGGAGAACCTGGAGGCTGGTCTGTTCATGATATTGAGGCGTGGCCACAGGACGCGCGGACGGCGCCGGGCCTGGCAGCTGAGTTGGATCCCGGTGGTGGAGGTCAACGTCGATGATCCGGTCTCGACGGCCGGCGCTCGGTTGGGCTGACGCGTTCACTGCTAAAAGGCAATCCTTGCAGTTCGATTTCCGCGGCCGAGCTTCGGTCGGTTGAAGTTCTCGGCCCTATGGCTTCGGGCCGATTGTCGGTCTTCGGCACCGTCATTAGGTGACCAGCCTGCGGACACGAGGATGTGCATGCCCTCGATGCGGACCCGGCGTCGTTAGGGTTGCCGGCCATGGTCGCAAGGGCACTGGGTTGGTTGGGCAAGCGCAACACGGGAGCATCGTCGCTCACGGACTTGGATCTCGATTGGTTCAACACGCACTGGGAGTGGTCGTAGCAATCTCTGGTCGGGACCACCGTGTCCTCGTCGCCCATGACCGCTGCGTTCATGGGCTCGACGTTGACGCCCGGGCCGGCGCGGACCTGGCTGACTTCGGCGATGACGCCAACCCCGTCCCCGGCCGTGACGGAGATGGGGCTGGCGGGGCTCGCACGGTTCATTGCTGCTGTCTCATTCCCGACCACGGGGCGTCAGCTTGGTCGATGGGTGGGGAACAGCGCGGTGTAGCCGCAACCGCCGCAGGACGGGCACCGGAAAGCCTCACCGTCGGTGGCGAAAAACCAGTCCACCGTCGCCTCGCGGCAGTGAGGACATCGACCTTGCCAACGACAGTACCCATCCGGCAGGAGTTTCACGCGAGTGAGGATCAGCGAGCGGGCGCCCTTCTTTTCGATGCTGGGCGCCTTGGGTTCTTTGGGCACGGGCGCGCAGCAGGTGGCACAGGGGTCATCCGGTTCCCATTCCGCGGTATCCACTGGTCTTCCGCAACGGGGACACGGGAACCTCCAGATGGAAACGGGCAGGTCGGTCAAGAGCCGCTGCTCCTCGTGGTAGTCATCGTCTGGTCGTGCTGATGCCATGGGCCAATTCGCTGGATGTCCGACCGCCGCGCTAGGAACCGAGGGGTGCTTGGCACGGCAAGTCGCGCTCACCATGTGCGACCCCGAAGTTTCCTTCGCCCGACGCCGGCGTTCGACGGGTCTTCTTCGTTATCCGCAGGCGAGTCTTTGTGTCCGACCGCGCAGACCGCTCCTCAGGACGTCTGCCACGACCAGTTGACTTTGCGACCGCACTCCGGACAGCGGGGGAAATCGAAGCCGGATTCGAACCTGTGGCGGTGGCCGCAGCTGCCCTGATAGAGCCCTGGCCGCCGGCATGCTTGACCGGATGTAGGCATGAAGAGCCTCAATAATCGCGAGCGCGACGCCTGATGGGGCGCCCGCGGACTGGATTCAAACGCTGCAGCGTAGGACGGAGCGAGTATCGAGGTCACGCCTGCCGGTGCGGTGTGCCGGGGACAACGGTTTTCGTGTGATGTAGTTCCCGTCGTGCCGGTGCGGTGTGCAGCCAGGGGAAAGACCGCGAACTGGTCACCGGTCATCCCTCTCCGGCATGACCCGATTGGGTATGGTTGGTGCTCCATTTTCGAGGGGGCCAGCCGCGCTCGCCTGCCGGATCGCTCGAACCCGACGCTATCAAATTCTCGCCGGATGATACAGCATTATGTCTATGAGTAGCGTATTTTGATGCTCTTTTGTTATGTGAACCGTCATACAATTGGGCGCGGCGGCAACGTGACGGCCGTCAGTGGGTAGTGGATACATCGAGGGGATTGCAACGCTCCAGCTCGACCAGCGGGACCTGGAGATTGTGGCACCTGAGGAACGCCCGTCTCCCCTGCGCGAAGCGAGCCTCCGCACCAGTGAGAGCCTGCAGTTCGACGCGGGCGCCAGGGAGCGCTGGATCCGCCCGGTCGCTGCGGACAGCGTCCAGTGGTTGCGGCTTTCCGGAGGGGAGCGCCCGGCCAATCAGGTGTGCTTTGCCCCTGTCATCGTTGAGCTTGCCACGGGCAGGCGGATCGTCACGGTGGCGCCCCGCCCAATCCCATCGCTTGTTACGGCGACCGCTCCGCCGTGGGCTTCGATGATGGCTCGGGTGATGGCAAGTCCCAGGCCCGCGCCCTCTATCCCACGGTTGCGCGATTGGTCGGTACGGTAGAAGCGCTCGAAGATGTGGGGGAGGTCTGTCGGGTCGATGCCCGCCCCGTCGTCGGCGACCGAGACGGACAGCGAACCGTCACCCTCCGGTCGGGCCGCGATGGTTACCCTCCCACCGGCATCGGTGTTCCGGATGGCGTTGTTCACGACGTTGCCCAGCGCCTGGCTCATGCGCATGCGATCAAGTTGCACGTACGGGAGGCCTCCCGGCGCCAGCAGGGACAATTCGACCTGACGAGCCTGGCATTGCGGCCGCCAGCGGTCCACCTCGGCGGTGAGCAGGTCACGGATGGAGGTGGTTTCCGGAGCCAGCCTCAACTCCCCGCGGTCCGTCTCCGCAAGCCAGTCAAGGTCGGTGACCAGGCCGCGCAGCCGGCCCACCTCCTGGATGATGTGGTCGGAAGCTTCCCCGGAGGTCTGAAGCCCGTCGCGCAACCCAGCCGCCTCCAGCTGTATGACGCTGAGCGGCGTGTTCAGCTCGTGGGAGAGGTCGTTGATCAGTCGCCTACGGAGCTCGCGTTGGGTTTCCAGGGCGGAGGTCATCCGGTTGAAGGCCTTGCTCATGCGCCCCAGCTCGTCCGAGGACACGACGGGCAACTGCGCCGTCTCCCCCTGGGCTATGGACTGGGTTGCCTCGGTGAGAGCAGTAACCGGCGCCGTGATCCGCTTGGACAACCAGGCCGCCAGCAGCACCGCCACGGCTATGGTCAGCACACCGCCGATTACGACGATGTACAGCAGCGTGCTGAGAAACCCGTGGGACTCCGTGGACAGGAACTCGCGGTTCACGTCAACGTAGACCTCGCCCACAGGTTGGTTGGTCGTCATGTCGAATACCGTCTCCCGGTGGCCGTCCAGGCGGGGCGCTGCGGTTCCCGGCGACAGCTGGGACAGGTTGTCCCTCACCACCCTTCCGTCGACGCCCACGACGACAACCCGCACCCGGTCGTGGTGGAACCCCTCGGCGTGTTCTCCGCCGTCCGTTTCGGACCGCTTCCCCCGGGGCGTCCCACCGTAGATGTACCCGGCCCGGGCCAACGCCTCGTCCACCGTGGCCCAACCACCGGCGGCGGCGTACTCCCGCCCGAGATTCCGGGCCAGCTGCCGCGCCGCGTCGCCGCCGATCCGTTCCACAAAGGTGCCCAAACGCGACTGCGTGGCGTAGTAGCCCACGCTCACGCTGACCGCCACCGTCAGCACGATTACGAAGACCATCGACCCCATTATTCGCCAGCGAACCGACATCATTCATCCTCCGCCACGAACCGGTATCCCCCGCCGTAGACGGTCCGGATGGGCTGCCGGCCGTCCCGGTTAATCTGCCGGCGCAGCCGCGCGACCTGGCTGTCGATGGCGCGGTCGAACCCGTCGAAGTCGTCGTTGAAGGTCAGCGAAATCAGCCGGTCACGGGTGAGCAGCTGGTTGGGATGGCGCATGAAGGTCGACAGCAGTGCAAGCTGGGCCTGGCTCAACGGCACCGGCTCCTCGTTGACCGTCACCATGCCGGTGGTCTCGTTCAGCGTGATGTTGCCCCGGGTCAGCACCTGCTGGACCCGGTCGTTGACCCGCCGGAGCACCGCGTGGGCGCGGGCAATTACCTCTTCGGGCTCAAAGGGCTTGACGATATAGTCGTCGGCCCCGATGTCCAGTCCGGCGATACGCTCGGCGGGAGTCTCGCGTGCCGTCAGCATGATGATCGGGACGTCCGACTCCCGGCGCAGGATCCGGCAAAGCTCGACACCGTCCAGGCGGGGCAACATGAGATCCAGGATGATCAGGGCCGGCGACAGGTCGCGGGCCAGCTCCAGGCCGTATTCGCCGTCATGGGCGACCTCCGCCGAGAACCCAGCACGCTCGAAGTACACCTTCACCCAGTTCGCGATCCGCGTGTCGTCTTCGATTATCAATACCGTACCGCTCATCAGCAGTCCTCTCATCAGTAGCAGGGTTATTCCAGGATGGGGTCTCTCTATGGACAACGCCGCGTACGTCCGCCGGAAACGCTCAAAGCCGATTATCGCATTTCGGTCTGACTGTCGATCTCGGCGCTGCGGTCTGGACAGATTGGCTGTGCGACGGTGGTGGCAGGCGGACGCCGGCCACCCCCGCGGCGGTAAAGTTGTTTGTGGTGTCAGCCTCCCGACCCCCGGTTCCCGCCGTGTTCGCCGCCGGAACCGTGCTCTTCACCGTCGCCCGAGCCGTGCTCGCCTCCGGACGCGCCCCCGCTGCCGTGTTCACCTCCGCCTTCTCCGCCACCGCCTACCTCGGCGTGGGCGATCCAGCCGGTGAAGGAGGTCTGGGTCGCGGGCAGGTTCACCGCGATGACTTCGCCGGGCGCCATATCCACGGGGGCGGTCGGCCCAAGTTCGGCGCCGTTCGACAGATGCACCTCGACCCTCACCTGGCTCAGGACGTTGCCCGTGGTGTTCACCACAGTACCCTGGAAGGAATTGCTTGGGGCGTCGTAGCCCAGGATCAGCCGGGCTCCGCCGCGAACCTGATCGAAGGTCTCACCCGGGGTCAGGTTAGCGCCTGTGCCCTCTTCGCTGCCTCTTTCGCCGCCAGAGCCCTCGCCACCGGACCCTTCGCTGCCTTCCCCTCCGGCGTCGGACACCGGGCCGGGGCCGGCGCAGTCGAACACCTCCATGTGGACCACGTACCCGTCGAAGGCCACCCCCGCCAGGCTGGGTTCACTCGCCACGGACAGGCTGGAAGTTGCCTGCTGTCCCTGGCTCAGGTTTCCGAGTTGGTCGGGGCCCAGTTCGCCCACCGTCTGCGTCCCGGACTTCAGGTGCGGTTCCGCCTGCACGTAGCAGAGCTGCTGCGCCAAAGTGTTCTGCACCGTCGCGTGGACGGACTGGGTTGCCGCATCGTAGCGGGCGGAGACGGCCAGACCGCCGAGAACGCCCTGCCACGTCTGATCCAGCGGTGTGATGGGGCTGGACATGGCTGCTTCCCTGGCGGCCTCATTGTTGGACCCGCCGCTCTCCGGGCCTTCGGGACCGTCCGGTCCGCCCTCGCCGCCGCTTTCCCCGCCGGCCTGAGCGCTCTCGGCACCGCTGCCGACCTCGGCGTGGGCGATCCAACCGGTGAACGCCTCCTGCGTGGCCGGCAGGTTGACTGACATCACCTCACTGGGCGCCAGGTCCACCGGCGGCGTCGGCCCCAGTTCCGTGCCGGTCGAAAGATGCACTTCTATTCTGACTTGGTCCAGGACGTTGCCGGTGGTGTTCTCCACCGTGCCGTTGAATGAATTGCCGGCCGCGTCGTAGTTCAGGATGAGCCGGGCTCCGCCGCGGACCGCGTCGAAGGTGTCGCCGGGAGCCAGGGTGGCGCCGCCGGCCTCTTCGCTGCCCGACCCGCCGGTCTCGCCGCCGCTCTCGCCTCCTGGGCCGTGTTCACCGGGATTTTCTCCCCGCGAGATTTCCTGGGCTGGCGCGGCCGCGCTCGCTTCCCGACCATCCATGATCCCGTTGTTGCCGACGCAGCCCGTCAGGATTCCCGCTGCCAACATCGCGGCGGCCAACGGACCAATGAGAGCTGCCCTGAACGCTGTCTTCCTGGTGATCATCATTTCGCCTCCTTTTGTGGCGTATCCGCCTTGGTTACAACCCACGTTAGAGGTGAAATGTCGCGGAATTGTGTCGCGGTCACGCCAGGTCGGCCATCCGCGCAGTCCTGCGTCCTGAGGCCATGAACGTTCCAGTTCCAGGCGGTGGTAGTGGGCGATGACCATCGGTGGGCTCTGTGAGCCAGCGAGACCGGTCTGCGCTGTTATGAGACGCTCCCCGGAGCGGCAACCGCCCGCTGTGATCGATCATATATTTGTGGAGATAAATAAACGGGCGAATCTTATACAGATCATATTGAATGCCGACTAGAATTCCGTGTGGCGTTGGCGGAACGCATCATGGAACCTGCCGGCGTTCCGGTTTCGCGCGGACGTTCCATGGTTTGAGAGTTCGCTGCCGAATCTCCAATTGCGGCCTTCGTCGCCGTCGGACCGGATCAGGGCTGAGCGCTCGCAGCATAAGTTCGGCGTCCTGCCAGATATTCACAACCTCGAACGGCGGCGAGATGCTTCGAATGTCAATCGGCGACTACAGGTTGAAAAACCGTTCCAAGCGACCCCTTCAACCCGTAGAGATGCCGGTGTTACGGATGACCCCCCGCCAGCTCGGGCTCCCGGTCGGCGCTGTGACCCTGCTGGCCTGCTTGGTCGGCTTCGCCTGCGGCGACGGTCCATCGGCTGGTGCCACGACCTCCGCTCCGGATCGAATCAGTACGCGAGCAGCGGCACAGCAACAAAACTCGACGATGGTCGCCCAGGCGGCAGCGACCTCCGTACGCGCAGCCAGCCGTCTGGAGGAGGTCCGCCGTCGCGGTCATCTGCGTTGCGCCACCAGCGACGCCATCCCGGGCTTCGGCTACCTGTCCGCGGGCGAAAACGTCGGGTTCGACGTGGACCTGTGCCGCGCCGTGGCCGCCGCCGTGCTGAGCGACCCCAATGCCGTGGAGTTTCGCATCAGCATTCCCACCGGACTGGGTGCTGCCGTGCGCTCCGGCGAGATCGACATGGTGGCTCGGATCCTTACCGCCAGCAGCACCCGCGACGCCCAGTGGGGCAATTTCGTCCACACCATGTACTACGACGGCCAGGGCTTTATCGTTCGTCGCGGGCTGAGCGTGAGCAACGCTCGTGAGCTGGTCGGAGCCTCGGTATGCGTCACCCGCAACACCACCACCGAACTGAACCTGGGGGATTTCTCGAACCTGCACGGCCTGGACCTGCGCCCTATTGCCTTCAACAAGACCAGCGCCGCCGTGGACGCCTATCTGGGCGGTCGGTGCGACGCCTTCACCACCGACCACTCCGGGCTGTACGCCTACCGCAGCGTTTTTTCGGAACCGCGCGACCACGTCATCCTGCCCAACGTGATATCGGAGGAGCCTCTGGCTCCCCTGGTCCCCCACGGCGACGACGTATGGTACGACATCGTAAAGACTGTCATGGCCATCCTGATCTACGCGGAGGCTTATGGGATCACGTCCGACCGCGTACCAACGGAAGCGACGGGCGACGCGAGGATTGACCGCCTCCTTGGGCTGGAGGGGTCCTTCGGCCAGGAGGACCTGGGCTTGTCCCGAACCGTCGCGCAGGACGTGATCCGCGCCGTGGGCAACTACGGGGAGATTTATGACCGCCACCTGGCGCCGCTGGGTCTGGAGCGCCGGGGCAGTCGCAACGCTCTCTGGGCCGGCGCTCCCTGCATAGAGTGCCCCAAGGGCGGCCAGATTTACGCCCTTCCGCTGCGATGAGCGCTCCCACTGCAGCGAGCGAGGCCGGTGCGGAAACCGCAAGCCGGATCAGGCTCGGGCGATGGATCATGAATCCCTCGATATCAGAGCCCAAAAATGAGACCGGATACAAAAGACGCTCCAAGCTGTTGATAAAGATCATCCCGGGGAGGATTTATGTACGTCACGACAAAGAACTGGATTGCGCCGCTGGCGATTGCGGCGATTTTCGCCCTTGTGCTCGTCGCCTGCGGCGGCAATGGCGATGCCCCTTCGGCGCCTCCGCCTCAACCCACCGCCGCCGCGGTTGAACAACCGACGGCCGCCACTGCGGAACAGCCCACCGCGTCCATGACGTCCTCCGATGGGCCGTTTCGCGTCGGCGTGATGGAATCTCTCACCGGTCCTGGGGAGACCTACGGCACCGTGTCCGTCCAGGCCAAGCAGATGGCCGTCAACGAGATCAACGCCGCCGGCGGCATCAACGGGCGCATGCTGGAGCTCATCGTCGAGGACTCGAAGTGCTCCGCCCAGGACGCCATCACGGCCTACAACAAGCTCACCGACGTGGACGGCGTCAAGATCATTCTCGGCACGTCGTGCAGCGGCGCGATGCTGGGGGCCGCTCCCCTGGCCGAGGCCGACGGCGTGGTCCTCTTCTCGGGCCTGGCCACCAACCCCGACATCGCTGCCGCCGGCGACTACATCTTCCGCACGGCGATGAGCGACCTCCAGGTGGGCATCGACACCGCCAACGTCATCCTGGCCGACGGCCACCGAAAGCTGGCGACCATCACCGAAACCACCGACTACGCCGAGGGCGTGCGCCGCGTGACCGCCGACCACTTCCAGGAGATGGGCGGAACCATCGTCGCGGAGGAGCGCTACGCCTCCGACGTGACCGACTTCCGCAGCCAGTTGACCAAGATCATCGGCGCCAACCCGGACGCCATCCACATCGCGTCCCAGTCTGAGTTCGCCGGCGGCACCATCGTCAAGCAGGTCCGCGAGCTGGGCTACGAAGGCCCGCTCTACTCCGAAATCGTCCCGGTGGGCGCGACCGCCCTCGAGGTGGCCGGCGACGCGGCCACCGGTCTGAAGGCCGTCACCGCCGAGCTCGACCCGGCCAACCCCAAGAGCCAGGAAGTCCTGAACAACTTCCGGGCCAGTTACGACTACGTCACCCTTCCCTGGTACCTGGCGTCGGCCTACGACGACGTGCACATCACCGCCGAATGCCTCAAGCAGACCAACGACGACCAGGATGCCGACGGCTTCCGCGACTGCCTGTACGACATCACCTGGACCGGCGCCATTGGGGAGGACTACAGCTTCGATGCCGACGGCGAGGTGGAGGGCCTGGCCAACGCGGTAGTGGAGGTGCTCCCGGCAGCCGATCGAACCGACGACAACAACGGCTACCGGATCCTGGGCCCGGCCCCCGGTGCGGAGGCTGCGGCCGCCGCACCCGCTGCGCCGGCGCCCGCGGAACCCTTCCGCATCGGCGCGATGGACGCCCTCACCGGCGTGGGCGAGTCCTACGGGAACCCGATCCTCAACGCCAAGATCCTGGCCGTCGAGGAAATCAACGCCGCCGGTGGCGTCAACGGGCGAATGCTCGAACTCATACCCGAGGACTCGAAGTGCGCCGCCCAGGACGCCATCACCGCCTACAACAAGCTCACCGACGTGGACGGGGTGAAGATCATCCTGGGCACCACCTGCAGCGGGGCCATGCTGGGCGCGGCGCCGCTGGCCGAGAGGGAGGGCGTGATCATGCTCTCCGCGTCCGCCACCAGCCCCGACATCGCCGGGGCCGGCGATTACATCTTCCGCACCGCCATTAACGACCTGCAGCTGGGCATCGATACCGGCAATACCCTGTACGCCGACGGCGTCCACCATCTGGCGACCATCACGGAAGCCACCGACTACGCCGAAGGGGCCCGACGCGCCACCGTGGCCAGGCTCGAAGAATTGGGGGGACACGTGGTTGCCGCGGAAAGCTACGCCTCCGACGTGACCGACTTCCGGTCCCAGCTGACCAAGCTCATCAACGCCCGTCCGGACGGGATCTTCCTGGCCGCCCAGGGCGAGTTCTCCGGCGGAACCATCATCAAGCAGGTGCGCGACCTGGGCTATGAGGGCCCCATCTACTCCGAGGTGGTGCCCACCCAGCCCGAGGCGCTGGGCATCGCCGGCGCCGCCGCCACTGGCCTGAAGGCCATCGTGCCCAATCCTGACCTCCAGACGCAGACCGGCAAGGACTTCCTGGCGAACTACGAAGCCCGCTTCGGCACGGTCGCCACGCTACCCTGGTTCCAGGGCTCAGCCTACGACGACGTGTACATCGCCGCCGAGTGTTTGAGCCGGACCGATGACGATCAGGATTCCGCCGGGTTCCGCGATTGCCTCTACGACCTGACCTGGAGCGGCGCCATCGGCGACGGCTACACCTTCGACTCCAACGGGGACGTGGCTGGCCTTTCCAACGTGGTAATCGAAATCCTGCCCGCCGACCAACGAAACGATGACAACCAGGGCCACCGCATCCTTGGGCCGGCCCCGACGCCCTAGCCGCCGTTTCGAAGCTGATCTGATCCAGCCAACCGGCTGAACCGGCATGATCAAAACCGGACCGTGTCCCGTCTCTGCGGTCGTCCGGGTGATGTCGATCATGATCGTAGCGACTGCAGCGCTTTGACAAGACGATAGCCCGGGCCGAAACGTCCAGGGCAAGAGCAACCACTCCGATCGGCGCGGGCGTCTGTATACCAAACGACGCAGGCGGGCTGCAGGATCAGCTCTTCTCGGGCATGAGCGAGCGGAGGCGCAAGGCTTCTGGACATACCGGTGGAGGTGGAGTCGGCGGCGCCGGTACCTTTCCTCCCGGCTCCGATGCTCCACCGGGGTGAGCGCATCGGCAACTTCTTCCCGGCCAAGACCGATTCGGGCGATGGGTTCAGCCAGGAGGGCGAGTAGACGCTGATGGTGTTTGCCGCCCAGGTGGGCAGGGTCGTCGCCACCTCACGTCGGCATCTGAACTAACAGCGCGCGAGGAACGACCTGCAGACCCTCCGCAAGATGGGTCGATGAAAGCAAATCGCACGCCATTTCGTCGTCAGGGATCCGGGAACTGGCTTGCTGCGTCGCTCGCAACGCTTGGTGAACGCTGCACATGACCTCCTCGGCGCTCATGTCTCGGTCCTTCCAGTATGCGTTGTGCCCTCTCTCGGGTCCGCCCGAGCTCGTCTTCGCCACTTACCCGTCAGGCAACTGGCTGAGAATATTCGACTGGGTTCCATGGAGAGAGGCCGTCAGCGTGTAGCCGCCCTCAGCCCGTGTCGTTCTGACGTCCAGATATTCTCCGTCCAGTTTCACGTAGTAGCGGCATACGCCGGTCAGCAGCTCCCGCACGGCGGTGGTTTTCGAAGTAAAGCCCCAGTCGCCGCACAGGCCCACGATTTCGCCGTCCGGGTCTTTGACGGTCAGGAGCACGCGGCGGGTCAGCATCCGGCCTCCGTTGCACGCTCGTCACATCCGCCTGCTACAGCCACGATGTTGGCGTCGATTGCGGTCAAAGTCCGGCCCATGACGTGTGGACAGTTAGCGAAGTGTGCGCGGCGGCGCTCCGGACAGGAGTGATTGGCGATGATGCTGCGCGTTGGGAACTCAGTGGTTAGTTCGATCATGATGATGAGGCGTCAACGGAGGGCGCAACAATAGCGGCGGCGTTTATTCGAACATCGACCATCGAGGCTGGCGCCGACGCTCCGGTTCCAGAGTCCAAGAGATCCACCGAGTTGCCTTGGGTGCTGACACGACGGTCTGTCCTCGCGGCCCGGTTTCTGCCCAGTGAGCATTGGTCAGAAGATGTTCTCGCTGCCGATGGCGGCGACGGCCTCCGACCGGTTGTCGGTTTTCAGCGCGATCATCGCGTGACCGGACCCACGGCTCAGAATGTGCAAGCTCTCGATGTTGACCCCGGCATCCTTCAGGCTGCCAGCCACCGTGGCCAGAGCCCCCGGTTCGTCGGGCAAGCGCAGCACCAGGGCGTCGTCGCTCACCGCCTTGAAACCGGCCTTGTTGAGCACGTACAGGGGCGCGGTCGTACCGATCTGTGGTGAGGATAACCGTGACCTCTTCCCCCATCACCTCGGCGTTGATCGTCTCCACGTTAATGTCCTCGTCGGCGAGGACATTGCTGATGTCGGCGATGATCCCAACCTCGTCCTGGGCCACGACGATGATGCGGTTCATGGGGTTCACTTGGTCCATGTCGACATTCTCCAGCTCGAGTGGTGGGGCGAAGATTTGGCCACGGTCAGCCGACGCAGTCACCCACGAGTTCGTCGATCATCTCGCGGGTGACGTGGGGCATGGTGATGATGTGGGCGATCTCGCCTTCCGGCGCCATCTGCCACTTGCGGAACACCTCCTCCCACGGGCGCGGGAACACCACCGTGACCGAGTTGCGGTGCCGCCACGCCGGGATGCCCCGCTCGTTGAACTGTCCCACCGCATATTCGGCCACGTCCAGCATCCGGGCGACGATGGCGCGGAAGCCCTCGTAGCCGTGCCGGGCAAAGGCGTACCAGATCATCAGCGGGGCCAGCGCGTTGCGCGAGCCCGACAGCGTGGTGTCCTCAACGCCCACGTACTCGATGGCCCGGCCCACCCGTTCCACGTAGGGCCGCCTGGTGAGGACCACTCCGCAGGGCAGGGGCGCGCCGATCAGCTTGTGTCCGCTCACCGAGATGCTGTCCACCCCGGCGTCAAACCCGTAGGGCTGCGGGTTCGTCACGAACGGCAGGATCATGCCGCTCAGCGCGGCGTCCGCGTGGATGTAGTGGTTGGTCACCGCCTGCTCACGCAGGATGTCCCTGATCCTGGGTATATCATCCACCGCTCCCCGCATGGTGGTGCCCACGTTGGCCATGATCACCGCCGGCACGTCCCGGTTGACCCGGATCATGACTGCCAGGTCCTCGTAGTCGATCTCACCGTTCTCCTGACGCCTGATCATGATGTGCCGCGCGTTCAGGACCCGCACGTTCTTCAGCACGCTGTAGTGGGTCTCCTCAGAGAAGTAGAATATCCCATTGGGGTACAGCTCCCGCGCCAGGTACAGGCCGTACATGTTGCCTTCCGTCCCGCCGGAGGTAACGTAGCCCCAGGCGTCCTCCGGCTCCAGGCGCATCAGCCCGGCGAAAATGCCGATCACCTCCCGCTCGATCTCGTGGGTGTTGCCCCAGAAATTGCTGGGATGAAAGGGGTCGCCCACGTTGTTGATCGAGTAGTCCAGGAAGGGCACCAGGGCCGAGTAGTCGAAGTCCTGGTTCACCGGATAGCCGACCTGCTGCCGCGTGGCGGCGTGAATGTCACTCAATAGACGCTCCAGCCGGTTCCGGATGTCCGGTTCCGGCAGAGCGGCTGGCATCGATATGGCGCTTGACTGTGCTGCGTCGGTCATGATCCCGGCTCCATCGGTAAGGACATCGTAAGCGTCCGGCGCGGCGCAGCACACCGCGCCCTCCATTCTTTCGGGTGGCGTCAGGTCCGTCACCATCAGAGGGTACCATCAGTAGGCCATCGTACTCCGACGCGAATATGACGGACGTATCGCTTCGTGGTGTAAATGTATGATTCCCTATACGGCATGGGACTCAACTAGAGTGATGTCTCTGCGAACCGTGTTCGACGGCCCGACGCCGGGAACTGCCGGGCCTTGGCACAGTTCCGAGCTGGTGCATTCCAGTCGTCACCGCTGCCGTGGTTCGAAAGGAACCGCCAGCCGGGCCGTTGCGTGCGTTGCTTCCACCGGTATCAGGGCGCGTTTTACCTCGCCACAGAGTACGGAATGCTTTCCCAGGGCCAGTCCTGGGGGAATGCCAAGTGAGGCGGCTTGCCCTGCGGGCGACGCGGCCGGCCAGGGTGAAGAAGCGTCGTCTTTTCGGTGGATTGTAGGTTGGCGTCAGCCCATCGATCGCAGCAGGCCCGCTGCCGATACCGTCTCCCGATTCACCGTGTCCGGCAGACGGTATCGGGGCCACAGGGCAAAGCCCACCAGCATCAGCAGGCCCGCCAGAAGCGGCGCCAGCCGGATACCCAACGGGTTCTCCGGCGAGTCCCCCAGCTGCAACACCAGACTCAACAGCAGAGGCGGTAGCGCATAGGTCACCTTCTCGAAGAAGTTCTGCGTCGCGTAGAACATCGCCTCCCTTCGCTCGCCCCTGACCAGTGCGTCGTAGTCGGCGATGTCGGCGGTCAGGCCCTTGGGCAGCAGGAACACCGCCGCCATGGGCATACCGGCCACGAACATGAAAACCATGCCCTGCATCATCAGGCTGTCCGTGGTGGCGAGCCCAACCAATCCCATCAGTGGAAATAGCAGGCTGCTTACCACCAGGCAGACCCCATACACCCGCCGCTTGCTAACCCGTCCTGCTGCAAAGAGCAGCCAGATGGCAATGCCAGCCGCCACCACGCCGGCAATGACGCTGATGGACAGGAAACTGGATGCCGCTCCTTCCCGCTCCTGTAGCAGTATCCCCACCGCGAAGAAAGGCACCCATCCCTGCAGCACACCCACTCCGGTGGTGAACATCACGAAGGTCGGCAGGAATGCCACGAACTGCGAATTGCGCAGCGTGTCCCTGAGCCCCTGCCAGAAGGGAACCTCGGCCGGAGTGATGTCCCGAGGCGCGCGGTTCCACACCGCCCGCAGCGACACGTAGCGGAACACCAGCGCCACCAACGCGAAAAACGTCCCTGCAATCTGGAAGCCGTAGGCGTCCTTGACGAACCCGCCCATGACCAGCCCGAGCCCGGCTCCGGCCACGGCGAAGAGGAAAATCAGGCTCACCACGCTCATCCGATCCTGCGCCGACCTGGTCAGCTCCGGCACCAGCGCCTCCAGGGCGCCGTTGGACATGGTCGCAGCGGTGAAGAACAGCTCCAGCATGAGCACGAAGTACAGCGCGTTCCACCAGCTGCTTCCTTCCGTGGGCAGGAACCAGACCAACGCTCCGAACAGGGCGTAGAATGGGGTGCTGAACAGGATGAACGGTATCCGGCGTCCCCATCGGCTTCGAGTGCGGTCGCTCCACCAGCCAATGAGCGGGTCGGTAAAGGCGTCGATGAACCGTCCGGCGAAAATCAGCGCTCCGGCCAGCACCCGGGCGTCGATGTCCATTCCCATCAGCGCAACGTCGGGAACCCGGTTCGCCCCTTGTATTGCCGGCGGAGCTAGCAAAAACAGCACCCACTGCTGCCGGAAGTACGACATCGACTGCAGGCCGATATGGTCTGCCGAAAAGAACAATTTGTTGATCAGCGGCATTCGCGCCACGGCCGGTCCCGGTTCGCTCATTGCGCCGTCCTCACGTTTGGGTCGAGCCGGGATGTAGCATATTGGCCGGCGCGCGACGTTGGATATGGTCGCAGGGGCTTGTAACTGTACGCTGTAATTTGTTGCTCTCCGACGCAAGCCAACCCGGTCCGCTACGCCTCACGGCCGTCGAGCTGCGGCCATGAAACGTGTCCACCGCGGCGCCGTCGAACCCGCTCCGGAGCAGGAAGCCGCGTTGCCACAGTACGGTTGATACGCTCGTGACGGAGGTTGATCGTTGCCGACCAACGCTCAAAAACCCCAACGCTTTCCGGGCCTTATTCGCAGTAGCGGGCATAATCTGCCCTGATCTTCGCCATAGTAACTTCCCCTCGCTCCAGTTGCGTGCGTAACCGTGCCTCGACCGCCTCGGCGCTCAGGGGCACGGCACCGACCGCGTTGGGGACGGTCAGCCGATGCAGGACGCTGTTGGGATCCGCCATACAATCGGCGTAGCGACGCACCATCCGTTCGTCGGCGCCCGTCCCGCAGGCCAGCGCAACCCACAGGCAGAGCGTCATCGCCAGCGCGGTCCACAAGCGATGCACAGTAATCTGCCCCAAGTGCCCAACGACGGGAACCCGTCAGGGGCACCCCACGCCGCCGAATGCGTCGGACGTTGCCACCGCGGCGAAGCCGGGGTCGATGAAGTAGCTACGCAGCGGACTGTTGGCCGCCACCGGCCGGGACAACGTCACCCCACGTTCCCGCTGGAGCCTCCGCAGCACGCGTCCCATCCACATCAGCAGCGAGCGCAACTCCGCCGGCGTCAGCTCCGCACGCTGGCACAAGTCGCTCCGGTGGATGCCTACCGCGCCGGTCCGCCAGACGTGCAGCGTCATCCGCCTGGCCACCGGACCCAGCCCAGCCAGGAATTCGTGGGCCAGGGTCTCCGTCCACTCCCCGGGAGGCGCTGCGTCTGCTGCGGCCTCCCTCCGCGTCCCGGCGTTGGAAGTCCCCTGTCCACCGCTGCCGGTCGGAATCTCCATGGACCTGCCAGCATCGCCCACGGCCGCCGGTTGGGCTCCGGTCCCGAGCCGATGAATGACCCGGACCACCTCGTGAACGCTGCCCTCAATCTCCAGGCTCATCTGTGTCATGCCGAACGCTCCGTCATTCTTGCCGCCGTCTCCGCAACCGTGCCACGGTGGGTCCTGCCTGACGGCGCGGCCGTATCGGTCGGTCTATGCCATTCACCTGGGCCTTCGCTGCGTCATCAGCTCGATCAACCTGGCGATCCAAAATGTCTTTTGAAACGCCCGACTCGACGCGGAACATCGGAGGCCTCCGCCCGAGCCGCTTGGATAGCGCAGGGGACTGGTCCGGTCATGGGCCGACCCGGGAGGTGTCGATCAATCATCATCGGGGAACACGATCTGTTCCTGTCGGCTGATGCTCCAGAAGCAAACCTCGTGGGGTGTTCCGGTGATGTAGCCGATCCGGTAGCGCTCGCTGGCCCGATACGCGCGGTAGTGCGTGTGACTGCCGAAAATCACCCAACGGTCGCCGTGGCGGTCGATGTGCCAAACGGGACCGGTCCATTGGTCGGTGAATCCCCAGTCGGGCCATTCGGCTGGACACTCGGGACGACTATGCGCCTCGGTGGTGTGGATCACCGCGATGCAGAGCGCGGTTACCGCGGCAATTGCCACCACCCGCTTCATGCCGCCCGCGCCCACCGGCACTCGGTAGAGTATCCCGCCGTTTTCGGTGGGTCCGCGCGCTCGCTTGAAGTCGCCGGGAAGAGATTGATTGCGCTTGGCGTCACGGTCACGACGTCCGGCGCGCCGCTCTGGAGGTTCCGGCCCACATGGTGGGCACGTTCCAACGTCGCGCCGGATGCGGGCCGCGGGCCTGAACACGCGAGTGCCAGCAGCACCGGGACCGCGCCAGCCAGAGTGCGCCGCCGGTGGAAAAGCCTCATGTCATGCCTGCTCCCAGGCATCCGCCTCGCGTTCCAGGTCGCGGGCTACGCGTCGGAGCAGCACCGCCACCAGCACGCCGCCGATCTCGTCCAGCCCGTGCCAGTCGGGGTCGTCCTGCACCTCACGGGCCAGTTCCACCGCATCCCCCACCGCACGGTACGCCGAGTCGAGGAGCTCACCCTTGCCCGTCGTGGGAGACTGCAGGATATGCGCCGCCGGACTGGTCTCGTTCAACGCCCGGCAGATCGCCGCCAGGTCCCGGACGGCTTCCATCAGGAGTTCGGGGGCTGAATCCACTGCATCACCCGGCCGGAGATGCCCCAGAAGCGAAGCCCGGCCTCTTTCCATTGACGTTAGCCGGATTGTAGGCGCTTGTTCATATGACATGCGTATTGAACAAGCCTATATTGTAAGATTTCTTGTACCATGTGCGCACAAAGCGCAGATCCGCGCCTCAGGCACTCAGGAGGCAACCCAGTCATGAACGAGACCGACCGGCTGAAGCGGGAGAATGAGGCGCTGCGGGAGCGGCTCACGCGTTTGAGCGAGGCCAGCCTGCGGATCAACGAGAGCCTCGAGTTCGACACCGTGCTGCAGGGAGTCCTGGACGCCGCCCGGTCCCTCACCGACGCTCGCTACGGCGTGATGACCCTCCACGACGATCACGGCCACGTGCAGAACTTTCTCGCCTCGGGGATGGCCCCGGAGCAGACGCTCCAGCTCTGGAACATACCCGCCGCGTCCCGCATATACGAGATCCTGGGCCGCATCGCAGGACCGGTTCGCCACCCCGACCTGCTGGAGCTGCTGCGGGAGGCCGGCCTTTCGGAGCTGAGCTTCCCCCTGCCGGTGGGACCAAGCATCTCCTTCCTGGCATCACCGGTGCTGCACCGGAACCAGCGGGTGGGCAATATCTACGTGGCCGAGAAGCTCAGCCAACCGGAATTCACCCGGGAAGACGAGGAGACGCTGGTGATGTTCGCGTCCCAGGCGGCGCTGGTCATCGGCAACGCCCTCAGGTATCGGGACGAGCAGCGGGCCCGCGCCGACCTGGAAACCCTGGTGAACACCTCGCCGGTGGGGGTGGCCGTCTTCGACGCCCAGACGGGAGCGCCGGTGTCGTTCAACCGGGAATCGTTGCGCATCGTGGAAAGCCTTCGGGAGCCCGACCAGTCCCCCGAGGAATTGCTGGAGGTGGTCAGCTTCGTGCGTGCGGACGGCCGCGAGGTCTCCCTGAAGGATTTCCCCATTGCCGAGGCCCTGAGGACAGGCGAGACCGTCCGCGCCGAGGAGATCGTTCTAAAAGTCCCCGACGGCCGCAGGGTGACCGTCCTCATCAACGCCACCCCCATCCGCTCGGCGGAGGGCGCAGTGGAGTCCTTCGTGGTCACCCTGCAGGACATGGCGCCCCTGGAGGAACAGGAAAGGCTGCGTGCGGAGTTCCTGGGCATGGTGAGCCACGAACTGCGCACGCCGCTGGCCACCATCAAGGGCTCCACCACCACCCTGCTCAGCGGATCCTCCGACCTCGACCCCGCAGTGGTGACCCAGTTCCACCGGATCATGGACAGCCAGGTGGACCACATGCAGGACTTGATCGGAGAACTGCTGGACGTGGCCCGCATCGAGACGGGCTCGTTGTCGGTGAGCTTGGCGCCCGTTGAGGTGGCGGAGATCCTGGACGAGGCCAGGAACAGGTTCTTCGCCGGAGGGGACCGCAGCCACCGTCTCCAGGTGGACTTGCCGCCGGACCTGCCGCCGGTGCTGGCGGACCGGCGCCGCCTCGCCCAGGTGCTGGGCAACCTGCTGTCCAACGCGGCCCGGCACTCGCCGCCGGGGTCGCCGATTACGGTGTCCGCCGTGCGCGACGGGGTCCACGTGGCGGTCTCAGTGTCCGACCAGGGCAGGGGAATACCCTCCGAACTGCTGCCGCGCCTGTTCCGGAAGTTCGCCCGGACCGACCGGGACAACGCGGGGAGCGATCTCGCCGGGTCGGGCCTGGGTCTGGCCATCTGCAAGGGTATCGTGGAAGCCCACGGGGGCCGCATCCGGGCGGAAAGCCAGGGGCCGCAGACGGGCGCAACGTTCACCTTCACGGTGCCGTCAGCGGACCGTGAAGCGGAAGCCGCGCCGGTGGCGTCGGCTGTGTCCTCCGTCAACCCCCGGGTTCCTTCCCGGAACCGGCTGCGGATCCTGGCGGTGGACGACGACCCCCAGGCACTCCGCTACGTCCGAGACGCCATCTCGAAAGCGGGTTACGCGCCCATCGTCACCGGAGACCCGTCCGACGTGCCGCGCCTCATGGAGGAGAAGAGACCCCATCTCGTCCTGCTGGATATGATGCTGCCCGGCAGCGACGGGATAGATCTCATGAACCGGATACTGGGAACGGCGGATGTGCCGGTCATCTTCGTATCGGTGTACGGTCAGGACGACGTGGTAGCCCGGGCCTTCGACATGGGAGCTTCCGACTACGTGGTCAAGCCCTTCTCGCCCACGGAACTGGCTGCCAGGATCCGGGCGGCGCTGCGTCGTCGGGCCGCGCCCGACGTGGTTGAGCCTGACGAACCCTTCCGTTTTGGGAAGCTGGCCATCGACTACGCCCAGCGCCGGGTGAGGCTGTCGGGGCGAACGGTGGAGTTGACGCCCACCGAGTACGGGTTGCTCTACGAACTGTCGGTGCACGCCGGCCGCGTCCTTACCCATGACCATCTGCTGCAACGGGTCTGGGGACCGGAGCGAATGGGCGAGCCATGGCTGGTGCGGGAGGTGGTCAAGAGACTGCGCGGCAAGCTTGGCGACGATGCTAACCGGCCCACCTACATCTTCACGGAGCCCCGGGTCGGGTACCGGATGTCCAGCGGAGTCTCGGAAGAGGTCGGGTAGGTGTGTGATGTCCTCTACCGATAGGGGACACAGAGAGGAGTGCTTGCTCGCGATTGGTAGATCGTCCCGGCGGGCGCTCTGGATAAGGAATTATAGAACGCACCGCCCTACGTAATGGAGGTTGGCCGAACCAACCGCAGCACCAACGCGGTTGCCGAAGGATGACGCCCACCGCCTTGACCTGGCTGTCTTGCCGCTGCGCGACTGCCGCACAGCCGCGACCACAAGGCGAGAAAGGGCATCAACCGGGCGCCTGATTCGCCGCCTCTCCGAACTCTTCTGGCGTCGGCGGAAAGATGTTGTACCAATCGAAGGTGAACACGGCCTGCTGCGCCTGTGGTAACGTCTGCCCGAAGCGTTGGAGCCAAACGACAAGGCCCGCCGGGGTCTTTCCGTTTGCCGAAAGCACCAGCGCGGTAAGAGGCGGCAGCCCATTCTGATCGCAGAGGGCCGCAATCGGTTCGAGGAACCCTGCAACGGGAAGGGGGAATCTCCGGTTCATGCCAATGAGCTCCGCAAGTTCGCCAAAGGTTGTGGTCTGGCGGGCGGGCGCCATGCGGATCAGGATGAGCCAGATCCGCAGGGACCTGTTATTAGCCTCCGGGTGCTCGCTGAAGCGTCGGACAGGCATCGCTGGCAACCTTGTAGACATTCAGCCGGAAAGCCGATTGTGACGGGTTTTGGCCAACCAGGCCTTGGTGATATAGACCAGGGTCAGTGCTAAGTTACTGCGCGGATTGACGCTGTTATCGACGACCGCTTGCGGTCACCTCAGCGATATTGCACCCTGCACCAGCCGAATGTACAGAGTCAAGGTGTCATTTGCCGCGGTCTTTGACCCAGTAAACCACGAAAATAACCAAGGTCTTTGACCCGTATTTCCGAGGTCATTGACCCACCTTGGGAGCCAGATCGGCGACCATTCGCGCACTTCAATGTTGAGGTGCAGCGATG
>JAJEIA010000081.1 GCA_022823505.1 Dehalococcoidia bacterium
TTTTGGTGTGGCGGCGCGCCCGCTCAATAACATCGACGGGGTCCGGATGAGCACCTCTTTGACCTATCTGTCCCTGGCCCGCCACCGCATGAACCTGACGGTGCGGGGCAACGTCGTGACTCGGCGTGTGCTGTTCGAGAACAAGACCGCCGTCGGCGTTGAGGCGGAGAGCGGAGGCGAGGTTTTTGAGGTCTACGGTGACCAGATTATCCTCAGCGCAGGCGCCATCGGATCTCCCCAGATCCTGCTGCTCTCCGGCGTGGGTCCCGCCGACCATCTCAGCGAAATGGGCATACCGCTGGTGCATGAACTCACCGGGGTTGGCGAAAACCTTCGGGACCACCCGGCGGTGTTCAGCCTATTCCGCGGCGTGGGCGACCCGCCTGACCTGGACGCACCCAGTATCCAGGTCGGGCTGCGGTACAGCCCGGAGGGCACCGGCACGCGGGGCGACATCCAGCTTTCTCCAATCCTGATGACCAGTGAGCATCGCCCGGCCAGCGTCAATATCGAGACGGACGACTTCCATTTCGGGTTCAGCGCCGCGCTCCAGAACGCCGCCACGGCCGGACGGCTGCGCCTCACCTCCACGGATCCCCACGTGCAGCCGGACCTGTTCTACGATTATCTTTCCGACCCGGTGGATCGCCAGCGCCTGCGGGCAGCGGTTCGATTGGGCCGGCAGATCGCAGAACAGCCCATTTTCCGCGAATTCATCGCCGAGCGTCTGTCTCCCACCGACGACGACCTGGCTTCGAACGCCGCGCTGGACCAATGGATGTTGCGCAACGCCTACACCCAGCACCACTCGTCGGGCACGTGCAAGATGGGTCCCGGATCGGACCTGGACGCAGTGGTCGACCAATATTGCCGGGTCTACGGCATGCACAACCTGCGGGTGGTCGACGCGTCAGTGATGCCCGACGTGATCCGCGCCAACACCAACGCAACGACAATCATGATCGCCGAGCGGGTGGCGGACTTCATCCGGGAAGGCAAATAGCGGGGACCCTTTTCGCGTCGCGGGCGCGGACCAGGAACTTTCAACACTGCATTCGAACAATCAGAGGACGGCACCAAGAGATGACTACTTCCGCAACTCGGATCGAACGCGACTCCATGGGTGAGATGCAGGTACCGGCCGACGCCCTGTACGGGGCGTCCACCATGCGGGCGGTCCTGAACTTCCCCATCAGCGACCTGCGTTTCCCCCGTCAATTCATACGCGCCCTGGGGCTCATCAAATTGGCGGCGGCGCAAACCAACATGGACCTGGGCGTGCTTGACCGCACGGTGGGCGATGCCATCGTGCAGGCGGCCCAGGAGGTCGCGGACGGCAAACACGACGAACACTTCGTCCTGGACATCTTCCAGACCGGATCGGGCACGTCCACCAACACCAACGCCAACGAGGTGATCGCCAACCGGGCCTCGCAAATCCTGGGTGGCGACCTCGGGTCGCGGCTGGTTCACCCCAACGACAACGTCAACCTGGGGCAGTCCTCCAACGACGTGATCCCCACGGCGATACATCTGGCGGCGCTGCTGGGCATGAAGGAGGACCTGGCGCCGGCCCTGGAGTCGCTGCAATCGGCGCTGCAGGCGAAAGCCGACGAGTTCTGGCCGATCATCAAGACGGGACGAACCCACCTGCAGGATGCGACTCCCGTCCGGCTGGGCCAGGAGTTCAGCGGGTATGCCGGCCAGGCGCAATACAGCGTCACCCGAGTGCGTCGAGCCCAGGAAGCCCTGGCGGAGGTGGCTCTGGGCGGAACCGCAGTGGGAACCGGGGTGAACACGCATCCGGAATTCTCGCAACGGACCTGCGCCAAGCTCGCAGAAATTACGGGTGTTTCCATCCGTGAAACGGGTAACCATTTCCAGGCCCAGGCGGCGCTGGACGGCATCGTCGAGGCCAGCGGCCAGTTGAAGACTGTTGCTATCAGCCTGCACAAGATCGCCAACGACATCCGGTTTCTCGGGTGTGGACCTCGCGCCGGCCTGGGGGAAATCAACGTGCCGGAGGTGCAGCCGGGCAGCAGCATCATGCCGGGCAAGGTTAATCCGGTGATCTCGGAGTCGGTTATCCAGGTCGCCGCGCACGTGGTCGGCAACGACGCGGCGGTTGCGCTGGCGGGAGCCGGCGGGTATTTCGAGCTGAACACGATGATGCCATTGGCGGCATACAACCTGCTCCAGTCGGTGTCGCTGTTGGCCGCCTCGGCCGGCAATTTCGCGGACCAGTGCGTGGTCGGGATCACGGCCACGGATACCGGACCTGCCATGGTGGAGAAGGGATTGATGCTGGGAACCGCCTTGGCCCCGTCCATCGGCTACGACGCGGCTGCCGGTATCGCCAAGAAAGCGGCCGAGACCGGGCGCACCATCAGGGAGGTCGCTCGGACCGACACCGCGCTCAGCGAAGCCGAGCTCGACACCCTGCTGAACCCGGAGGACATGACCAAGCCGAGCCTGGAAGTCCGGGGTGGCGGTGGCTAGCGTTCAACGGCGATTGCCGATGTGCATCCGGGTTGACCCACTGACGGCAAGTTGCCAGCAGGAGGTCAATCCGGGTACCGGGCTTCAACCGACCCGAGCGTTCCGCAGGCGGAGTGGTAATTCCGCACACCGAAGTCTGATCGCGTCGAATTGGTGATTTCCCGGTCCTAAACGAGGTGAATTGGACGAATCAGTGACGGCTTCAGATTGACAAATACGTTCCAAAACGCGTATCATCGCAATACTTTTCATATATGCGCAGAATGCTAATCGCTCTGATTTTTTGAAGTTCCGCCTGCTCCCTCAGTTCTAACTGGCCCTTTGATGCGGCTTGCCGGCAGCGGTAGGCCGTGTCTTCGTGTCTGTCGGTGAACTCCAGAGGAGCAGGCAAAATTCCGTTATTCACCCACCGCGCACCCGTCAGGAGGGTCGTTTTATGGTCTTGACCCGTAAACGCTCAGGCAGGAACGAACGCGGTCTGTCCGCTCGCGATGTGAAAACCTATTCGGATTCCAGCATCGCGAACGTTCTGGACGTGCCCAACCTCATTCGAAGCCAAATCGAGTCCTTCGATTGGTTCAAGACAAATGGACTGGCGGAAACTTTCCGTGACTGTTCACCCATCGTGGCCGGCATAACCCGGCGTTTCGCCAACGGCGAGGCGTCCCGGCGTGCCGAGCGTTTCGAGTTGTATTTCCTGGACCATTGGTTCGACGCGCCCCAATTCAGCCCTGAGGAATGCCGGGAGCGCGAGATTACCTTTTCCCAGCCGCTGTACGTCAAAGCCCAGTTGCGGGATCAGGAGACCGGTGAGATCACCGAGTCGGACATTTTCTTCGGCGACGTGCCCATGATGACCGACACGGGCACCTTCATCATCAACGGAGCCGAGCGGGTTCTCGTCAGCCAGCTCCAGCGCGCCCCCGGCGTGTACTTCGAACGCGAGCCTTCCCAGGACCCGGCGTGCCCGGAGTGCGGGAAGCTGGAAAACTGGTACTACAAGGCCCGCATCTCGGCCAGTCGCGGCGCTCGCATCGAACTGTCCACCTGGACTCACTACTACGCACGCCGCCGGAACCTGCCGGAAACCATCACGGTCAGCGTGGACCGACGGCGCCGGATGGGCGTGTCGACTTTCCTTTATGCGCTGGGAATCGTCAGCGCGGAGGAGATGCGGGCGCTTTTCGAAGAAGTCGACAACCACGAGTGTCGCCGGTTCGTGGCCGGCGCCGAGCCCGCCGAGGACCGCGACTATAACCCGCGCGACGAGGAGCTCCGGTCGCTGTGGGATCGCATGCATCCGGACCGCGAGTTTGACGGCCAGCAGGCCTATCGCATCGGCCTCGCGCAGCGGAACCTGTACAAGTGGCTGCGGCCCGGAGAGCCGGCCGTGCAGGTCGATGCCGCGTGCACCTTCGTGTTGAACCACTTCTACGATGGTCGCCGTTTCGACCTCGGCGAAGTCGGCCGCATCAAGGTGGACCAGCGGCTCGGACGATCCAGCTCGCAGATCCTGACCGAGCACCGCAAAAATATCCTCAACCTGGTGCGTGACCGAGCCGCCAAGGGCGATGCCGTCACGCCCGCGGAAATTTTCGCAGCATCGGGTCGCGACCATCGGATACTTTCCGATCGCGACGTCGACGCGCTAATCAACTACGGCTACCTGGCGCGGCAGGCGGACCGGCGGATCGTACCCGTTGACCCGTTCGAAGGCCAATCAGACGACGAGCAGATGGTCCGCGTAGAGACCTACGACGCGGCCAACGCCGGCACGCTCCTGTCACTCATTGGCGCACAGGAAGACGGAACACGCACGGTCCGGGTTCAACAACTGGTTACGGAAACCCTGGGTGACCCGGTGGCCGTCGCCACCCAGCCGATCTTCGGCGGTTCTACGGCGGACGACGCCATTACCCATGGCGAAGTTTCCATTTTGAAGAACCGGTTCCTGGCCGGCGACAGCATTGTCGAGGCGGGCCAGTTGATCTACGCGGAACGCGTCAGCCAGGGTCCGCTCCAGTCGTGGTGCCTTACGCCGGTGCGCGCCCGGGCTTCTCGCATCGTCGGCGTGGTCACCGAGGTGAACTGCGGTCCCAACGGGAACATGCATCGGGTGCGGTTCAACCTGCCTGGTATCGAATTAGACGAGCGCCGCGTGCTTGACCTGATGGACATCATTGACACGCTGGAAGCGTTGATCACGCAGCACGTCGCCAACGGCGAGCCCCGGGACAACATCGACCATCTGGGCAACCGCCGGGTACGCGTGGCCGGCGAGCTCATGCGCGACCAGGTGCGCATTGGCCTGCTGCGGATGCACCGGATGTTCCAGGACCGGGTGGGCCGCCTCGAAAAGCCCGAGGACGCCGTACCGGCGAAACTGGTGAACGTCCGACCGGTGACCGGCGCCATCCGGGAATTCTTCGGCGGCGACAAGCTGTCGCAGTTTATGGACCAAACCAACCCGCTGGCGGAATTGACTCACAAGCGCCGCCTCTCCGCGCTGGGCCGCGGCGGCCTCACCCGGGAACGGGCCGGCTTCGACGTGCGTGACGTACACGCTTCGCACTACGGACGCATCTGCCCCATTGAGACGCCGGAAGGAGCCAACATTGGCTTGCTCAGCAGTCTTGCGGCCTACGCCCGGATCGACCGCCTGGGATTCATCGAAACGCCTTACTGGCCCGTCATCAAGCAACTGTGGCTCGGCGACTGCCGCACTCCGGGATTGCCCGGATATTTCGATCCGATCGGCCACCGGGTTGCTACCGACGTGCGAACCCGCAAGGGTGAGGTGATCGTCAAGGCGGGCGATACCATTGACGAGCATCACTGGCGCCGCCTCCGGCGGTTGTCGGCCGACCTGGCCATAGAGGTGGCGCCGTTCGTGGACACGCGCCCCGAAAGCGTCCAGTACCTGACCGCCGACCTTGAGGAGCAATATCGGATCGCACAGGCCAACTCCGGTTTTGACGATCTGTACCAATTCACCGATGAGTTGGTCGAGGTGCGCGAGGGCGACAACTACCGCCTGGCGCCGCCCGCCACCGTCGAATACGCTGACGTGTCTCCCCTCCAGATCATGAGCGTATCGGCCGCGCTGATCCCATTCCTCGAACACGACGACGCCAACCGCGCCCTGATGGGCTGCAACATGCAACGGCAGGCCGTGCCCCTGCTGCAGCCCCAGGCGCCCATCGTCGGCACCGGCATCGAGAGCCGCGTCGCCAGGGATAGCGGCCAGGTGCTGCTGTCACGCGTCCAGGGCTCCGTGGTGTCGGTGAACGGCCGCGAAATTATCGTGGTGGACGATGCCGGACGTGAGCACGCGCATCGTCTGATCAAGTTCGCCAGGACCAACCAGGGCACCTGCCTGAACCAGCGGCCCGTCGTCCAGAAGGGCGATCACGTCAACGTGGGAGACACGCTGGCGGATAGTTCCTCCACCGACGGCGGCGAGCTGGCGTTGGGCCAGAACGTGCTCGTGGCGTTCATGTCCTGGGAAGGCTACAACTACGAGGACGCCATCATCATCAGCGAACGACTGGTGAAGGACGACCAGTTCACCTCCGTCCACATTGAGAAGTACGAGGTCGAAAGCCGGTCTACCAAGCTGGGCGACGAGGAAATCACCCGTGATATTCCCAACGTGGGCGAAGGCAACCTCAGGGACCTGGACGAGCGCGGCATCATCCGGATCGGCGCGGACGTCGGCCCCGGGGACATCCTCGTCGGCAAGGTCACGCCCAAAGGCGAAACTGAAATGACTGCCGAAGAGCGCTTGTTGCGCGCAATCTTCGGGGAAAAGTCCAAGGACGTCCGCGATACGTCTCTGCGCGTCCCCCACGGGCAGCGCGGCAAGGTAATCGGCGTGAAGGCCCTGAGCCGCGAAAAGCGCGGTGACGAGCAACCGGGCGATCAACTGCCTCCGGACGTGAACGAGGCCATCCGGGTCTGGGTCGCACAAACGCGCAAGATCTCGGTGGGCGACAAGATGGCCGGACGCCACGGTAACAAGGGCGTCGTGTCCCGGATCCTGCCGGAAGAGGACATGCCGTTCCTGCCGGACGGCACGCCCGTCGACATCATCCTCAACCCCATCGGCGTGCCTTCGCGCATGAACCTGGGCCAGGTGCTGGAAAGCCACCTGGGTTGGGCGGCCCGGAGCCTGAATTTTCAGGCTTTGACCCCGGTGTTCGAAGGGGCCGACGACAACAACATCGAAGACTCTCTGGCGCGCTGGTGGTTCGCCGAGCAGGCGAATGCCGCCGACAACAGCGCCGGCCCGGAGGCCGAAATCGATCTGAGAAAGGTCTACGTCTGGTTACGCGAGCAGGGCTTCGATCCGGAAGCCATCTACGATGAGACCCAGCATGGCAGGGCGCGCGAAGCGTGCCTGTACCTCTGGTTGAGGGACGTTGCCGGTGAGGACCCGGACGGTCTCAGCCTGGCTGAGCTACATCAGATGGCTCTGGACGTGCATCGCGACAAGCTCATTTCGCCGCCCACCTTTGCAAAATTCCAGCTGTACGACGGCAGGTCCGGAGAAGCGTTCGACCAGCCGGTCGCCGTCGGCAGCATCTACATGCTGAAACTGATCCACCTGGTGGAAGACAAGATCCACGCCAGGTCCACCGGCCCCTACTCCATGATCACGCAGCAGCCCCTGGGCGGAAAGGCCCAGTTCGGCGGCCAGCGTTTCGGCGAAATGGAGGTTTGGGCCCTGGAAGCCTACTCGGCAGCGCACAACCTCCAGGAGGTACTGACGATCAAATCCGACGACGTAACCGGTCGGGTAAACACTTACGAGTCGATTGTCAAGGGCAATCCCATCACCCAGCCCGGCATCCCGGAATCCTTCAACGTTTTGCTCAAAGAGCTCCAAAGCCTGGGGCTCAACGTGAGACTGGAGGACGAAGAGGAGCAGGAGGACGGCAGCTTGGGTCTGCCTGGCGAGGACGACTATCTCTTCACCGCGGAGGTCAACTAGATTATGGTCAGGATGCTGGACAACCGCGAAGCCACTTCATCCGATTTCAACGCAATACGCATTTCCATCGCCTCGCCCGAGCAGATCACCGGGTGGTCTTCCGGCGAGGTCCAAAAGGGCGAAACCATCAATTACCGAACGCAGCGGCCTGAAAAGGACGGGTTGTTCTGCGAGCGTATTTTCGGCCCCACCAAGGACTGGGAATGCCAGTGCGGCAAGTACAAGCGCCAGAAGTACAAGGGCGTCGTGTGCGACCGCTGTGGCGTTGAGGTCACAAGGGCAAACGTTCGGCGCCAGAGGCTGGGGCACATCGCCCTGGCCGCTCCGGTGGCCAACATCTGGTTCGTGAAGAACACGCCCAGCGTGATGAGCCTGGCGCTTGACCTGAAGCTGTCCGACCTCACGCGTGTCCTCTACTACTCGGCCTACGTGATCAACCAGGTCGATATCGACCTGATGCGCGAGCAGTTGCTGCGACACAGCACGGAAGTCGACGAACTTCGGGACGGACCGTTGGCAGTTGCCTATGGAGCCTGGCAGCGCATCGCCGACCGGGTGAGCGACTGGGCGCTGGAGGGCAGCCTGCACGAGGCGGTCTCGATCATCACCGGCCCGTCAGAATCGTTGCCCCAGACGGTCGCCGCATCCCGGTCCGCGCTGGATCGGCTGGCCGGCGCCCAGGACTCTGAGGTGGACGATTTTAGCGCCGAATTGGAAGCCCTGGTCGGCTTGGCCGCCGCAGGCATCAGTGCCGAGCGCGCCACCTACGAGGTCGGGCGGTTGCTGTTGGCGGAGGGAGTGATCGACTCCCCGGACAAGCTTGCCCTGGCGGCGATCGAAGGTGATCAGATCGCGGTGGCGATCTCGCGCTTGCACCACGGCAGCCTGCCCATCACGGATGCCCTGGGACAGCAGGCCATACATGCCCAGGCCGTGGTCGACGCCTTCAACGCATGGCGTGGCGATCCGACCGAGGAGGCGCAGGACGATCTGGTCGACGCCGTGGAAACCCTGCGGGACGACCTCGCCGCCGTCTACGACGAGGCCCTGCTTCCCACCGTCAGCGGCGTGACCGCCGCTGTGACCGGTGTCGGTTCGGCGTCCTTCGGACCCACCGCGCAGCAGCCGTTGTCGGACGACCTGGCTGAAATCGAGCACGCGCTGACGACCGTCGAACAGGCGGTCCGGAGCTGGAACTACCGCCGCTCGGACGACAACCCCGAAGGACGCGGCTGGAATCTGCCGGCCTTCAACGCGCTGCTGGACCGTCTGCAGACCGACAGCACTGACATGAAAGTCATCGGCGAACTGGAAGAGCGCATCGAGTTCATCCAAACTGACATCACACCGGAGAATCAGCAGAAAGAGATCTCGCTGTGGCGGCGTCAACTGCCGGTGCTCCGTGATCTGATCGGCGTGGTTGACGATTACCTGCTGCGCGCCGTCGCCGAGCGGCGCAAGGAAGCCGTGGACCTGATCCAGGCCATGCGGTGGCTGCGCTGGGACCCTTCCCAGCGGCCGCGCAGCGTCGATGTGCACTGGCTATGGGAAGACCTGAAGCTCCCCGCAGCAGCGCGGGAAGAGACCGAACTGCCGGACGAGTTCTACATCGCCCGCAGCGGCTCCCCGGGCCTGCATCTGACCACCCTTTCCACCAGCCGATACGACCGCCTGAAGCCCTTCTGGGGCGAGTCCTTCGACGCCGAGATGGGCGCCGAACCGATCCTGGAATTCCTGAAACTGCTGGACACGGACCTCGACCAGGAACGGTACTACACCGAACTGGAAATGCGGGCCACTTCCTCGCAGATCCGCACCAAGGCCGGCAAGCGGATGCGTCTGCTGGAAACCTTCCGGCGCAGCGAAAACCGGATGCAGGACATGATCATGACCGTACTGCCGGTGCTCCCGCCCGAACTGCGGCCAATGGTGCAGTTGGACGGCGGTCGGTTCGCCACCAGCGACCTGAATGACCTGTACCGCCGCGTGCTGTCCCGGAACCACCGGCTCAAGCGCTTTGCCAGCATGCGTGCCCCGGGTCTGATGATCCGGAACGAGAAGCGGATGCTGCAGGAAGCGGTCGATTCGCTGATCGACAACGGCCGGCAGGGCAAAGCGGTCAAGGGCAAGCGCGACCACGCGCTGAAGTCCCTTAGCGATCTCCTCAAGGGCAAGCAGGGTCGCTTCCGGCAGAACCTGCTGGGCAAGCGGGTGGACTACTCCGGCCGCTCGGTGATCGTGGTCGGCCCCGAGCTGAAAATGGACGAGTGCGGCCTGCCCAAGCGGATGGCTCTGGAATTGTTCAAGCCTTTCGTGATGCACCGGCTGGTGTTGAACGCCCTGGCGCCCAACATCAAGGCCGCCAAGCGGATGGTCGAGCGCTCCTCGCCTGAGGTTTGGCACATCCTGGAGGACGTCATCAAGGACCGCCCGGTGATGTTGAACCGTGCGCCCACCCTGCACCGGCTGGGCATCCAGGCTTTCAAACCGGTGCTGATCGAGGGCAGCGCGATCCAGCTGCACCCGCTCGTGTGCTCGGCGTTCAACGCCGACTTTGACGGTGACCAGATGGCGGTTCACGTACCGCTTTCGGCCATGGCGGTTCATGAAACCGGTTCGGTCATGCTGAGCACCAACAACATGCTCTCCCCGGCTTCGGGCGACCCGCTGGTCGCGCCCACGCTTGACATGGTGATGGGCTGCTACTACCTGACCGAGCTGGTCCCCGATGCCAAGGGCGCCGGTGGCGTGTTCTACGACGTCCACGAAGCCCGGATCGCGTATTCGGACGGGCAGCTCGACCTGCGCGCTCCGATCACGGTGCTCAAGGTTTCCGGCGCCGAAGGCAAGATCGAAACCACCATGGGCCGTCTCATATTCAACGAGACGATACCCGAAGCCCTGGGTTACAAGAACCAGTTGATGGACCGGGGAGCGATCAAGGACCTCACCTCGGAACTCTACCGCAACCTGTCCAACGAAGAGACGGCGAGGGCGCTGGACAGCATCAAGGAGATGGGTTTCTACTACGCGACCAAGTCCGGCATCACCATTGCCATCAACGACATCCAGGTGTCGGAGCGCAAGCGGGACATCCTCGACACTGCGGGCCAGAAAGTGGCCGAGCACGAGGACAACTTCATGATGGGCATGATGACGGAGGAGGAGAAGTACGAGCGGATCATCGATACCTGGACCCAGGCGTCCGACGACATGCAGGAGGTGGTTGAGTCCGAGATGACCAACTACGGCGGAGTCGCCGTGATGGCCAAGTCGGGAGCTAAGGGTAACATCTCGCAGATCAAGCAGATGGCCGGAATGCGCGGCCTGATGAGCGACCCGGAAGGTCGCATCATCGAGCGGCCGGTCAAGTCCAGCTTCCGCGAGGGCCTGACCGCGCTGGAGTATTTCATCTCCACCCACGGCGCCCGCAAGGGACTCACCGACACCGCCCTGCGAACCGCGGACAGCGGCTACCTCACCCGGAGGTTGGTCGACGTTTCCCAGGAAGTGATCGTCCAGGAGTCGGACTGCGAGTTCGCGGAACCGTTCTACGTGGAGCCGCGACCCAATGACCCGACGCTGTCAAACCTGCCGGAGCGCATCGTGGGTCGCATGGCCGGGGACGTCATCGCCGATCCGACCAGTGGCGAAATCATCGTGGACCGCAACGAAATGATCGACGAAGAACTCGCCACGGCAATTCGCGACGCCGGTATCGACCGGGTGCCGGTGCGGTCTCCGCTGACCTGCCAGACCCGCCGGGGCATCTGCCAGATGTGCTACGGGCGGCTGCCGGCCACCGGCAAGCTCGTTGAGATCGGCCAGGCCGTCGGCGTAATCGCAGCGCAGAGCATCGGCGAGCCCGGAACCCAGCTGACCATGCGTACCTTCCACACCGGGGGTATCGCCGGCTCAGACATCACCACGGGTCTGCCCCGCGTGCAGGAGCTGTTCGAGGTGCGGCCGCCCAAGGGTGCGGGCGTGTTGACCCACATCGACGGCACCATCTCCGTCGAGGAAGATCCCAACGGCTCTCGGCGGATTCGCGTCACCTACGACGAAGAGGAACGCCATGACTACGCTCTCCCGCCCGGCGCGATCCGGCTGGTGGAGCGCGGAGAACCGGTCGAAGAAGGCAAGTTGCTGGCCGTGGTGCTGAACACCGATGCCTCCCCCGCCGCCAACGGCGAGGGTGAGTCGAACACGGCGCTGGCCAACACCGACGTCATCAACGAGATCCGGTCCGATTTCCAGGGCGAGGCCGAAGTGTCGGCCACCGGTGTCACCGTCGTTTGGCGCGAGGAAGAGTCGCGCGTGTACGACGTGAGCTCCCAGATGACCCTGAGGGTCACTGACGGCCAGCAGGTGATGGCGGGTGACGCGCTGGTCGACGGACCGTTGGACCTCCGCGAACTGTTGGACATCCGCGGTCTCGAAGGCTTGCAGCACTACCTGGTTGACGAGGTGCAGGAGGTCTACCGGTCACAGGGCGTGAGCATCCACGACAAGCACATCGAGGTCATCCTCCGGCAGATGCTGCGGCGGGTGCAGGTCGAGACGGCCGGGGACACGGAGTTCATCCCCGGCGACGTGGTCGACAAGTTCCGGTTCCAGGACCAGAACGCCCAGGTGCTGGCCGAGGGCGGCGAGCCGGCAACGGCGAAGACGCTGTTGCTGGGCGTCTCCAAGGCGGCCCTCACCACGGACAGCTTCCTGTCCAAGGCGTCATTCCAGGAAACCACCAAGGTGCTGACCATGGCCGCGGTGGCCAGCGATCGCGACTGGCTGCGGGGCCTCAAGGAAAATGTGATCATCGGACGTCTGATCCCGGCCCGTCTGGATTCGCTGCTCAACGCGGAGCACGAGTTCGCCCTGCGCGAGGCCATGAACGCATTCGCCGGCGAACTGGCTCCATCCTGGCTCTCCGGCGATGGAGAGATCCCGGAAGAGTTCGCAGATTTGGATGTAGCCGGCGAAATGATCGACGATGAGTTGATCGCCGGTCAGGCTCCGCCACAATTCGGCGGCACCGGCATCGACGATGCCGGCTTCCAGATCAGGACCGCGGAAGAAGAGGACGAGCTGGCACGCCGGGCCCAGTCCCTGACCGAGAACGATTCCGAAATCGATCGGGAAGTGGAACTGACCGCGTCACGGATCTTCTCGCCGTTCGAAGAAGACGACGAGGACATTCCGCGCCTCTAATCAGCGAGGATACCGCACTCCCGAGGTAGGGGCGGATGTTGATTCGCCCCTACCTTCATGCTGAAGGAGACCCGAGTCACCATGGACCTGTGCGTAGACCTCGCGCCCAGCAGGCCAGCAGGGTTGCCGCTGTCTAATCCCGTGATGATCGCATCGGGCACATTCGGATACGACGGATACGGACGCGGGCTGGACCGGGACGCTCCACTGGCGATGATGGGCGCCGTTTTGCCCAAGACCTTCACCCGCCACCCTCGGCTGGGCAATCCGGAGCCACGCTGGTTTCCACCGTCCTTCCGGGAAGGTCTGGAGGCCGGCGATACGACGTGGCTGAACTCGGTCGGCCTGACCAACCCCGGGATTGAAGCGGCGATGGCAGATTTGGCTCCACAATGGGCCGGATCGGACACCAACTTCATCATCAGCATTGCCGGCGATACCCCGGAACAATGGGAGGAGATGACCTCTTTTACCCGAGGGGTGAAGGGGTTTTCGGCGATTGAGCTGAACCTGAGCTGTCCGAACGTCGACGACGGCGCCATTTTCAGTCACCACCCGCGGCTGACGGAAGCGGCCATCGGCAGTGCCCGTCGGCAAACCGATCTCCCGATCCTGGCCAAGCTGTCGCCCAACGTGCCGGACATCACCGAGATTGCCCACGCTGCCGTGGAAGCCGGCGCCGATGCGCTCACCATCTGCAATACCATTCCGGCGATGCACGTGGACGTAGCGACGGGACGGGCGGTGTTGGGTACCGGGTACGGCGGACTGTCGGGGCCGGCGCTGCGTCCCATCGCCCTGGCGCTGGTGCACAAAACGGCTCAGGCGGTGGACGTCCCCATCATAGGCGTGGGCGGCATAATGACCGGAAGCCACGCGGCCGAGTTCCTGATGGCAGGGGCGTCTGCGGTTCAGATTGGCAGCGCGAACCTGACGGACCTGAACGCCCCGTTCCGCATATTGAACGAGCTCGAAGAACTACTCGCTCGCTGGGAAGCGGAAAGCGTCAGCGAGATCATCGGCATGGCGTGGTGGGGAGAGCCCTGCGGTGCGCAGGGCTAGCCGCGCTACCAGGCCGAACGGAGCACGGCCTCAAGCTCGTTCGCCCCTTGCACCGGCCGCACGTTCCGATGCAGCCCGAAATCGGTCAGAGCGTCTTCGGCGATCTGAGGGATGCCTTCCGCCGGGATACCCACATCGCGCAAGCGCACGGGCATACCCACCGCCTCGAAAAATCCGGTGACCGCTGCCGCCGCCGAATCCGCGGCCTCCTGATCGCTGTCGCCGAGCTCGCGCACGCCCAGCGCATCGGCGACCCGCGCCTGGCCGGCGGTGTTGAAATCCCGGTTGAACCGCATGCCGGGCCCGGTCGTGATGGAGTACGCTGCGCCGTGGTCGCATTGCGCATAACGCGTGTCCAGGCTGTGCGCGAGAGCGCTCACCACGCCGAGGGCCGATCCGTTGGCCCCGGTGTCCCAGGCTCGGTTGTACATGAACGAGGCCACGCACAGGTTGACGCGGGCGTGTCCGTCGGCGGTCGCTTTGCGGATCAACGGCAGATTCTCCACCAGCAAACCCAGTGATGAGAGCAGGTCGGCCGCGGCCATGGGATTAACCTGGGGAGATTGCAGCGCGCTGATCACTCCGCTGAACAGAGAACCCGACGCGCTCATGCACAGGTCCGCCGGAGCGGTCAGCAATGCATCGGTGTCCCATATGACGGCTTCGGGGCGCGTCTTGGGATCGAACATCTCCAGGCGGTGTCCCGTGTCAGCATCGATCACGGCGGTGCCGGCCCGCGTCGCGGCAGTGGTCGGCGTGGTCAGCACCAGGATGTTGGGAATCTTGGGAGCCATCAATCGCGGGCTGATGGGAGCCTGGCCCTCCGGATACTTCGTGGCGTGATCCCTGGGAAGTCCCCCCTCGGCCAGCATTATGATGATCGCCCTCGCGGTGACCACCGCGCTGCCCCCACCCACGGCGATTATCAGGTCGGCCCCGGCTTCCCGGGCCATCTCAACGCCCTGCATGACGGACGGGACCGGGGAGCCAGCCTGCACACCGTCGAAAACGCCGGCGGGCGGTTCGCCCAACGCCTCGATTACCCGTTCCAGCAAGTCGGTGCGGGTCGCGACGGACTGGCCGCAAACCACGAAGGGCCGGACCGCGCCGGTGCGCCGGACCGCGCCTGGGAGGTTGGAGAGCGCGCCGTCGCCGGCGAAAACGCGAACCGGATAGGCCACGTGACGGAACGAAGATGGACTGGTCATGAGTAAACCTTGTTTGGGAGATGGACGCCCGCAGCGGGTTGACGGCGGTAAGCAGTGTACTACCTGCGTTCCCGGCTCGCCACGCAGGTCTGATAAAATCGAGGACATAGCATGACCGAACCACGATCAACATCATCCTCTCGCACCCTGACGGTCCGGCTGGCTCGATTCCGGAGCCAGGCTCTGCGACTGCAGGAATCCGCCCACGTCGCCATGCAACGCGGACAGTGGAGCCAGGCGGAAGACCTCATCTGGGGGAGTCTGGTCGCTGCCTCGCGTGGCGTCGCCTTATGGTACGGGGAGGATGCCGGCGACGACGCCAGCCTCAGGGAGTTCGTGCGACGCGTCGGACAGGATGAGAAAGACCGTTACATTCGCGACGCGTTCGACCACCTTTCAGCGTTGGCGGACGCCGCCGAGCGAGTTCGCGAACGGAGAACGCGCGTCGATTATCTGGTCCTCGCGATGGATGACCTGGACGAGGGGATCGACCGACTGGTGGCCAGGATACCGGGTGGCGATAATCCCCCGCCGTCCGCCGACCCCGATGACGACGTTGTAGACCTCGGCGGGTGAAAAGTGGCATACGACGGTGTCCTTCAGGTAATGCCACCCTCCTCGGGGGATCGCTCGGGAGCCGTGGTCGAACCGGCTCTCGAGGAAGGAACCGTCGCAATCGAGACCCACGGTTGCAAGCTGAACCAGGCGGACAGCGCCGTTCTGGCGCAGGAGTTCGCCCGTGCGGGATACAGGTTGGTGGAACGCCGCCGTGACGCCGACATCATCGTGGTGAATACGTGCACGGTCACCGCCACCGCAGACTCCAAGGCTCGCCAGGCGCTGAGGGCAGCCCACCGTGCCAACCCGGATGCGGTGGTAGTCGCCGCCGGGTGCTACCCCGAACGGGCTGCGGACGACCTGCGGCGAATTCCAGAGGTGTCCCTGGTGGTCGGCAATCGGTCCAAACCGGACCTCGTGAGCATGGCCATATCAGAACGTGTTAAACGCGGCGGGATGGCACCGCGCAAAAATGTCGTCCGCGGCGAAACCGCTCCCGCCGGCATCCTGCGCCGCAGTCGAGCGATGGTCAAAATCCAGGAGGGATGCGACCAGGTTTGCGCGTATTGCATCGTGCCGAAGGTGAGAGGTCGTGAACGCAGCATTCCACCTGCTGAGATCGTTGAAGCCGTGCACCGGCACGTCGCCGCGGGCTTCAAGGAGATTACGCTGACCGGCACCCAACTGGGAACCTACGGGTTCGATCTGGACGGCGTTGATTTGCCGGGCTTGCTTGACCGGATATTGGGCGAAACCGACCTGCCGCGGTTGCGCGTTTCGTCCCTGCAGGCCCACGAAATTGGCCCGGAACTGCTGAAGCGTTGGGAGGACGCTCGCGTGTGTCCGCACTTCCACGTGCCGTTGCAGAGCGGCAGCGATGGCGTGCTCAAAGCCATGCGCCGCCGTTACGACGTCAATACGTTCCGCAGGGCAGTGACGACCATCCGCGAGCGAGTGCCACACGCCGGAATCACCACGGACGCGATCGCCGGCTTCCCGGGGGAAACCGAGCAGGACCATGCGGCCGGTCTGGCCCTGGTGCGTGAGATGGCGTTTTCGGACGCCCACATCTTTCCGTACTCCCAGAGACCCGGCACATCGGCACACCATATGCACGACCAGGTCGCCCCGGCCGACAAGCGTCGGCGCGCCCGTGAGTTGACCGAAGCGGCGGAGGTGGGGTTCGCGGCGTTCCGCACCAGTATGCAGGACCAAGTTCGTCCTGTGTTATGGGAAACGGGCAGAACCGGCCGTGGCAACCTCCTGGTCTGGAGCGGGCTCACCGACAACTACGTACGGGCGTCGGCGGAGGGCGATGCGGAAATGGGAAACACCATAACCCCCGCACGACTTGGAGGCTTGACCGGCAAGGTTCAGCAGGCGGTAGCGCTGCCCGGTTGATGCAGACCCGCTCACTGTCCCTGGGATGGGATCCGGGAGCGCTCCGGGCGAAAGAGCGGGTACACGCTTCCTGGCTTGGTACACGGTGCCTTACGGTATAATGGACACCGATCGGCGCGAGCGGCCGCCCGGGGCGGGCCCGTCCGCCTTGTTGCGGAGCGTCGCGGTTGCGCTCGCGGTCCTGCCGGTCAAATCATGGGCGCGGCGCACAGCGTTCAAAGCGCGATTCCGGACAACATAACGTCCCGCCTCCGGCAAGAAATCCGATGACCGGCGGGAACTCCCTGAAACCGCAAGGCGTTCAGATCAGTAGGTGAATGGATGACGGACGACGTAATCCTGCGAGTGCGGGATTTGCAGACGCACTTTTTCACGCGCACCGGCGTGGTCAAGGCGGTGGACGGTATCAGCTTTGAGCTGAAGCGCGGCGAGACTCTGGGGATCGTGGGCGAATCGGGCTCCGGCAAGAGCATGACCGCTTGGTCGATCCTGGGGATGGTACCTCATCCCGGCCGTATCGTCGGGGGGAGCATCAACTACCTCGGCGAAAACCTGTTGGAAAAGAGCCGCGGCGAGATGCGCGATATTCGCGGATCGGGCATCTGCATGGTGATGCAGGACCCGCTGACGTCCCTGAATCCCGTGTTCACCGTTGGCGATCAATTGGTCGAGTCTTTGCGCCTGGAGTACAACGAGCCCCGCCGGTCGCTCCGTGACCGGGCGATACAACTCCTCGAAAACGTACGCATACCGGCCGCCGAAGACCGGTTGACCAACTTCCCCCACCAGATGAGCGGCGGAATGCGTCAACGGGTGGTGGGCGCTATATCCATCTCTCGTGCTCCCAACCTGCTGATCGCCGATGAGCCGACTACCTCGCTCGACGCCACTATTCAGTTGCAGTACCTTCGCCTGCTCAAGGACATCCAGGAGCAGACGGGAGCGGCAATCATCTTCATCACTCACGACTTCGGTATCGTGGCGCGGATGTGCGACCGCGTGGCCGTCATGTACGCGGGACGCATCGTCGAACAGTCCGGTGTGGAGGACATGTTCGACCGGCCGGCCCATCCCTACACTGAAGCACTGCTGGAGTCCGTGCCCGACCTCGATACCGACGTCGACATGTTGCCATCCATTGATGGCCAGCCGCCGTCCCTCGACGCCCTGCCGGAAGGCTGCTCATTTGCGCCACGCTGCCGCCACGCTTGGGACCGGTGCAACGTATACCCCCTGGAATTCACGGTCGCGCCGGGCCACGTGTCCCGATGCTGGAGGGCTGAATAATGGTTACGACCGCTGCTGAAACCGCGGGCCCGGCGACCGGCAACGGTGAACAGCCGCTGGTCCGGTTGGAGGGCATACGACGCCATTTCCCGGTCTACCGGGGCAACGTGCTCCGAAGACGGACGGGAACGGTAAAGGCCGTCGACGGCATTTCAATCAACATAATGCCCGGCGAGACGTATAGCCTGGTGGGCGAATCGGGCTGTGGGAAGACCACCACCAGCCGGATCCTGTTGATGGCCGACCAGCCCACGGAAGGCAGCATCTATTTCGACGATCGTCCGATGAACCAGTTCTCGGGCGCCGAGCGACGAAACTTCAAAGCCTCGGTACAGGCGGTGTTCCAGGACCCCTGGAGCTCCCTGAACCCGAGGATGCGCGTCGACCAGATCGTCGCCGAGCCGCTGATCACCCACCAACGGCTCAGCCGGTCTGCGGTGCGCGCCCAGGTGCAGGAACTGCTGCAGGTGGTCGGCCTCCACCCGTTCCACGCCGAGCGATATCCCCACGAATTCAGCGGTGGCCAGCGCCAGCGCATCGCCATCGCCCGGGCGCTGTCAACCCGACCCAAGCTGATAGTGCTCGACGAGCCGGTATCAGCCCTCGACGTTTCAATACGCGCCCAGATCTTGAACCTGCTCAAAGAGCTGCAGTCCACCTACGAACTCAGCTACCTCCTGATCGCCCACAACCTCGCCACCGTGCGCTACATGAGCCACATGGTGGGCGTGATGTACCTGGGCAAGATAGTCGAGGAGGCGCCGCCCATTGAACTGTTCACCAACGCGCAGCACCCCTACACCCGCGCGCTCATCTCCGCCTCGCTGCCCGCTCACCCGCGGTGCCAGCGCGAGGAGATTGTACTCACCGGAGAGGTGCCGTCACCCCTGAATCCCCCTTCGGGATGCACCTTCCACCCACGCTGCCCGTTCGTCATGGATCGCTGTTCGGTGGGTGTACCAATCCTGACGGAGTACACTCCAGGCCACTCCACCGCCTGCCACCTGTACGACGAGGGAGGCGCCAACACCTGCTAACCGCCGGCGACCAGACCAAGAGCATTGACGTGATACGGCGCCGGTTCGGGTGTGCACCTGAGCCGGCGCTAAGGTGTTCATCTATTTCGGTCCCTGAGTCCTTTCGTCGCCATCCGGTCTCTCCGACGCGCATCATGCTCGCCGGAGCAGGGCAAACTCGGAATACGAAGAGGTTTAACATATTTGAAACAACGATACCGCTGCTGGGTGGAGTATAATTGACCGGTCGAATACGCTGCATCGGCGGATTGGATTGCGATTATCGCAACGACACGGGAGCAGGCAATTGATTCAGGCGAGCGAGCTGGCCCATCCGATCCGGTTGGTGCGCGGGATGTTCTACGGATGGTGGCTGGCCGTCATCGGCGCCGTGATCATGGTCATCGGTACGGTGCCGCTGTTCCAGGCGCTGTCGTTGTGGTTGCCGGTTCTATCCCAAAACTTCGGGTGGACTCCCTTTCAGTTGTCCTGGGCGTTCACGCTGACCCGTGTCGAAGGCACAGTCATGGGACCCATTGCCGGTTGGGGCGTGGACAAATTGGGTCCGCGCAAGATGGTGGCGATCGGTCTTGTGATCTTCGCTATCGGGTTCTTCGTTTTCAGCCGGACCGAAAACCTGTGGATGTTTTATCTCGCCTTCGTGATCGTGAGCCTGGGGGCCGGCCTGGGATCGTGGCTGCCCGCCAACACCGCGCTCAACAACTGGTTCCGCGCTCGTCGCTCCACCGCGATGTCGATACCCATGCTGGGCTTCGGGGTCGGTGGCGTTTTTGTCGTGCCGCTGATGGCGTGGATGATGGGCTGGGACGTCAAAACCGGCGTGGAGATACCAGGCCGGCTCGGATGGCAGAACACAGCGCTGTTGGTGGGCGCAATCGGGCTCGTGGCGGCGGTACCGCTGGCCCTCCTGGTACGCAACCGGCCGGAGGACTACGGTCAGCATCCGGACGGCATAGACCCCGAATCGCTGTCCGGTACGGGATCTCATCGCACCGCAAACGGCGGAGCCGTGGCGCCGGATTACACCTGGCAGGAAGCGATCCGGACACGCGCTTTCTGGCTGATCACCATGGGGCACGCCAGTTCATCGATCATCATCATCAGCGTGATGTTCTACTTGGGCCTGTTGATGGTGGAGCGGGGATTTGGCCTGGGTCAAATCAGCGGCGTCATCTCGGCGCAGACTGCCGTGTCCACGGCTTTTATCCTGGTTGGTGGAATAGTCGGCGACCGGGTGCCCATCCGCCTGGCGATCTTTGGGTTCTCCTTCCTGCAGTCCATCGCCATGGTCATACTGCTGACGGCGGAAACGCTGCCGATGTTTTACGTCTTCACCGTACTGATGGGCATCGGTTTCGGGGGTAGAACGCCGCTCACCACCGCCATTCGGGGCGTCTATTTCGGGCGCAGCAACTTTGCTCGCATCACGGGAATCTCCATGATCCCCATGAACATAATGTTCATTGTGGTGGTACCCTACGTGGCGTGGATGGAGGAGTTCATTACCGGCAGTTACACGCTACCGCTGGCCTCCATCGCGGCGGTCAGCGCGGTGGGATCCATCATGTTCCTGTTCTTGGGGAATCCGCGGCTGTCGCCCGCCCAGCGGCGCCGCGCGGACGTGCAGCGGTTGGTCACGCAGGGCGCATCCAGCGGGTCGAGCGACTGACCGGGCCTGTCAGCTGACATTCCTGGGGCCGGGGGCGCACCAGCTTCGCTGAACCCCGCCAACGAAATCACCCCCCGGCGTTCGCGGCGCCAGCCGGAACGAGGGTCTGCGCCATGACGACCCCTGTCTGGGATCCAGCGGCCACAAATCAGCCTGCGCCGCAGGGCGGCCTGTCCTACGGCTGGTGGCTCGCGGCCATTGGCACCACCATCCTGGTGGTCGCGACGGCACCCCTGAACGCCGCCCTTCCGATCCTGACCTTTAGTCGTTCGCAGCAGGTTGGGTGGACCGCCTTGCATCTTGGTCTGGTGACGGCGCTGTCAGGGGCAGTGGCCTGGGTAGCCGGGCCGATCGCGGGGTGGGGCGTGGACAAGATAGGTCCGCGCAAGATGGTGATGGCCGGGATGCTGTTGGTCACTGCCGGCTGGATCCTGTTCAGTCGCGCTGGCGACCCTTGGCTGCTTTTCGCATCCTCCGCGCTGATCGGCTTCGGCGCCGGGCTGGGTGCGTGGATACCGGTTGCCGCCGTTCTCAACAATTGGTTCCGTCGGCGACTGTGCACCGCCATGGCCATCCCCGGATTCGGGGCAGCTCTGGGCGTCATCGGGCTCGCTCCGCTGACAGGTCTGGTGATCGCAAGCGACATCGAGGGCGCTACCACGTTGTCAGGTCTGGCGGGATGGCAAGCCGCCGCATTGGTGTTCGCTGCTGCCGGATTGGCCGTATCGGTCGTCGCAGCCCTGGCAATCAGAGACCATCCCCAGGATCCGGGGGCCACCATGGACGGCATTCGGCCCGATGATTCGGAACCGCTCCCTGAATACACCTGGCGCGAGGCGATCAAAACTCGCACTTTCTGGCTCCTGGCGCTGGGTGCCGGGTGTTTTCAAGCAGCGACTATGATAGCCGTCCCGGATCCTTCGTCACTGGGCGGAGAGGGCAACAGCTCGTCGGTTGGACTTTATGTCTCCCTCACGTACTCGATTGCGGCGGTCATGTTCCATCCGGTTGCCGGTCTGGTAGGCGACCGCATGCCGATACGACACGCTCTGTTGCTGTTCGTCTCGTTCAACCTGGTGGGCGACGCGCTGCTGTTGGCAAACCAAAGCCTGCCGCTGTTTTGGGTGGGGGCCGCCCTGGCGGGGATGGGAGCGGGCGGGCACGGTATACTGGCGTTCGTAGCCATATCAATTTATTTCGGACGTAGCAGATTCGGGAGTATCGTGGCTTTCTCGGCGTTCATCGCGGCCGTAGGAAACGGGGCCGCTGCCTTCTTCAGCGTGTTCGCCGGCGGCCAGACCTGGTTCCACATTTTGGCCCTGGTCCTTGCCGCTGTCGCCGCCGCGGCCTATCGCGCCATCAGACCGCCGGTCCCCTCACCCTCCCAGCGAGCAACGATGCTTGCCCCAGTCGATGACGGTTAGGCGTCCATCCGGCGGCACTCTTCCAACGCAAGCAGAGTCACGGTCTTGGGTATTCGATCAGCGCTGTTGAACCTCAGACGATCCTCGGATACCCGTTACGGTTGGTGGCTGGTCGGGATCGGCGTTGTAATTTCAGCCCTTGCCGGGAACGGATTCATCCTGTCATTCTTCCGTATCTGGTGGTCTGATCCGCTGGGCTCGAGCGGACTGATGACCTGGATAACAACCTCTGGCCTTCGGGCCAACCTGGTGTTAACGCTCGTTGCGGCAATCGCCGTCGATCGGTTCGGGGCGCGCCCCTCCCTGCTGGCGGGCCTGGCGCTTTGCGCGGCGGCGGGAATCGCCACGGCCCTGGCGCCCGTCTCGGCGGCAACTCTTGGCTTGATTGCTTTACTGGCGATGGGTGTGTCGTTGGGAACGCACGTGCCAGTCTTGTACGCCATCAACGATTGGTTCGACCGCCCCAAAACCCTTGCCATTGCGATTTTGCTGGCCGCCGTTGAGGTATTGAATTTCCTCACTGCATTGGCCACCGCGAACCCGCGAATCTCCACCCTGATTTTTGCCGTTCTTATCCTGGTCGTGGGCCTGCCGTTGGCAATGTCGGTGAGGAGGCGTGTGCCAGGGACACACCGGATCGCCGAAGCAGGCCAACCGCAAACAGCAGGAGCGGGTCAGCAATACCACTGCACTGCCGCTCCCGAGTACGGATGGAACGACGCTGTCCGCACTCGCGAATTCTGGCTCCTCACCGTTGCGTCGGTGTGTCTCGCCGCCGTCGGCCAGATCACACGAACGATGATCTTCCCAATCGCCGATTACCGGTTCGAGGTGGACGGGACGTACCGACTGTTCGAGCTACCGTATGAAATCGTCTCCATGCTGTCCCTCGTGGTGGGCGGTTTGATGGGCCTGCGGATGCAGCTCCCGGGCGCGCTGCTGATCTTTGCCGTGGCCCAGGTCGTCGCCGTGATCCTGGTGATAGTTAGCCCGAGCGCCTGGTGGCTGTTCGTCGCAGTCACTATTCTGGGAGTTGGTCAGGGCGGTGCCAGGGCCCTGGAGATCGCCGCCATAGGCCGCTATTTCGGAAGGAACAGATTTGCAACTCTGTTGGCCTCCAGCGGACTGCTGGTTGGTATCGGCTCGCTGGTGATCGGAGTTGGGCCGCTGTTTATCTCGAACCTGGCGGACAATCCAACGTGGGCGTTCACACTGGCCACGATCCCTGCGGCGGTGAGCGTCGGAGCGTACCGCATGCTGGGTGATCCCAAGCCCGCTCCAAACGCGTTCACAACGCCGGATGCCACGATTTAGCTGCTCTGATTCTCGAACCGGCTCATAACCTCTCGGGCGAACAACGCCAGCGTCTCCGACGGCGTCGGGTTGGGAAACACGACGAAAAAGTACCGTATGCCGTGGTCTACATACTCCTGGATCCGGTTGCAGACCTGTTCAGGCGTGCCGGACAGCGTATTGCGCAAGCGGTCCTCCTGATACCGAGCCGAGGTGATCCCCGCTTCCTGTGCCAGCCTTGCCACCAGCAGTTCGTATTCACGATGCGTGGGGGCAATCACACAATCCGCGTTGTGGGTGAGTTCAATGCTGTCGGGATCACGTCCGGCAGCCTCGGCCGCCTGGCGGATGATGGTAGCGTACTCGCGATGTTGCCCTACCGTATCATTCGACCCGGCGTTGCAGATGTCGGCGGAGCGCCCGATCAAAGGAAGCACGTATCGCGGACCATGCCCACCGACGAGGATCGGGGGCGCCGGGCGCTGGGTTGGTTTGGGCTCGATGGACGCGCCGGTGACGCGATAATGCGTCCCGGCGAAATCAACAGTCGGCTCCGTCCACAGCCGCCTGATGATCGTCAACGCCTCCTCGAGCATCCCGCAACGAGACCGCGTCGATGGAAAGGCAATGCCGGCGGCCGCGGTATCGCTGCGGCTGCCACCAGCGCCGATGCCCAGCGTAATCCGGCCGCCGCTGATCACGTCCAGGGTCGCCACCATCTTTGCCGTCAACACGGGATGACGATATTGATTTGCCAGGACCATGGGCACGGCACGGATTCGCTCGGTTTGGGCCAAAAGCGCCGTGAGCGCCGTCCAGCACTCAAGGGCATCCACGGTCAGCAGGTCGAACAGGCTCGCAGAGTAGTAGCCCAGCCGGTCGGCGTCTTGCCAGATGCGGAGCAGGTCCTCGTAAGAATAGCGATACTGGTTAACCCGGACGTTGAATTTGACGGGTGCCTGATTCGCAGTCGCAGCCATTACGTCGCCTATACGAAAGTAGGGGCGAATGGTCATTCGCCCCTACGCGGAAAGCCGAAGTGAACGGGGCTACTTGGCGCCGTTGCCGTTCCTGAAGTGCGGGATGACTTCCTTGCCGAACTTCTCGATGGAGGCCATCACCTTCTCGTGGGGGATGGTCTCGGTCTGCATGATCAGCATGACCTGGTCGACGCCGATGTCCTCGTACATCTGGCAGGTCTTGATGCAGGACTCGGGATTGCCGGCGATGATGACACCGCGGTCCGACAGGGTCTTTCCGTCCAGCTGGGCGATGGCCGCGCGGGCGGCGCCGGGACCGGCGTCCAACGACAGGCCGACTTCCTGGGCCAACTGCTGGTGTTCCTCGTCGGACTGACGCAGCCAGCGGCTGAAGTCCGCGGACAGGTGCTCCGGCACGCCGCCCCAGGCTTCCAGCAGCTCCTCGTAGGCGCCGATGCGACCCGCAATGTAGGGCTTGTCCGGCCCGAAGAAAGTCTTCATCGACTCCGCCGCCAGTTCCTTGGCGTAGTCGTCATCGTCGTCACAGAAGCCGTGAACGTTGTTGCCCCAGAACTCGGTGACGAACTCGCCGACGGGCTCGCAGTCCTTGAGTGCGTCGCGATAAATCTGCACCTTCTCCTTTAACACCTCGACGGCATAGGAAGCGGACGACAGCACGCCGATGCCCTTCTGGGCAGCCAGGCGGAAACTATCTTCCGAGGTGCAGGCCAGGTAGAGGCGCGGGTGCGGCTGCTGGTAGGGCTTGGGCAGCACGCGGCGCTTGGGCACGCTCCAGTTCTCTCCCTCGTATTCGTACTCGTCGGAGGTCCAGATCTTGGGCAGCATGCTGATGGACTCGTTCCACAGGTTACGGGTTTCCCGGGGGTCGATACCCAGACCGGTCTGCTCGTAAGCGTTGGAGCGACCCGTCCCGACCTCAATGCGCCCATCGGTCAACTGGTCAAGGAGCGCCACCCGCTCGGCCACGCGAACCGGATGGTGGTACGGCAGGATGCAGACGCCATAGCCGATGCGAATCTGCTTGGTGATGCGGCTCAGGGCACCGAACATGGCGTCCTGCGAGGGCGAACCGGAAAACCCGGTCAGGAAGTGGTGCTCGACGAACCAGAGGTTGTCGAACCCCACCTGGTCGGCCAGCTCACACTGTTCGAGGGTCTCCTTGTATAGGGCGTTCCAGTCAATCTCGGTGCCCTGGAAGGGGCGCTGGCATTCGTAAAGCAAGCCGAACTGCATGGCAAATCTCCTGTGTTGCGGGATCGCGGGGTCGCCCGCTTCGGGTCATTAGTCGTGGGCACGGCTACGAAAACCCGCGCCGGGGCGCCTGCCGGGTATTGCCCGCAGTATAGCGCAATTGCAAGGGGTTGGCGAACGCCGGACGGCGCTGAGCCTTGTTCCTGCCTGCTCAGCGGGATGCCAACCACGCATTGTAGTTTTCCCGCATGTAGTCAAGGTGCTCCGGGATATGCACGGCATAAACGTCCAGCCAATCGTCCAGGGTCATGTCCCCATTTTCGGGGTGATAGCAGGTGTTAGACCATGCTGACTCGGGCACGGTTTTGACCAGGCTATAGGTCTGTTGACGTAGCAGGCGGAACAGCTCCAGTGCGTCATCAGCGGAAAGGGCCGCATAGCCGAGCGCGCTGGCCCAGCCATTCTCGTCGTAAGCCATCAACGGTTCGCCCGGCTCGGCGATCAGGCGCCGGCAACGGATGTAGCTGTTCGCTTCGCTGTCGGTGATATGAACCAGGTGCTCATGGATGCTCCAGCACCCGTGTTCATCCCGAAAGTGCCACATTTCTTTCGGGAATTCCTTGATCCCGGCTATGAGAGTCTCATATGCCGATCCATAGGCGTCGATTTTTTGGGAGCGTGTCTGGGCGGTCATTTTTGCCTCGTGCATGGGGATTTGGCGGGCTGTTCGCGGGCCTGACCGGCGGTTTGCGTCCGGCCATAAAGCGACCGCACATGCGGCGGGCTGACCACCCCAGTGCGGACCGTTCGATTATAACCCCTCGCCGGTTCGGCCAGCCCTTGCCGGCAGCGGCGATACGGGCGATAATCCGCCCCATGCAATGATCCGCGAAGGTTTACCAGGAGGCGGAACGCTATGAAGTACGACGTAATCATAATCGGGGCGGGGTCGGCCGGTTGCACCATGGCGGCGAGGCTGACCGAAGACCCTGACCGCTCGGTCCTACTGCTCGAAGCCGGGCCGGATTATCCCGATTTTGAACTCTATCCGGATGACCTCAAGTACGGTTACGACCAGACCGCCTCGGCGGTGAACGCGCCGCACAACTGGACCTTCTGGGCGCAGAATCCCGGCCAGGCCAACCCGATGCCCGTGCCCCGGGGCCGAGTGGTCGGCGGGTCGTCCGCCATCAACGGGCAGGTGCTCCTGCGCGGCGTTCCAGAGGACTACGACGCTTGGGCTGCTCTGGGCAACGATGAGTGGAAGTTCACCGATTGCCTGCCCTACTTCCGCAAGATGGAAACCGACGTCGACATCAGCGACGACTTCCACGGCAATACCGGACCCATTCCGGTGCGGCGACACAAACAGGAAGACTGGCTACCGGCGCAGGTCGCGTTCTGGAACGCCTGCCGCGACGCGGGCCATCCTCACGATCCTGACATGAACCACCCCGAGTCCGGCGGCGTCGGACCGGTGCCGATGAATAATCCCAACGGTGTGCGCATGAGCACGTCGATCACGTACCTGCGCGAGGCCCGGCACCGCCTGAACCTTACCATTCGCCCCAACGTCACCTGTCGTCGCATCCTGTTTGAAGACAAGAAGGCAGTGGGCGTCGAGGTTGAGAGCGGCGGAGAGGTGTTCACGGTCGAGGCCGACGACGTCATCCTGAGTTCCGGCGCGATTGCGTCACCCCAGCTCCTATTGCTGTCGGGCGTTGGTCCCGCCGACCACCTGCGCGAAATGGGCATCCCCGTGATCCACGAATTGCCTGGGGTCGGCCAGAACTTGCGCGATCACCCCAACATCCGCGTGCCGGTCAAGGTGAAGGACGACTTCCCGCTGGACCCATCGGCCCCGCGTACCCAGGTGTGCCTCCGCTATACGGCCTCGGGCAGCCACCTGCGAAACGACATCCAGATCATGCAGTCCTCCTTCTCGTCACCCATAGCCGGCGACCCGCTGGAGGCGGAGGGGATCCGTTTCACCTGCATCCTGGAACTGGCGGTCGGGTCGGGCCAGTTGCGACTCGCGAGCACCGACCCGCACGAGCAGCCGGCGCTGAACTACAACTACTTCCAGGAGGAGTTCGACCTCTCCCGGATGCGCGAGGCGGTGCGGGTGTGCGTCAACCTGCTGGATAGCGACCATTATAGGGACATCGCTGACGAACTCCTGGATCCGCTGCCGGCGGACCTAGAGAGCGATGATGCGCTGAACGACTGGCTGAAGCGGGTCGTGAGCACCTCCCAGCACATTTCCGGCACCTGCAAGATCGGGCCGGCCGACGACCCCATGGCCGTGGTCGACCAGCACTGCCGGGTGCACGGCATTGAAAACCTTCACGTCGCCGACGCGTCGGTTATGCCGGACTGCATTCGCGCCAACACGAACTGCACCACCATCATGATCGCCGAGCGCAAGTCCGATTGGTTCCGCTCCGGCGAATAGACACGATCCGATCTCGGGAGAAAATCTGATGACCACTACCACTCGTGAAGTCCACGTTTACACCAACCCTGGTTGATTCAGCTGCCGGACGCTGGAGGAATTCCTCGCGTCCAACGGTGTTCAGTATGAACACCACGACCTGCTGACCGACGAGCCCGCACGGGAGGACCTGAAGGCCCGCGGCATACTCTCGGCTCCCGTGACCATCATCGATGGCAACGAGGTCATCATCGGCTACTACCCCAAGAAGCTGATACCGGCGCTGGGGTTGGACGAGGCGCCCATCGACCTGTCAGGCCGCACCGCCTGGCTGGCCGACAAGTACCAACGCATCCTGAAGGCGGCGGCGCGAGCGACGTGCGAGCTTTCGGAGGAGCAGCTTGCCCAGCCCGTGCAGTGGCGGCCGGAAATGCTGCGCGACACCCTGTTGCACATCGTTTCATTCCCGGAACTGGCCTACACCAGCCGCACCCGGGGTTCCATGAACACCGATGATATGCGGGCGTGCAAGGAGAGTGTGGCCCACCTGACCAAGCCTGACGACATCGCATCCTACGCGCTCAAGGTGGCGGACGACATCACCGTATTTCTCGACAGCGGCGACACCGAGGGCTTCGACCGGGTCGTGCCAGCCCACTACGGCGGTGAGGTCACTGTCCTGGAATTGCTGAACATAATCCTGAGCCACAGCACGCACCACCTGAAGCAAGTTTACTGGTTCATGGACGACCAGCTTGGCCAGCCGCCGAAGGCCCCTGCGTCCGACGAGGACATGGACGGCATCTTCACGCCGGCCCAGCTGATCTAGCAGTTTGCCGAGGAGAACCTCATGGCCGAGCCGCTTATCGCCCTCGACGAAACTCCGCAGACGCGGGTGCTCATCGCCGGCTGGCGACGGCAGTGGTCGGACGGTGGGAACATTTCCAGCGGCATGCCGCGCTGGCTGATCGACAAGCTGTCAGGGCGGCGCATCGGTCGCATGACCGAAGAGATCTCCCGGATGTGCTTCCCCTTCCAGATCGCCGGAACCCACGATCTGTACCGGCCACGGGCGGCGTTCGACGATGGACTTCCCAGTCGGCCCATGCAATGGGACAACGCGTTCTGGGATGCCGGAAACGGCGTGGTCATTTTCCTTGGGGTCGAACCGTGGTACCGCATAGACCTGTACGGGGACGCGTTTTTCGAGGCAGCGGCGGCGTTGGGCAACCCAAGGATCGCCGCCGTTGAGGGCTACAACGGCCCGGCGCCGCCCGAGCTGGAGCGCCGCGTGTCGTGCGTGTACAGCAAGGCGTCGATGGCCGACGAGTTGCGCCAGCACGGCATGCTGTTCTCCAGCTACGGGTCCCAGCAGCGGCAGGGTCCCACGGTGGGAATGGCGCTGGTCAGCATTGCGCACTACCAGCACCCGGACGTCGAAATGGTCCGCGTGGGGGCCATGGCGCCCATGTTCCCGTTCAGCGGGAGCGGCGGAGGCCAGTTGGGTATCACCACTGACCACCGGGCTTTCTACGACATCATGCGCCGGCTGCGGGCCCTGTATTCGCTGGACATCGATCTGTCCGAGTTGAGGCCGCGGTACGAGGAAGAAGCCAGCCGCCTGCTGGAATCGTTAGACCGCGTTGCCCAGCGCAACGACGAGGCCCGGCGCTACATCGACCGGGTGCGGAACGATTACCAGTTCCAGCCCTTCGAGGAACCGGTCGAGCTGGACCCAACCATCGAAGGAACGCTGGCCGACATTCTGGGCCAGTTTGACCTGCCCGGCTCCGACGACGATCCTCCAGGGCGCTGATCTCGCTCGCAGTCAGCCACGGAACAAAATGGGGCGGGTATAAAACCCGCCCCTTGCTTTTGAACCGGTGTACCGGGTCTAGTCAATGACCAGAACGGTATTCTCGCGGCCCTCGCGGCGCATCTCAGCCAAACCCTCTTCGGGGGTGTCGAACTTGTCGTAGTAGAACTCGATGCCGTTGCCGTCGGGATCCTCGAAATACACGCTGCCGGTCATGCCGTGGTCGGTGGTTCGGTCGACCTTCACGTCGTATTCCAACAGGGTGTGGTACAGATCGCGCAGCGAATCGAAGTCTTCCACCTGCACGGCAAAGTGGTTGAGACCGATGTTCCCCTTGCGCGTCGCGGGGGAAGCCTCGTCCGCCTGGAACAGGGCCAGGTCGTGATGGATCTCACCGCAGGTCAGGAAGGTGGCGGTGGGACGCTGAACTGCGATCTGGAATCCCAGGATCTCAGTGTAGAACTTGGTGGACGCTGCCACGTCCGAGACGTTAATGACGAGGTGTCCAACTTGCTTGGGCTTGACCATGTTCTGCTCCTTCAATAGTGAGGATAGGGCGCCTGTTGGCGCGAACTATACGACAGTTTGCGCCGGTGGGCAAGAAAGAGACGTTTCCGAATCCCTAAAATGGAAACGATGGTCCAGAATAGCAGGCATGGTTAAATTTCGTTCATGCGGCGGACCATGGGGCGGTACATCCATCCAGCCAGCGAGATCGCCAGCAGGACAGCGGCGCCGCTGGTTATGGCCACCGACCAGCCATACAGTTGAGCCAGCCAAGTCAACGGCCATGCTCCGAGGAAGTGGAACACCGGGGCAAGTTGCATCATGGCCATCATACGACCGCGCATATCCGGAGCGGTCGTCAGTTGCATCATCGAACTGGACACCGGCCAGAAACCGCCGATGCTCGTGGACCCAACCAATGCCACCAACATGCACGCGGCCCAGAACCACTGCGACCAGGCCATGGCAATCAGTCCAACGCAGCAGATTACCAGCTGCATGTACATCAGCAATCCCTTGTTCTTGCTGTCGCCCCAACTGGCGACCACCATCGAACCCGCAAAAGCACCGGCTCCCCGTGCCACCATGAATACCCCGGTCTGGAACGCATTCAGGCGGAGAAACTCGGTGGTGAACGCCGGCACGACCTGCATATAGGCCATGCCGAAAAAGCCGAAAGTAGCGGACAGAAAGATCAGAACCGCTGCCATGGGGGTGCGAACGGCGTGCGCCAGGCCGCCCACAAAGTCACTGACCGGGGACGAATGGCGCCGGGTTGTGATCAGGGGCCGCGAAACCATCATGAGGAATCCGATGCCCAGGAGGTAGCTAACCCCGTTGATCATGATGCCGGCCCAGGTGTCGATGTACTGGATCGCCCACCCGCCTACCAGGGGCCCGGTCATATTGCCGATTTGCCCAATCGACGTGTGCAGGGCCACGGCGTTCATCATGTCTTCCCTTGGAACCAGATCGGCGGCCAGGGCGAACCTTGCCGGCATCTGGACGGCCATCAGGCCACCCAGGATGAACACAATGGCATACACGTGCCACATCTGAGCCAGGCCGGTCACCGCCAGGACGGCCAGCGCAATGGTGATCACCGCGTTGCCCAGAACGCAGGCGATCAGGAACAGCTTTCGGTCCACCCGATCGGCCAGCACACCGCCTACGAAGGTGAAGACAAAGTTCGACACCCCGAACAGGCTGACCGCCAAACCCAGGGCGGTCTTTTCGCCAGTGAGGTCCAGGATGAGGAAACCGATGCCTAGGAACTGGATGCCCTGGCCGAAGGACTGCACCCCGATGTTCAGAAAGAACCACCGGAAGTCCCGGTGGCGGAGAGCGGAGAATGCGCGCAGCCGTCCGGCGGCGGCGACAGAAGCCATCGGCTACGAGGCGTCAGCACCGGGCGCGGAAGATGAAATCAGCAGGTCCGCCAGCTGGTGAAAGTCCGATACTTCGAAATCGGGCTGGTACACGGACACCTCGTTCGGCAAGTTGTAACGATTTACGTATCCGGCCCGGAACCCGGAGGCCCGGGCGCCGGTGACGTCGAACGAGTGCGAGGAGATCATCATGATCTCACCCGGGGATCGGTCCAGGATACGCGTTGCTGTACGGTACACCGCCGGATGGGGCTTGAACACGCCAGCCTTCTCTACCGAAATGACGTTATCGAAGGGAATGCCCACGTTCTTGCTGGCCATGCGCTCCAGGTACGACTGCTCCCCGTTGGACAGCACCACCAGACCAAATCGCTGGCTGTCGAGCAGCCTTCGCAACCCGCTCACGGCATCGTCGAAGGGGCGCAGATCATCGTAAACCGCCATGAACCGTTCGACGTCCGCGTTTTCAAACTCGACCCCGTGCAACCGGAGACAATAAACGAAGGACCGGCGGCACGTCTCCAGGTAGCCGCTGTGCCCCAGCATGAACAGATTATCCTGGTACTGTTCGATGCGCTGACGCCCCCGCCAGTCGGCCCAGAACTCTTCTGCCGTGACCGGAGAGCCGTGTTCTGCAAGGAACCGCCCGGCCGGTTCGGACAGGCTGCCACCCAGGTCGAGCACCGTGCCAAATATGTCAAAGACCAGCGTGTTGACCTGGGCGGTGGAGTTGTCGGTCATTGCAGGGTTCCCCGGTGTCCTCAGGCAGGCTTGATGTTATCAATGTTGGTCTGGTCGACGTTGATCTGGCGTTTCACGCTGTCGAAGTAAACGATGAGCCACGTCGCGGGCCCGATGGTCCGCTTCTCTCGTACCTCGCCAACATCTCCGACGGATATGCTGCGCACCGACGATCCCACGGGAGATGCCATGACTTCGCGAACCTCAAAATCGGCGATGGCTTCGACTTTCATGCCCTTTTCGTACAGGTCAAAACTCATTTCGGTACCTCCTCGGGGGAATCCGGCAAGTTCGAATCGAGGGGTCGATTGGCTCCGCAGTGTACGGCCCGCAGATTACGGAGTCAACGAACGGCGCTGGGCGCGGCGCGGCCGGCACCATGGCGCCGGCCCCGCTAGACGACATAAGCGGCGCAGGGTATCATTTTCGGGACACTCGACCCCACAACCCATTCTGGAGGTAAACGCAACCCATGAAAGTAGTAAAGATGTCGGCAGTGGAACGGACCGAGGGGACTGCGCCCCTGTTTACCGGCCCCGTTGGCCGTCAGGCAATCCTGGACCCCGACGACAGCAACAACTTCAATTTCGGCATCGTTCACTTCGGCGCCGGCGTCCGCAACAAGTTCCACACCCACAGCGGCGACCAGATCCTCATCGTGACCGAGGGCACCGGTATCGTCGCCACCCGTGACGAGGAAGTGACGGTTACGGAAGGTGACGTGGCGATCATTCCGGCCGGCGAAGACCACTGGCACGGCTCCCGCGAAACGGCGATGTCCCATATCACCATCACGGTAAAAGGCAGCCAGACGCAGCAGAACGAGGACTAGAGCGGCTCTGCGCGAGACACCGCGAGATCGAAGAGGGGCGACCGACTGGGTCGCCCCTCCTATTTGTTCCTCTGTGGCAGGCAATCAGTGGTGACGGTGGCCATGGTCGCCGTGGCCATGGTCATCGTGATCTCCACCACCATCATGGTGGCCGCCGCCATGGTCGTCGTGGTGACCATGGTCATGAGGGTCCGGGTCGAAGGCCGGCCGAGGCAGACGGACCAGGGACAGGATGATCACCGCGGCCAAATACAGAGCGGCGGTGTAGTAGAAGAGATAGTCGGCGTTGGCGTTGTACAGGGCGGCGGCCGCCAACGGGGAAATGGCGCTGAACAGGAAACGGGATGTGGAAAGCAGCCCCAGCGTGGTTGCCGCTGTTCCCTCGCGGACGATGTCCATCGCGGCCGCAGTGAGAATGGGCTGATCGCTGTATAGGAAAAGCCCCAGGGCCGCCAGGAGGATGGTCATGGTCACGATGTTGTCGCCCAGCGGCGCCATCAGCAGGGTCACGACGGCCAGCACGAGCATCCCCGGGATCAGCACTATTTTGCGCCCGAACCGGTCGGAGAGATAGCCCATCACCGGGCTGGCGAAGATTCCCACCAGTACCAGCAGGCCGATAAGCGACCCACGGAAGAACAGGTTTTCGAAGCTGCTCTGGCCCTCCACGATCTTCAAGCCCAGCTCGTCAGCCAGGTAGAGGGGGAGGATGGTGATGAACCCGACGTAGGCCATGCCACGCAGACCGGCCACCGCGGTGATTCCCCAGATCCGGGGGTTCCGCACCAGCAACCTGGTTTCGGCAACCTGCATGCGCATGGTATTGGCCGCCGTTTCGGCCACGGCGGCCTGCGCCCGCTGCCCAATGTCTCTAAAGGCCCAGAACACCAGGAACGCCAGGAAGAGGGGCACTGCCGCGTAGATGGTGATGACCGCCTGCCAGGTCAAAATGGCCAACAGGAAGCCGGTCAACACGGGACCGGCCACATCCCCGACGTTTCCGCCCACCCCGTGGAAGGTCAGCACGGAGGCGCGGCGGTGGGCGAAGTGCGACGACAGGGCCGCCATTGCGGGGAGGTGCCAGACCGACGCGGCGATAGCGACGATGGCCATACCGATCAGCAGCAGGATATAGCCCAGAGCGTTGAACGAGCCCACCGCGCCGGCGGAGCCAGCGGTGGTAACCCAGGAACTGCCTGGCATCTGCCACCCGGCGGAGGCCATCATCAGCCAGCCCACACCGAAAAGCGCCATGCAGACCGCCATCACCCATCCCCAGTAGCGGCGCAGGGCGTCCGTAAGGATGCCTCCGGGCAATGCCACCACGCCGGAGGCGATTTCACGGGTGCTCTGGATGCTGGTGGCCCGGAGGTTACCGGCAATGCTGTCACCACCAAGCAGCAGATCGCGAACCTCGGGCAGGACGACGATGAAGCTCTGGGCGACCCAGTGAAAGACGCCGTGCCCACTGGTCAGACCACCGATGATGAACGCAGCGCCCCTGCGGAAACCGGTGCGGCCCTCGACCACCGAGGGCACCGCGTGATGATGATGTGCGTGCGCCATACTGAACTCCTGTGGCCAGTGCTATGTGAGGATTAATCTACCGAGCCGCTGGGGAGGCGCGACAAACCTGACGCTTCGGGCGGGCGCCTCGAAAGGCTGCTACGCACTCTCGCCCAGCCCAGCGCAACGACGAACAGCGCGGCCGAAAGCAGCACGACGCTGGCGCCCGAAGACACGTTGACGAAATAGCTCAAATACACGCCGCTGACGGAGCACGCGATCCCTATCAGGGTGGACAGCACCGCCATCCTGCCAAAGCTGTTGGTCACCAGGCGGGCGATGATCGGAGGTATCACCACCGCCGCGGCGATCATGGTCACCCCCAGCACCCTCATGGACACCACGACGGTCCCGGCCAGCATCAGGGCAAACACCGCGTCCATCCAGCCGGTCGGCACCCCGTAAAACTCGGCCACGTCCGAATCGAACGTGTTGAACAGGAAGAGCTTGTAGGCGACGAAAAACACCGCCGCCACCGCAACGGTCACTATGCTGATGGCAATGATGTCAGTGCGCTCCACGGCGAGTACGCTTCCCCAAAGCGCGGCCTCGAAATCGTGTGTGAAACCATGGCTGCGGCTGATGATCGCGATACCAAGGGCAAAGCTGGCTGTGGTTACGATCCCGATGGCGGCGTCGGAACCGATGGGATTCTTGCGTGTCGTCCAGGCGATCACCAGCGCGGACAGGAACCCCCACAGGGTAGCTCCAACAAAAAAGTTAAACGACATCGCGGAACTCACCACCGCTCCGCCGAAAATGGCGTGGGCCAGACCATGCCCGATGTAGGACATGCTGCGCAGCACGATGTACGTGCCCATGAAGGCGCACAGGCCGCCCACCAGGAAGGCTGCGACGATCGCGCGCACAAAGAAACCGAACTCGAAGGGTTCAAGCAATACCATTACAGGAATGCCCGCAAGGGGTTGGGGTGCATGATAACACCGGGCTCAAGCGCCGAACTGCCCCTCGTTGGCCCGCCGCGCGTGGAGTCTGGAACGCCCAGCGCTCTAGTCTGACCCACCCCGGTGATGGTGATGGCCGGGCACATTGCTGGAAGTGGGGTGGGAGTGGGTGATCACGGCTTCCCGATGGCTGTCGTCCGGGACGGTGGCGATCGGTTCGCCGCCGTTGCGGTCCATCCAGAAGTGTGCGCTTTCGGCGACGAGAGTCATCCCGTGGTACTGAATTACTGGCATCTCGGCCCCGTACACTTCCCGGAGGATATGGGGAGTGATTACGCGATGCGGCGGTCCATCGGCCACGATTGAGCCGTTGAGGCAGACGATGCGCGGAAGGTGCACCGCCACCGCGTTGATCTCGTGGGTCGTCAGCACTATGGTGACGCCGGCGTGGTTGAGGTCGTGGAGCAGATGCATCACGTCGTCGCGGGTCTTGAGGTCCACGCCCGACGTGGGCTCGTCCAGCAGGAGGAGGTCAGGGCTGCTGACCAACGCGCGGGCCAGGAACACCCGTTGCTGCTGGCCGCCCGACAGTTGGCGGATGTGTCGCTTGGCGAGCCCGGAAATGCCCAGGCGCTGCATCATGTCGTAGGCCAGTTCCTTTTCGTGCTTGCGATACCAGGGGAGCCAGCGATTGGACATGGTACGGCCCATCATTACCGCTTCCTCGACGGTCACCGGGAAGTTCCAGTCGATGGTTTCCAGTTGGGGCACATAGCCCGCGCGGTTGGTTCGGCCCCGCACCGGACGGTCATGCACCGTGACCTCGCCACTCTGCACCGGCACCGCCCCGAGGATTACCCTCAGCAGCGTGGTCTTTCCGGAGCCGCTGGGACCCAGAAGACCAACGAAGTCGCCCGGTGTAATTTTCAGATCAACGTCCCGAAGCACCTTCGACTTGTCGTAGCCGGCGGTGACCCCTTTCAACTCAACGATAGGCCTCGCTTCCGGGTTCGGACGGTGAAGGTGCTCTAACTCCGGCGGGTGCAGCATGGCAAGGTTCCTTGTTTCCGTCCACCTGTGGCGGCGGGATTACTGAGGATAGACGGCATTGGACTCGCCGTCAAAGACCGGCGATATATCCACGGTATCCAACGCCGACGCGTCCCCTCCCAGGGCGGGGATTATGATGCGAAGGTTGGCGATCTCAAGCCCCAGGTAGCTGTGATCAGGGTCGCCGGGGACGCCGGGCAGGTCGTCGTCGCTGAGCTCGTCGATGTAGCTGGCTCCAGATTCGGCGGCGATCGTCCGCATCACGTCGCTGGGGAAGACCTCCGATCCGAATACCGCCGGGATATTTTCCTCTTTAATTTGGGTGATGAGGTCCGCCACGTCGCGGGCCGAGGGTTCGGAGAAGTCCGACGGCTGAATAGCGCCCACCACTTCGACACCATAGCGATCGGCAAAGTATGCCCACGAGTCGTGATAGGTCAACAGCTTGCGCTGGTCCGCCGGAATCGTGGGGATGGCGATCTTGATCGCCTCGTCCAACGTGGCGATACGAGCGGCGAACTCGTCGTAGTTGGCTTGATAGTAATCGGCATTATCCGGATCCCGAGCTGCGAGGTTCTCCCGAACTATTTCCGCGTAGCGCAGCGTCAGGATGGGATCCGGCCACAGGTGCGGATTCGGGTGCCCGTCTTCCTCTGGGAACGAGAAATCGAACTGCCACTGGTCACGCGTGATGGTCTGTTCGCCAAGGCTCACGATGGAGGCTCCGGGCTTGAGGTTGGCCTTCGCCATCGCCAGGGTGGGCTCCTCCAGGAATAAGCCGTTCAGGAATATCAGATCTGCACCGGACAGAGTGACCGCCACAGATGGCGCTGGTTCGAAGGTGTGGGAGTTGACGCCCTCAGGCACGACGCCCTGCAGGTGGATGCGGGTCCCGCCGATGTTCTCCACGATGCTGGTGATGGGGGAAACCGTAGCCACCACGTTGAGCACGGTCGGCTCCGGCTGGGTCGCGACCGGCGCCGCGGCTGGTGGCTGGCCGGCGCACGCGACGGCAGATAAGATCGCCAGAGTTATCGCCACGCTAATGCATGTCTTTGTAAAAACCACGATTTGCCCTCCTTTGGGACATGGAAACCCGCCAAACGGCCTGGGATGAAACGTGAAACGCCTCCCGGTCAGCCGGGTGGCCGGCAAATGGAGCAAACGCCCCCGATGGTAATGTTGTCCAGGTCCGGGATGAACCCGAATTCCTGCTGCAAACGCCGACTGAACTCTTCCAGGTAGCCCGGGCTCAGGGTCTGCACCGTTTCGCACTCGGAACAGACAATAATGCATATTTTTGTAACAACCATCAATTGCCTTGCTTTACGATATGTGAGCCCGCCAAACGGTCCGGGATAAAAACGTGAGGTGTTTGCCGGTCAGCCGGGTGGCTGGCAAATGGAGCAGACGCCGCCGATGGTAATGTTGTCCAGGTCCGGTGTGAACCCGAATTCCTGCTGCAAACGCCGACTGAACTCTTCCAGGTAGCCCGGGCTCAGGGTCTGCACCGTTTCGCACTCGGAACAGACCATGTGGTTATGACGATTGTGGTTGTCAGCAAGTTCGAAATGGAGCTTGTTGCCGATGACCACCTCGGTCACTACCCCAACCCGCTTGAGCAACTGCAATGTCCGGTAGATCGTGGCCAGATCGACATAGGGATGTTGCTCCCTGGCCCGGTTCCACACTTCGTCCGCGCCGATATGGCCCGGACGCGCAGCCACGATGTCCAACACGGACAGCCGCTGCGGTGTCATCCGATATCCTTCGGAACGAAGCCGTGTGACTGCCGATTCGTGCCCGGACATTCGCATACCACCGTTATTGCATAGATTTGCGAGAACCGATTATAGCGCCGGCCTCGCGCGTGTCAACCTGCGTTGCAGCTCACGCACACCCATTTTCGCCTGATTCGCCATTGCGAGCGAAGCGTGGCAATCTCGCCAAGGCGACGCACGCTGCAGCCGGAACGAGATTGCCGCCTCACTGCGTTCCTCGCGATGACAAACCGGGTACGTGTGGGGCCTTGCAGCTTCGCGCTCGGTGCGTCGAGCGCCTACGGATGCTATCGCCGTCGTGCTAGAATTCGACGCATGGAGAAAGTCCAACCCGGCCAACGCGTAGCAGAGGTGACTGCGTCTCAAACGCTGCGCGTCGAGGCGCAGTGCTACCGCGCGCATACTGCGCCTCCGTTGGGTTCGCTGGTCCGGATTGGATCGCCGCCCGTTTACGCGGTGGTTTCGGACATACGCCACGAACCACTGGATCCCACCCGGCCGTTGGCTCCCAGGGGAGCGGATCTGGAAACGGAAGACGACATCTACGCAGCCAACCCTCAATTGACCTCCATCCTGACCACCCGATTTACCGCTTCAACAGTCGGTTATCGCGACGGCGGACGCATCCGGTCGGGCCTGCCCAACCTGCCGCCGTACCTCCACTCGTTTGTGTTCCTTTGCGACGCCGCGGATTTGGCCAGTCTCGGGAGCGATTTCGGATGGATCAGATTGCTGCTCGAAGACCGATCAACAGCCTCGGACACCGCCATCGCGAACTTGCTGCGGCAGACCGCCGCGACCCGGAGCGACGCCCGAAGGTTCCTGGTCGCCGCCGGGAAGGCTCTGGCTACGGAACTGTCCGGGGATCCGCATCGCATGCGAGCCCTGCTGCGTGAGGTCAGCGCCTGATGGTGACCGACGCATTTGGAAACAACGGCTCCGGAAGAACGGCGGAACACCGGCTGGGATTGGTGGTAGGCGGTTCGCTTTCCCGTGGCCTGGACGTCCGGCTGGACGCCTCCGATACGGGCACCGAAGACGTCCCGGTCGGATCGTTCGTGACAATCCAGGGACGCCGGCAACGCTATTTCGCGGTGGTGACCGACGTCGAGTTGCGCACCGTGGACGACGGGGTCCGCCATTTCCCGCCTGCCGTTACCCCCGGCGACATCGCCGACAGCAGCCTCCTGTCCGAAGTAATCGCGGGAACGGTTGCTTACGGGCAGTTGTCGGTAATGCCGGGTATGGCCTCGTCGGTCGGGGGACCGGAACCCGAGACCGCCGAACAGGCGAAGACTATCCCGGAGCACTTCGCTCCCGTATACGCGGCGTCGCAGGCGGACATCGATGCCGTGTTCCGCGCCCGGGAAGGCGATTTTGCATTGGGGTCACCGCAGGGCATGGAAACGTCCCAGGTCCGGCTGGATCTGGCGGCCCTGGCCAACCGGTCAGTCGGCGTTTTTGGCGCTTCGGGGACGGGCAAGACCTTCCTGGCGAGAATGCTGCTGGCCGGCCTGGTGAAGCAAACTGAGTTCGTGTCGCTGGTGTTCGACATGGAGAGCGAGTACGGCTGGCAGGGCCAGGACAACGACCGCGGACGCCAGGTGAAGGGCCTCAAGCAACTGTTTCCCGCGCGAGTGGTCACTTTCACCCTGGACGAAGCAAGCAGTCGCCGTCGCGGTGTCACCCCCGATGGGGTGGTCAGGATCGGTTACGACGAGGTCGAGCCGGCGGATATCGAGGTGCTTCGCGACTCGCTCAATCTGTCGGAGGTTGCTGCCGGGACGTCGTGGAACGTTGCCAGGCACTACAAGTCTAACTGGCTGCGCGAGTTCGTGGCGCTCAGCGCCGCCGATGTCGGTGACCTGGCGTCCGAAATCGGTGTCAACCTGTCGGCTCTGCAAACCCTGCATCGCCGCCTGCTTTCGTGGGAACGATTTGGATTCCTCTCCGACAGCGGTCACGGGAACACCAGCGCCGGGGGCATCATCGAACAGCTGGAGCGTGGAAACCATGTGGTGCTGGAGTTCGGACAGTACGGGCGCAACACCGCCGCGTACGTCCTGGTCAGCAATCTGCTGACGCGCCGCATACACGAAACTTGGGTCAGACGCAAGGAGTCGGCCGACGGAGGGCACGGGGAGGAACCGCGGCCTCTGGTGATCTTCGTCGAGGAGGCCCACAAGTTCCTGACGCCGGACATTGCTTCCCAGACCATATTCGGAACCATTGCCCGCGAGTTGCGAAAATACAACGTTACGCTGATGATTGTGGACCAACGCCCCAGCGGCATCGACTCCGAAGTGATGAGCCAGCTTGGCACGCGACTCTCGTGCGCATTGAATGATGATCGGGACATGAACGCCGTGCTGATGGGAGCGCGGGACACGGGCCAGCTCAGGAACGTCCTGGCCCGGCTGGACGGCAAGCAACAGGCGCTGGTGTTCGGCCATGCCGTGCCCATGCCGGTCGTAGTTCGCCCCAGGGACTACGACGAGACGTTCTATGCCGAAATGGGATCCCCGGCGGGCACTGCTTTGGGGACCGTTCTGGCCGAATCTGATGCCGAGCGCATCCAACGCGAGATCGACGAGCTATTTCCGGCCGAATGACCGCCGGATGACGCAGCAACCGGTGAGCCAACCGACGTGGGCATCTGAGATGAAAATCGTCGAGACATGCGCCGAGATGGCCGCGCTGTGCCGAACAGTTCAGCGCCCGCTGGGTCTGGTGCCTACCATGGGAGCGCTGCACGACGGGCACATCGCGTTGGTACGGCGGGCCCGAGCCGACAGCGAAACCATGGCGGCATCGATCTTCGTGAATCCGTCCCAGTTCGGTCCCAACGAGGATTTCGCGACCTACCCGCGAAGTTTCGAACGCGACCTGCATCTCCTCGAAGAGAACGGCGCGGACCTGGTTTTCGCTCCTCCACCGGAGGAGGTGTATCCGGATGGTTTCGACACCTGGATCGAGCCGGGCTCGGTCGCACAAGGAATGGAGGGATCGGCCCGGCCCGGCCACTTCCGGGGGGTCGTCACGGTGGTCGCCAAGTTGTTCACCATCACCCGTCCGGATCGGGCCTATTTCGGCCAGAAGGACGGCCAGCAGGTCGCAGTGATCCGCAAGCTGAACGACGACCTGAACCTGGGCGTCGACGTGGTGGTCATGCCGACGATCCGGGAACCGGACGGCCTGGCCCTGAGCAGTCGGAACGCGTACCTGACGCCGGATGAGCGGGAGACCGCGCCCGCGGTGTACCGTGCCCTATGCGCTGCGGAGGATGTATGGCGGCGCGGCGAGAGAGACGCAGATCGAATCCGTCGGGCCGCGAACAACATCCTGGGACGCGAAGCTCTGATCCACGCAGTGGATTACATCAGCATCGTGGACGCCGACACAATGCAGCCGGTCGGTACCATCCCCGTCGGCGGACGGGTGATGATCGCCATAGCGGTGCGGCTGGGGTCGGTTCGATTGATCGATAACGTGGTCTTGTCGTGAAAGTAGTTGCCAGCCAACCTCAGAAGTTCCAACGTTCGAACGCAACTGCGTTAGCCGTGACTAACCTTGCCCGAAGATGAGGTTTCCCAAGCCTTCTAGGGTACTTGGAGCGGCGTCCGCAACTTGAACCGCGGGGTCACCTGCATCAACGTAGCTACCCCAAGCTTCCAGCGGCTCCGCTCCAGTCTCAAATGAGCCTTCTTTCTTGAGGGTTTCGTACCTAGTTTCCCATTTGGGAGGTTGCAGCGTGTTGACACCACCCGCGTCCACCCTCTTGGAACGATAGGTAGCCGCTACCGAAAATTTAGGAGCCACTCGATTGATCTTCACGCGCGTCTTGGGCAGACTTACTTCCCCCAAAACATCCCCTGTGTCCGGGTCTCTGATTACTTCCTCTCCCGGCGACATAATCTCAAAAATCATGCCAAACTTTACGCCCGCATCGCTGCCGATGTTGAGCGCAAGTTCTCGTGAATTGAGTATCTTGGCGACTTTTCCTCGAATGAGCTCAACTGGAGTTGTCATTTTCTTGGAGCCTCCGTTGAGGCGGCCACTGCCGGATCACTTCGTCGACGTCATTCGGCGCAACGTCTTTCCAGTCTTCCACTGCCGAAGCGCCCAAGGGTATCTGTCCTTCGATTACGGCTTGGATCAGATCCAGTCGATGATCTGGCGAGTCGGATTTCAAATCCTCTATTCTACGAGACAGCTCGTACAAACTGGTGTGCAATGTCAATATGCTGCGGACCGCAGACCGTGCATGGGGTCGTATTATCTCTAATGCGCCTTCTCTGGCGGCATTCCTCCCGAACCTGTAGGAACCCAATAGGCCGGCGATCAACGTGACCAATTGGAACAAGATAGCCTCTACCTGCGAGAGGGGCCTGATCGAAGATACTGCAACCATCGCACCTAATGCAACGACGAATACAAACGCCAAGGCGAGCAAAGGCAAGTCCCGCCACCACTTCGTGGCAAGCATTGAGACCTGTGAGCGCATTCCCTGCGCACCTAAATCAACTAGTGGGATCCTGCGTATCCCGATTACGACTGCGTTAGTTCGCGCACCGTCTCCGTTAGCGCCGGGATAACCTTCTCCCAGTCGCCGACCACGCCGTAGCGGGCTTCCTTGAAGATGTTGGCGTCGGCGTCCTTGTTGATGGCGACGATGGCCTTGGAGCCGCTGCACCCGGCCATGTGCTGGCTGGCGCCGGAAATTGCGACGGTGATGTAGAGGTCGGGCGTGATGGTCTTGCCGGTGAGACCGACCTGATAGTTGGCCGGAACCCAGCCGGAGTCCACGGCGGCACGGGAGGCCCCCACGGCTCCGCCCAGCAAATGCGCCAACTCTTCCAGCTGGGAGAAGGGTTCAGGTCCGCCGAGGCCGCGACCGCCGGACACTACGATACGCGCGTCTTCCAGCTTGATGCCCTCGGCTTCCTCCTTGACCACGTCGACCACGCGGGTTTTCGCCGCGGAGGCGTCAATGTCCACCGGGAAAGCGACCACCTGCCCATCGCGTCCTGCGTCGGGATCCAACGGCTCGTAGGTTTTGGGCCGGATGGCGGCGATCTGCGGGGTCTGAGTACAGCTGACCACGGCAATGGCGCTGCCGCCGTACACTGGGCGGTTGGCCAGCAGGCGTCCGGTGGAGGCGTCGGCGGATACCTCGAGGCAGTCCTGCGCCAGGCCGACTCCCAGGCGAAAAGCCAAACGGGGAGCTAGTTCGCGGCCCTCGTTGTTGCGAGCGATCAGGATAATGCCGGGGTTTGCCTCGGAGGCCACGGCCTGCATCGCGGACAGGTACAGGTCGGGATGATAGTCGGCCAGGGCGGGATTGGTCACCGCGTAGGCCTTGTCCGCGCCGTGGGCTATCGCCTGATGGGGCGCGTCCGCCACGTCAGCGCCGATAACCGCGATCGCCAGTTCCTGGCTGAGGGCGTCGGCAAGGGAACGTCCGGCGGCCAGCAGTTCCTGGGCCGTGGACGCCAGTTGTCCATCCGGTGCGTCACCGAAAACGAGGATGCCGGTTGCGTCTGCCATGTTTTACTCCGTGGGCTCGGACCCAGAAAATGGGCGGGCGTTCGACCCGCCGGTGTATTGAGAAAGGTTAGATGAGGCGATCCTCGCGGAGGCGCAGCGCCAGCCGGCGGGCTGCATCCACATCGTCGTCGCCCTCGATGATCTCGCAGTCCTGGTCGCGTTCCGGCACGAAAAGATCGTGGAGGGTGACGCGCGGTTCCAGCTGCGCGTCGTCAATGTCCAGGTCGCCGGTGGTCCACACGGTCGGCCGTTTGCGCGTGGCCGCCATGATGCCCCGCAGCGTGGGATACCTGGGCTGGCCCAGCTCGTTGCTGACGGTGACCAGAGCGGGCAGATCCGCCTCGACCACTTCGAAGCCGTCCGGGGCGAGTCGCTCAACGACCACTTTGCTGTCCTGCACGTCCACCTTCTTTCCCAGGGTGATGCACGCCATTCCAAGGGTCTCAGCGACACCCAGCGGCACCTGGGCATTGTCCCAGTCGGACGCCTGCCGGCCACAGATGATCAGGTCAAAGCCGCCCAGCTTGTTGATGGCCGCAGTCAGCAACTGTACCGTGAAGAACGAGTCCACCGAGTTGGCGAAAGCGTCGTCCTGAAGCAGCACCAGTTCGTCGGCGCCCATTGAAAGGGGCTTTTTCATCACGTCCAGGGCAAACGACGTACCGGAGGAGATGACGGTGATGCTGGCGCCCTGCTCGTCTTTGATCTGCAGGGCGGCTTCCACGGCGTTTTCATCGAAGCCGTTCACCACGGGCGGGATGTTTGCCGGCGGCACCACCTGCCGGGCGTCGGGATCAATTCGAAAGGCGGCGGCGGGCATTTCCGGGTCAACGACCTGCTTGGCCAGCACGCAAATGTTAACGGGCATCAGGAACGCACTCTCCTGCTAGCAATACGAAAATGGGCTATGTGAAAGTTATCACTAGCCCATTCCAGTGTCAAACGTTAGGCGATTCCGTCACCGCGGTAACGGAATCTATATTGAAATCCGGTTGTCCACCCGCAGATCTTCAACGATGCGCCAAGACTCGGACTGAGGACATCGATGTCCTCAGATTTCGCGGAAAGCGGGCTCCGGCTCTTCGATGTAGAAGTTGTTGGCCCACAGGTCGTCGATGATGGCCTGGTCGCCCTCGGTGATTGGTGGCGTGTCGACGGCCTCCGAATACTCCTTCAATTCCTCCAGCGTGGTGAAGTTCGGCAGCACGCTGGTGATGGTTGGCTGGTGAAGCACGAACTGGATGGCGGCCTGGCTCATGGTACGCCCCACTTCCTCCCCGGCCAGGAACTTGACCTGCTCTACCTTGACCAACGCCTCGCTGAGCCACTGGTGCCGACGATAGGAGCGGTGGTCGTTTTCATCGAATTCCGGCGGCTCGTCGTACCGGCCGGTCAGCGCCTCGGAGGCATGGGGCACCCGGGACAGCAGCCCCACCTGCTCCTTCTCCGCGATGGGGAAGAAGTCCTTGGCCGGGTCCTGTTCGAGGATGCTGTATATGATCTGGCAGCTGCTGACGTGGCGTTCTTCCATGCTGGCCTGGCCTTCCTCGAACCAGCCGATGTCGGGGCCCAGGGCCGAGCCGTAGTAGCGGATCTTCCCCTCGTGCTTGAGCTCTTCCAACACCTCGAAAACCTCGTCCTTCTCCAACGCCTCTATGCGCGGGTTGTGCAGTTGGTAGAGGTCGATGTAGTCAGTCTTCAGGCGACGCAGCGACTGCTCACAGGCGAATCGGATGAACTCCGGCTCGAACTTCTGCGGCCGTTCCTGGTGGCCAACGCGAGGCGTGGTCTGGTCGTAGATGTCGTACCCGAACTTGGTGGCGATGATCATCTCGTGCCGGCGGTGGCTCATGAACTTGGCCAGAACCTCTTCGCCGTAGCCGCCCCCGTAGGTGTCGGCGGTGTCGAAGAAGTTGA
>JAJEIA010000079.1 GCA_022823505.1 Dehalococcoidia bacterium
CCCATGGACGTAGTAACGAGTACCGATGCCGAGAAGCGCCAGAACCACGACCACCAGCGTCGCCAGAACCGCGACCGGCATCCCCGAACCGTCTCCGAGCGGGTTCTGGTCCAGCGCCATTGCGACTATTCCTTCGCGACGGTTAATGTCATGCGCTGGCCCTGGACCACTCTGACCTCCGCGCCCGCGGGTATCGCGGGAGCGCCGGGCTCGGTGCGGGCACGCCACAGTTCGCCGTTCACGTAGACGTACCCGGCAGGGTCCAAGGTATCCCGTGCCACCCCGCGCAGTCCCACTAGCTGGGCGGCGCCGGCGGCTTCCAGTTGGTAGGCCTTGCGCAGGAACGGGTAGCAGACCACGTCCTTCACCACGACGACGCCCACGATGGCGAGCGCGGCCCACATGGGCAGGCCCAGCCACGCGTGCAGGACGGTCACGAGCGCGCCTGCCAGGAGCCAGCCCGGAATCTGGAAGAGGTAGTAGCGGGTGACGGTCCGCACCGGCGGGGTGTCTCGTTGGTCGGAGGGCCTGTCCGGGCAGTCGGGAAGGGCCGCGTGAATCGCGGCGATTCGACGGCCAGGTGTACGGGGCTACATGGCGCCGGCGAAGAGCCGCAGGGTCTCGCCACGGTCGGCATCACCCACGTTGTAGGGGATGATGGCCACCTGGTTGATGGCGCTCCGCTTGAGCTCCTCGATCTTGACGTTGCACTCGTCGGGCGTTCCGGCAACCGCAAACTTGTCCACCAGCCAGTCGGGGATCACCCGAGCCTGGGCGGCGAGCGGGTTCATGTGCTGGTAGTAGTTGTAGGCTTGGTGGATGTCGTCCAGCACCTTCTGCTCTTGTTCGTCCAGGGTGAAGGGCAGCGGGTGGGCGATGACCCGGGCCACGTGGGCCTTGACCGCGTCCTTGGCTCCGGGCTGCTCGGAGACGGCGCACGGCACCCATAGCACCAGGTCGATGTCGGAGAGCTTGCGGCCCGCTGACTCGGCGCCGGCGGCGATGCGCTCCACCGCCCTTTCGATGGCGCCGGAATCCACGCCCACGAGGATGATGACGCCGTCGGCAATGCGCCCCGACAACTCCAGCATCTTGGGGCCGCTGGCCGCCGCGTAGAAGGGGATCTTCCGGTTCTGCGCGAAGTTGAGGTGTATCTTGCTGCCGCTTTCCAGCTCGGCTTCGCCGCCTTCGATGACCGTCCGCATCTGTGCCACGGCCGTCTCGAACTCCGCCAGGCGCGCCTGCTTGCGGCCCATGGTCTCCAGGGAGCTGTCGCCGAGGCCGATGCCGACGGCGAACCGTCCCGGCGCCAGTTCGTCCAAAGTCGCGTAGCCGCTGGCCAGCACCGAGGGGTGCCGCGTGACCGGGTTGGTGACGCCGGTACCGATGATCACCTTCGAGGTGTTGAGCGCCACCGCGGCCATGTTGACGAAGGCCTCGCGCCAGATGAGGTGCGAGTCGCCGACCCAGATGTGGCTGTAGCCCAGATCCTCCGCCTGCTTGCTGAGCTGGATGATGCGCGACATGGATTCCGTGGGGAACATGCCCACGCCGTACTGTAATGAGCTCACCGAGCAACCTCCTTGGGCGATGGCCACCGAGTGATACCGGCCTCACGCCCGCCTTTTATTAACGTTAACGAAAAGTTACGTACACGGTCTCAAAGTACAAGATTCGACCCCGATATCCCGGCGAGAACGATTTCCTACCCGCTGATGACGACGCCCCGCTCCGGCGGCGGCGTCTGCTGGCTCCGGCCCGCGACTGTCAGCTCACCGTCGATCATCACCACCGAGATTCCCGGCAGGTCGCCCTTGGCGAAGGAATCGAGCGCGTCCGTGGACACCGAGCCGGTAATGCTGTCCATGATGACTAGGTCCGCGGGCTTGCCTTCCGCGATGATGCCCAAGTCCAGGCCGTGGGCTCGGCCGGTGTTGCCTGTGGCCATGGCCACCGCGTGCTCCGGAGCGATGCCGCCCAGCGAGGCCAGGAAACAGATCTCGCGCAGGATGCCCCGGGGCACCACGCCGGTGCCGCCCGGTGTGTCGGTGCCCACCAGCACCCTCGCTTCGGCGCCGTGCTGTCGCACCGCGTCGGTCAGCACCATGCCCATGCGCAGGTTGCCGGAGGTGCAGATCTCCACGTAGTACTCCGTCTCGGCCACGATGCGGCGCAGGTCCTCCTCGGGCATAGGGATGGGGCCACCGGTGCTGTGGCCGATGACGTCGGGGTCGATGGCCTTGACGATGTCCACGCCCGCCACCTGGCTCACGCCGGAGCGGGAAACCCCGCCGGAGTGGATCTTGACCTTGATGTCGCGCGCCCGGGACCACTTCACGTAGCGTTCGGCTTCGCCGGTGGGCAGCAGGCTGTAGTCGTAGAAGATGAACTTCACCAGGCGTATGCCGGCTTCGGCGATGGTGTCGAAATCCTTCTCTTCGAGGCCCGGCACCAGCAAGAGCGTGCCGCCGTGCACGCGCACGCCGGTGGGGCGGAAGTTGTCCCAGCAGCGCTTGGCGACGATGGCCAGGGACACCGCGCACAGCGGGTCCGGCGGCAGCGGCAGGCCCGGCACGTGGAGTTCGCCGGCGGAGATGATGGAGGTGACGCCGCCGTGCATGTAGTGGGTGATCCAGCCCATGGAGTTCTGTGCCGGCGTGAAGTTGCCGAAGGTGGGGTGGGAATGCGAGTCGATGAGGCCGGGGACGACCGTGGTGCCGTTGGCGTCGATGGTGCGGTCCACGTTGCCGCTCAGCCCGTTGCCGATTTCCTGGATGACCCCGTCGGCCACCAGGATCGAGTCGGCGTCCCGGAGGGGGTCCTCCAGCATCCCGGTTACGAGGGTCCCGATGTTCTTGATCAACGTTGAAGACATGTGCTCCAGGCCCCTTTGCGGCAAGATTTCCAGATTCAGGACCGTAACACAGAAACGGGTGAAATTCAGGCGCGCCGCCGCGACACCGAATCCGTCATTCCCGCGGAAGCGGGAATCCAGGGGCGGTGGTGGGGCGCTACAGCGGCGTTTCCCGCCTCACCCCTCCTGGATTCCCGCTTCCGCGGGAATGACGGAGAGGGCGGCAGGGGTCGCGTCAGCGGTTCAGACACCCCGCGCGTGTCCGCGGCTCAGTGCGACAGGATCTGGCTCAGGAACAGCTTGGTGCGGTCGTTCTGGGGGTTGTTGAAGAACGGTTCGGGGGCGTTCTTCTCGATGATCTCGCCGCCGTCCATGAAGATCACGCGGTCGGCGGCGCGGCGGGCGAATCCCATCTCGTGGGTCACCACCAGCATGGTCATGCCGGTTTCGGCCAGTTCCAGCATGGTGTCGAGCACTTCCTTGATCATCTCGGGGTCCAGGGCGGAGGTGGGCTCGTCGAACAGCATGATCTTGGGCTGCATGCACAGCGAGCGCGCGATGGCCACCCGCTGCTGCTGGCCGCCCGAGAGCTGGCCCGGATACTTGTCGGCCTGCTCGGGAATCTGCACGCGCTCGAGGTACCGGAGGGCGATCTCTTCCGCCTCGTCCTTGGGCAGCTTGCGCACCCACATGGGCCCGAGGGTGCAGTTCTCCAGCACGGTGAGGTGCGGGAAGAGGTTGAAATGCTGGAACACCATGCCCACCTCGGAGCGGATCTGCTCGATGTTCTTCACGTCGCGGGTCAGCTCGATGCCGTCCACCACGATGGACCCCTGCTGATGCACCTCCAACCGGTTGATGCAGCGGATCAGGGTGGACTTGCCGGAGCCCGACGGCCCGCAGATGACGATCCGTTCGCCTGCGGTGACCCGCAGGTTGATGTCCTTGAGCACGTGGAAGGTTCCGAACCACTTGTGCATGGCCTGGATCTCCACCATCACCCTGGAGGAATCGGCCGCGGATCGGATGCGTTCGGTGTCTTCTTCGATAGTAGCCATGAGGGAAATGCCGACGGTCTGCTAACGGTCGCCGACGCTCAGTCGTCCTTCAAGCCACAGGGAGTAACGCGACATGGCGAAGCAGCTCATGAAGAAGAAGAGCGCGATGAAAAGATACGTCTCGTTGGACAGCCCGTTCCACTTGGCGTCGGCGAGCACCGCCCGGGCGACACCCAGAGGATCCAACAAGCCGATGATTACTACCAGCGTGCTGTCCTTGTAAAGCCCGATGAAGACGTTGACCATGCCGGGGATGGCGATCTTGAGGGCCTGGGGCAGCGTGATCAGCCATGTTTTCTTCCAGTAGGACAGCCCGAGGGAGTCTGCGGCCTCGTACTGGCCGCGGGAAATGGCCTGCAGCCCGCCGCGCACGGCTTCGGCCAGGTAAGCCGCGGCGAACAGCGTGACCATGATGAGCACCCGGATGAGGAGATCGAAGTTGGTCCCCGGGGGCAGGAAGTAGTTGAGCATGGTGGAGGCGATGAACAGCAGCGTGATCAGCGGCACGCCCCGCACGACTTCGATGAAGGTGACGCACAGGACACGTACCACGAGCAGTTGTGACTGCCGGCCGAGGGCCAGCAGGATGCCCAGCGGAAGGGACGCCACGATGCCGGTGACGCCCAGGATCATGGTGAGCAGGAACCCGCCGTAGGCGTCGGTATCCACCACCGGCAGGCCCAGGCCGCCGTGGATCAACCAGGCGCCCAGCGCCGGATAGGCCAGCGAGAACCATAGC
>JAJEIA010000055.1 GCA_022823505.1 Dehalococcoidia bacterium
TCGGGGATCGTCCAACTCAGCGAAATGATCGAGAATAGTTGCCTTGGGTCGTTGTGCCATGCCCATCTGCCCCCACGTCGTTCAGCGGTTCATGGCACGTTAGCACATTTCTAAAAATCCCATTAAGACGCGATTGCCCTGTGTCAGCAATATTTGCGGAGTTTGGAAGCACTGTCTTCGGTCGCAACCATGCCGTGGCGTATCCTGGAAGCGGCATCGATCTAATGCCCGTCACGTGTGAACGCAATCCGAGTCATGGCGTCGCATGTATCAACGTAGCTGTTCATTTGACACATTGTAGATCATTTGGTACGTTGAGCTAGCTTTGACAACATTGAAAGGGTGCGTCCGGCATTCGGCGAGCCTGTAATTTTCCTGGCCGTGGCGAGAGAACTGGATGACCTTCAACATTGCCAAGTACGAGATGGCCGCGACCACCTTTCTGGAACAGGCCTTTGCCGAGTTGGATGCTGGCGATCTTCGACAAGCATCCGAAAAAGGATGGGGTGCGGCCGCCGAAGTCGTCAAGGCAATTGCGGAAAAGCGTGGTTGGGATCATCGACGCCACGAAGACCTCTATGTCTGCGTGGACAGCATCGCCACGGAAATTCAGGACAATACGGTTCTGGCTAGTTTCAACAACGCCGGCCAACTGCATACCAATTTCTACGAAGGGTGGCTGGCCGAGGGGAATGTCAGGGTGGGATTGGATGAGGTCAAGCGTTTCGTCCAGCGCGTGACGCCACTGCTGGAAAGCTAGATCCTGTTGGTGATCCCCACATCAGGTATCATTCGCCCCCGCGGTCAGCGGGACGGTGTCAGGAATTTTGGCGCTATGTGCACCTGCCTTCCATGTTACTTGCCGCCCGGGGCGGTGTCGGCGCTCCTCACCGTAAATTCCAGCAGGCCATCCGCCCGGTCATACACCATGCGCCAGCGGTCGATGATGTCCCGGCCCAGCAGCGAAGGCAGCCGGTTCATGCTGTGCGTCGGGTCTGCCGCCGGCTTTGCGATGAGCACATCGACCACGTAACTGCGAATCTCTCTTGCATCGCCGTCGACGAACTCCGGGACAGCGCGCTCCCTGAAGTACATCACCGGACCGCCCACGCCATAGGACGTGACGGGGTTTCCCAGGTGGTCGAAGGGAATTTCGGCAGGCACGCCATCTCGTGGGTGAATGCAGGTGGCATGAGCTCCGGTATCAACCAGGAATGTTATATTTCTGGCTATGCCAAACCGGGGCAGCGTCAGGAAACCTTCAGCAAAGGGTTGCCCGGTAGGACCAAATTCTCCGCGGATCACAGTATTAACGGAGTTGGATCGGAGTCCAGAAACTCAATGGCGACGTTCCCGTCCCGCAGGCCTTTTTCGTCCAGAACTCTCAGGAGTTCATCCATGGTGCCGGCTACGAACAGTTCCCCGCCAGGGACCATGGCAGCCCATTGGTCTGGATGCTGTTCCGTCAACCACGCGACTTGCCGCCGCATCTGTGAAGCCAGTTCCCGGTATTCCAGCATCCGCTCGATTTTGGCCTCGGCGCTCATTATTGCTTCCCTCGCCAGACGGGGCGACTTTATCTGCGGATATTCCTACGGTAGCATCGGCGCCTACCGCCGTCAAAACGCTCTCAGCCTTCTTCCCCCGCCCTTTCGAAGTTCAGCGCCGGCAGATTTTCGAGAATCTCCCCGTCAGCCGGCCGTACTTCACATGAACAGCAAGTGACGCTTCCGCGTCTCGCTCGTCACTGGCCGATGCCGCCCCTGACCAGCGAAATCGTCACAAAGGCGATCGCCAGTATTATGATGCCAGCGATGGGGATAAATGCCTTTACCCAATCCGCAAAATACTCGTCAGAGACAATTTGACGTATCTTGCTCACCATCCGGTTCCTCCCTTAACGAATCATCGGAACTTGCCGCCAGCGCATCAACCTGTTGTTGGAAGCCGACTAGAAAGAACCCAAGGCTGGTTCCAGCTAGAAACAGGATTACCCCCAGATCAACAAAAAACGAAGCTATCAACGTACTTATTAACGCTGCACATCCTGCAACGGTCATGTACAACGCTGCTTGACTTTTCACTCTATGATAGTGCGATGTTGATTTAGATTGCTGTCCAATGAACCTCATCATACCTGCTCATTCAATCTTCGGTCTGATCAAGATGACTATTTCAGATATCATTATACCGCAAGGTCGCATTGCTTGCACCTCACCCCTCCCCCGCCCTTTCGAAGTTCAGCGCCAGCAGCCGCTCCAGGATCTCTGCGTCCGCCAGGTCCGCCGGCCAGCCGTAGGCGTCGGCCACCGCCGCGTCGAGACGGGCGTGGATGTTGTCCAGCCAAGTCGGCCGCTGATTGTACAGGTTGGTCAACGTCCGCCGCTTCAACTCCGCCGCGCTGACCCCATCCGGATTCAGCCAGCCCTCCCGCAGCGAGTTCAACTCCGCCGCGATTGCGCCGATAGCCTCCCGCTGCTCCTCCGTCGGCCGCGGAAACGGGAATGTCTCAAAGCACGTCGTCGGCGTGTAGCGCATCCCGCTCTGCGCCTCGCGAAGTTGAGTACCCATAGCCGCAGCCCAACACAAGTGTGTTTGACTTTGAAGGACTCCCAAGAAGTAGTCGTCGTCCCGAGCGAATACGATGATGGTCGCATCGGGCAGCACGTCACCGTCAATCCAAGAAAACATTCGATGTCGGGAGACCATGCTTGTACCGATGTATCGTTTTAGATCGCCTAACGCTTGTCGCATTTCTATGCGGGGACGGCCATGTAACCACCAGTGGTTCCTGAACCGCTGATCGCGGTTGTTGTCTCGTCCGGGTTTCACGTTATCACGGATATATTCAAACGGTTTCTCGTACAGGGCAGCATCGGCTACAGTCATGTTCGTACCGAAGTCTATGATCCACATATCCCGTGGACGTTGGTTTATGTCCCTACCTATCACCCACGGCTTGATTACATCACTATTCGGCTTGCCATGCGGATTAGGGTTGCCGAGCATCTCGTGAGCCACTTCGCTAGTGATTTCGAATGGACCAACTTTGATGTCGCCCATAAAACTTAGGCCGCTATTTTCGTGGAGCGTTTTCGCTTGCGACAGATCAGCGCCAGCACGTAAGTCGGCATTAATGGCTGCAACGAAATGCCCATCCAGCACGCGGTCGGTTTCACTACCGTCATCGAAACAGACAATCGAGGTGTGTACCGTAGCTCCATCCAGAACCCAATCCTTATCCGATATTGCTTCGAATATGTCTCCAGTGTCTTTGATCCTTGCCAGCACCGGCCGGTTGGATTGGAACCGTATTGCCTGAGTTGCCAACAGGCCGGCCCTTTTGGTCGCGCCGGACTCTATCTGCGCCCGTGTTTTCTCGAACCAGTAGCAGCACAGGTCGCTGGAGTTCGGTATCCGGTTGCCGTATAGGCCATACACGTAGCCCACATACTCATCACCCAGCGACTCTCGAAACGGGAAGTGTCCCAAAAACGGCGGGTTGCCCACGATGAACTCCGCCGCCGGCCACTCCGGTTCCACTGGATTGTCAGGGTCGCTCAGGTCCAGGATCGCGTCGGTCTGCCGGATGGTGTCCAGCGGGGTCAGGATGGGGCGCTGCGTGTACGTGAACCCGTTGGCCTGGTGCCACTGGATGTAGCCGATCCACAGCGCCGTGCGCGCCAGTTCCGCCGCGTAGTGGTTGATCTCCAGCCCCAGCATCTGGTCCGGCTGCACCCGCGGCGTGAGGCCGTCCCACCCCTGCGCCGCCGCGAAGTCGATCACCTCGCGCTCCAGGTCCAGCAGCAGGCGCAGCGCGATGTACAGGAAGTTGCCGCTGCCGCACGCCGGGTCCAGCACCCGCACCGAGGCCAGCCGCTCCCGGAACGCCTCCAGCCGGGCGCGGGCCGGAGAATCGTCAGAAGCAGGATTCACCGGATTATCGGATTGCGCGGATTGACGGCCATAATCCTGATAATCCTCTGATCCCGAAAATCCTGCTTCTGACGGTCCCGCCTCCTCCAGCAGTTCCTCGATCTCCGCCCGCGCCGTCTCCCATTCCCGGCGCAGGGGGGTCATCACCACGGGCTCGACCACCAGCTCGATGTCGTCGGCGCCGGTGTAGTGCGCCCCCGTCTGCGCCCGTTTGGACGCGTCCAGGGCGCGCTCGAACAGCGTGCCGAATATGGACGGCTCGATGCTGCGCCAGTTCTGCGCGCACGCCTCGCCCAGGCGTTGCAGCGCCGTGGTGCTGAGCTGCACCGTGTCCGCGGGCCCACCATCAATCGACTTGAACAGGTCGCCGTTGAATTGGTCGATCCGGTCGGCCCCCGAGAAGCCGCCGGCGGCCATGAGGCTGAACAGGCCGCGGATCGCCCCGTCGAAGGTCTCCGGGTCGCGGACGTTCTGCGCCACGATGCGGGTGAACAGCTCCTCGGGCAGCAGGCCGGCGTCCTCGGAGTACAGGCAGAACACCAGCTGGTTCAGGTAGCGCGCCAGCCGTTCGGGGTCCTCGGTGCTGTCCTCCATGTCGGCAACCAGCCGGCTGAACAGGTCGGCAGTCTGCCTGGTGACGTCGGCAACGCTGCGGTCCGGTCGCAGCGCATCGGGGCTATGGAAAACCCGGCGCAGCAGTTCGAGTTTGTCCGGCCGGGCCAGATCCGGCACCGCAATGTCGTGCCGGACCAGTTCCATGCCCTGGAAGTTGGTTTCGATCCGTATCGTGTTGAACGACGATACGACGATGAGCGGCGGGTTCTTCAGGTGGCGCGCGTAGCCCACCGCCTGGGTCAGGGCCTGGTCAAGCTGGTTGTCGTTGGTCTTGAACTCCCAGACGAAGTGGTCCTCGTAGTAGGCGTCGGCCTTGCCGCCTCCGGGGACCTGCTTTTCGAAGGTGAAATCCTGTTCGTTGCCGTAGGCCACCGGCGTGGCATGACCCACCAGGGCGCAGACATCCAGGAACATTTCCTGGGCGGCCTGGGTCTCGGTGAAACCAGGGCGGTCCCACTTGGTCACGAACTCCTGCGGCGACATGGTCGGCAACATCGGCGTCATGGCACACATCACGCCGGCCAGAATAGCACGCCTCGACCTTTGGTCATCGCGAGTGCAGCGCGATATCCGCTCTTCGATATTGTGGGCGTCTGCCGGTCATTTAACCTGTCCCGCCAGCCATCCGAAAATAAACGCGCCGGGCATGATAGCGCCGTTTTGAGTCAACCATCGCGCGGTCTGGAGCAGTTCGACCTGGGCCGCCGTCGGTTGAGGGTCGGCCAAATGAGCCAGCCAGACCATCGTAGCGTAGCCCGCAACGGTAAGACCGCCGATCGGGGAGAGGCCCGCGACGAGCACGAACCATCTCATGGAGTGCTGGCGTTTCCAGTAGTATTGGCGCTGGCCCCGGAACCTTGACGGGCCTCGCGAATTTTGGTTGCAATCACATAGCAGGCGAGCCCTATACCTACACCGAACATGACGGCGCAGACTATGGTGAGAACGATAGCTAGAGATAACATGAGCGCCTCCAGTCCGGCGTCAATGGCGCCCTGTGACCCTGGCCGTCGACTATGTTGTAGTGTGCAGGAAAACACCTGGTGGCAGCATAGCATACCCGTCTCCGCCGCACGGCGTCACAATCCAGCCGATCGCACGCGACCCAAAAATCCTGTTCCCGGCACATCCACAACCATTACAATTGCGCCCATCATCATCGCGTTTACGGAGGGACCATGAAACGCAGCGATTCCAGGATTCTCACCACCCATACCGGCAGCCTGCCCCGTTCGCCCGAGCTCCAGGACCTGCTGCGTCTGCGCGAGGACCAGCAGAGTTTCGACGAGGCCGCGTTCCAGGCCAGCATCCGCGACGCCGTGGGCGACATCCTCGACCGGCAGCAGAACGCCGGCATCGACGTGGTCAACGACGGCGAGCAGGGCCGCTCCCAGTACGCCACCTACGTCAAGGAGCGCCTCACCGGCTTCGAGGGCGAGCGGGCCGTGCGCTCCCGCCCCCGCCTGGACGATGCCGACTTCCCCGACTTCGCCGCCACGCAGGTCCACATGTCCTCCCGCAATATGCCCCAACCGGCCTGCACCGGCCCCATCGCGTGGAAGGACTGGCCGGCCGTGGAGCGCGACATCGCCAATCTCCGTGAATCCGCCGCCGGCCGCGAGGTGGAGGAGGTCTTCATGACCGCCGCCTCGCCGGGGGTCATCGCCAACTTCCTGCCCAACGAGTACTACGCCACCGAGGAGGAGTACCTCTACGCCCTGGCCGAGGTGATGAAGGACGAGTACAACGCCATCGCCGACGCCGGCCTCATCCTCCAGCTGGACTGCCCCGACCTGGCCATGACCCGCGTCTCCCAGTTCTCCCACCTATCCGTTGAGGAGTTCAAGCAGATCATCGAGATGCACGTCGAGGTCATCAACTACGCCCTGCAGGGCATCGACCCGGAGCGCATGCGCCTGCACGTCTGTTGGGGCAACACCGAGGGACCGCACCACCACGACGTGCCCCTGCGGGAGATCGTCGACATCGTGCTGCGGGCGCGGCCGCTGGGTCTTTCCATCGAGGGCGCCAACCCCCGCCACGGCCACGAGTGGAAGGTGTGGGAGGACGTCACCCTGCCGGAGGGCAAGGTGCTCATCCCCGGCGTGCTGGACACCACCACCAACTTCATCGAGCACCCCGAGCTGATCGCCCAGCGCATCCTGAACTACGCCAACGTGGTGGGCCGGGAAAACGTCATCGCCGGCAGCGACTGCGGGTTCGGCACGTCGGCCTGGGGCCGCAAGGTCGAGACCAACATCGCATGGGCCAAGCTCGCCTCCATGGCGGAGGGCGCGAGGCTGGCGACGCAGGAGTTGTGGTAGGCGCTGAGTTTGCCATTGCCAGCGCAGCGCGGCAGGCTCGTCGCCCCCACCTCTCTGGGGATACCCGAGTCAGTGCAGCAGCGCGGTGAAACCGGCCTGTTCAAAGTGGTGGTCGCTGGTCAACGCCTCCCAGATGTTGAAGCGCTCCATCACCAGGAAACTGGCGCAATCCGTGATGCTCCATTCCTTGTCCAACGCCCTGGCGCGGAGCAGTAGCAAAGCCTCCTCGAACTGCTCCGGCAACTGTGGGACAACGTGGACGTTCTGGTCGTGCAGTATCCGATCGACCAGGCCGACCGTATCCTGGCGTCGTTCCGGTGTGGTGCCGCTCCGAGGGGCCAGGACCTCGTTGAGCACCAGTTGACTGGTTACGATGCGCGCATTTTCGAGTTCCAACAGGGCGGAATATTGGGTGGCAACTTCGTGATACTGGTCTTTCTCGTCGACCAGGGCCAGCCAATAGCTGGCGTCGCCGAAATAGTCGCTCATGCATTCGAACGCAGCCGGGCGCGACCCTTGAAGGCCGGCTGCCAGTCGTCCGCCCAGGTCACGCGGAAAGATTCGATCTCCAGAATGCGCTGGAGCCGGCCATCGGGTGAATATTCGCCAATGCCCGCGACCACAGCGCGCCGGACGTCGTTGGCCTGAAACGCCGCTCCGACCTCCAGGTGCCATTCCTCCGGATACGGGCTGACAATCACGTCACCGTTTTCCAGGAGCAGTTGGAAGGTACCGCCGCTCCCATTGCCAGGCAGATTCATCTGCACCCCGCGAACCTGGCCCGTAACTTGTACAGGATGGCATTGATTGATCTGTTCCATGCTGTCGCTCCAGCTCTTTGAGAGTACCTATTCGGTACTCGTGGGGAGGCCATTATGCTGTAACGTTACAGAAACAGTATAGATCGCCAATGTCCAGGTGTCCAAAACCGTCGATCTCTGCCGTAGTGCGTCCTAACCCCGCACCACGATGTGCCGCCGCCACTCCTCCGAGGCCTCCGGGAAGTCCTCACGGTGGTGCGCGCCCCGGCTCTCCCGCCGCTGCAGCGCCGCCTCGACGATCAGCCGCGCCACCACCAGCATGTTGCGCAGCTCGAATTCCTCCGCCGTCTCCGGCTGGGGTCCGCCGGGGTAAAACTGCCGCTGCCACAGGTTGAGGATCCGCGCCGTGAGCAGCAGCCGCGTGCCGTTGCGCGCGATGCCCACGTTGCGCCACATCAGGTCCTGCAGGTTCTCCTTGCCCCGCTCCGGCACCGTGGCGCACACCATGGCCCGTTCCGTCAGCCCGATGCGCTGGTTGGCGTCGTCATCATCCGTCCCTTCGTATTCCGGCGCGCCGCCCAGGGTCGCTTCCACCAGCCGCCGGGAGAACACCAGCGTGTCCAGCAGCGAGTTGCTGGCCAGCCGGTTGGCCCCGTGCACCGCCGCGCACGCCGCCTCGCCGCAGGCGTACAGGCCGGCAATGTTCGTCCGACCCCACGTGTCGATGCGCACGCCGCCCATCATGTAGTGGGCCGCCGGCGCCACCGGTATCGGCTCGCGCGTGATGTCCAGCCCGTAGCGTCGGCACTCGGCGTAGATGGTGGGGAACCGGCTGGACACCGTGGCGGCCGGCAGGTGAGATATGTCCAGCATCGCCGGCCGGCCGTCGGCCCGCTCCATCTCCGCGGCGATGGCCCGCGACACCACGTCCCGAGGCGCCAGGTCGGCCATGGGGTGATGGGCAGCCATGAACGGCTCGCCGTCCGCATTCCTCAGGATCGCCCCCTCGCCGCGCATCGCCTCCGACAGCAGGAACGTGGGAGCGCCCTCCAGCCACAGCGCGGTGGGATGGAACTGGTAGAACTCCATGTCCATCACCTCGGCGCCGGCCAGGTACGCCAACGCCACGCCGTCCCCGGTGGCCACCTCCGGATTGGTGGTGTAGCGGTACAGCCGGCCCGCACCGCCGGTGCTCACGACGACCACGCGCCCCGGGATTTCCCGCCGCGTCCCGCTGTATCCGTCCAGCACC
>JAJEIA010000035.1 GCA_022823505.1 Dehalococcoidia bacterium
GCAGCCGCCGACGCCGGAGTGGGGGGCGATGCTCAACGACGCCCGGCCGCACCTGCAGACCGCGCCCCGGCTGTTGCTGCTGCCGGGCGCGGCCATATTCCTCGCGGTGCTGGGGTTCAACCTGCTGGGCGACGGGTTGCGAGACCTGCTGGACCCCCGCACCGTGCGGCGCGGGGGTTGACCAATGTTCCTGCGACCTCGCAACGTCAGTCAGGCATGTCCGCCCGGCGTCGGTTGAGTGCGCTGCGGCGCAATACGCGGCCGGGGTTAGGTCGCTGTCGCATGCGCGGTCAATGGCTCAGCCCCGTCAGCTGGCTCAACCATGCGCGGCGAAACCCGTCGCGTGCGCGATCCATTCGGCCCTTCCCCTTCGCTCGTCCTATCCGCCAAACCGTCACGCCGCCCTGCGCATCGAGCGCGGCAAGCGCGCCCCCGTCGGGTCGCCAGTACAAATCGGCCACTGTGCCCGCCACAACCGCGACCCCTATCGGATCGCCTGTTCCATCCTTCCGAAGCGACCACACAACCGCGGCGCCATCGCGGCCTCCCGATGCCAGGCGCATCGCGCCGGGAGCGAAGGAAAGCGTCGTAACGGGTTGAACATGAAACTCCAGGACGCCGGGCGTCGTGCCTTCGGGACCCCCTTTATGGAAGCTCCAGACCGTCACCGCCTCTCCGCCACCGGTGGCCAAAAGTGTGCCGGTGTCGTCGAAAGCCAGCGCCGACGGTTTGCCGGGATATCCAGACATCATGGAGTCCCGCTCCGTGGAACGACGCCAGAAGTGCACCGTGTTGTCCTGGCTGCCGCAGGCCACGATATCCCCGTCCGAACTCAGCACCATCGACACCAGGGATCCCTGCCACTCCAGATTCTGGCCAAGCTCGCCACTGGACGCGTCAAAGAATGCCGCTCGACCGTAACAGGCGGTCGCCAGCTCCCCTACGCCCGACCAGGCAATCGCGCTTACGGTGCTGGGATGATCATCAGATCGCCAAACCTCCGCGCAGTCCGCGCTGTACACGCGAACCTGCCGGGAGCAGGAGATCGCCAACCATTGGCCGTCCGGCGACCACGCCGCGTTCTCCACCCAACCGCCTCCGGCGTCAACGGTCCTGCTTACCTGACCTTCGGCAGCACTCCAAATTAAGACTCGGCTGTCCTGGCCGGCCGTAGCGAACGCGGTTCCGCTTGGGTGGATCGCCACCGCGAGCACACCGCCGTCATGAACCCCGGGCCGCGCCCAGGCGGTGGCGCCAGAGTTGCCGTCGAATGCGTAGATGCCACCCTTAGCATCACCGACTATCAGCGCCTCACCGGCCAGGCTCCAACCCCCGGCAATTGCGTAGTCGCCCACCGCCGCAGACCAACCCCGGCGAAGAACGCCCTTCGGGCTGCTGGCAATTAAATGAGACATGCTTCGAACTCCTGCCGCATATTCTGCTCATCAAGGTTGCGGCCGATGAAGACCAGCTGATTGCGTCGGGGCCCGTCCCCCCATTCGCGATCCGGCTGGCCGTCAAAGAGCATGTGAACCCCCTGGAAGACGAAACGCCGCGACTCACCGGCGACGCTGATGAAGCCCTTCATTCGGAAGATGTCCACCCCGCGCTCACCGAGCAGTGCGCTGAGCCAGGCGTTGAGCCTGTCGGGATCGCAGTCGCCGTCGACCTCGATCGCGATCGATCCCACCTCGTCGTCGTGCTCGTGCTGTGCCACCCAGGTTCGCTCGACATCGGCGGGGACCGCCGCACCCTTGATGCGCTGGGCGCCGGTCTCGGTGCAGGCCGGCTCGGCGCAAAAGTTGCCTCCCAGTTTGAAAGCCTCTCCATCCGCGTTCCTCAGTTGGAGATCGAACTCCTCCGCGAGGTGCTGGGCGTAGAGGCCAACCCGCACCGGCGTATCGACCTCCAGGAAGAACGACTTGCGTCCTGGGGAATCGAGCCGGAGGCTCACATGCTTTCCGACCGGAAACTCCTCTCCCGGGCGAATGAGCTCTGCAGGTTCGGCGTACTGCCGCACGCACCACTCGGCCCCATCACGGAGGGCGGCGTCATCCGTGCCCTGGTCGGACACGACGACGAGCGACATCGCCGGATCCGGCCCATCGGCAAGGGTAAGTTCGTAGCGGCCGACATCGAGCGAATAGACTCCGGTCCATTCGAACGGATACTCCGGTTCGAGGAAGGTGGGACGACGCTCGAGCACCTGATCCAGGTCGAAGGCGCCAAGATTGAGTACCGTGTCGACGGGGACGTTCGCGCGCTCGCTGCGCACGACTCGCGCCATTCGGTTCATGTCTCGGAGCCGAGCTTCCAGGTTGTCGATCGCCTCGCCATCGACGAGATCCGTCTTGTTGAGCACCAGGACGTCCGCGAACGCGATTTGCTCCGTGCTTTCGTCGCTTCGGTCGAGCTGCTGCTCGATGTGGGCCGCATCGACAAGGGTGACGATCCCGTCAAGGGAGAACTCCGCGCGAAGCTCGTCGTCCATGAAAAACGTCTGAGCGACCGGGCCGGGATCGGCGAGCCCGGTGGTTTCCACCAACACATAGTCGAACTTGTCGCGGCGCTTGTTGAGGTTGTTGAGTACCCGAATCAGGTCTCCGCGCACTGTGCAGCAGATGCAACCGTTCGACATCTCGAAGACCTCTTCGTCGGCGTTGATGACGAGACCCTGATCGATGCCGATCTCCCCATACTCGTTCTCGATCACGGCAATGCGCTTGCCGTGCTCCTCAGTCAAGATTCGGTTGAGTAGGGTCGTCTTGCCAGAGCCCAGGAAACCGGTGAGGATGGTAACGGGTACTTTGCGGGGCGTGTTCATACGGAATCCTCCTTTGGATCTTATTGATACTACATATCAATAAGAAATCCGGCGATATTACACCGCCCCGCTGTCGCTGTCAATCAGGCGAATTGCTCACGCGTACCCAGTTTCGCAGGAGCTGTCATTGCCAGCGCAGCGCGGCAATCTCGTCAGGGCAACCGACGCCGCCGCGAAAACAACATCGCCACCTCTCAACGCTCCTCGCGATGACAACCCGCGTAGGCGTGAGAGGCTGGCGCCTAATGCGTCCCCAGTTTGCGACGCGGAAACTTCAGAATCGGGATTGGCAGGATCATGGGATTAGCCGGGTTGAAACCACTGGAGGGCAGAGCGCTCCTGATCCTGACAATCCATAAATCCCGCAAATCCTGTTGCTGACGATTTACGCAACCGGCAATCTCATACATCTCCCCAATGCCCTCGCACCAGATCGTTGCTCTGCTCTGGGGGCCAAGCCTGGCTCAGCAAGTAGCAGCGGGTTTCCTGGCTGGTGTCAGCGTCCTGTCGTCGGGTGCCCGTTACCTTGCCCACCGCCTGCAAGCCCGGCCAGTCATGCTGCTCTTGTAGCCACACGATGCGACTGGTCAAAGATCGGGCTCACGCTGGCAACGCGGGTTTCAATGCGTCGGTGCCCGTTGCCCACTTGGGTGGCCTGAGCTACTGACGTGTCCGAGTCGTCCAGGAACAGCTTTACATCATCACATCATCGTAGGAGCGTGCCCTGGTTGCCCTTCAGCGCCGGCACGTAGCCTCCGCCTCGCTCCACTACCCCGTGTCGGAGCACGGGGCAGGCTCTGCTGAGCCACCTGCCGCTGGCAGTGCATGGCCAGATTGGTCAAATATCGGAGCAACCACCTTGCCCCGCAAACTCAGCATCTCCAACAGTCGGGGCACTGCCACAATCTTGTTGGATTTGTCGGCAACGGACAGTTGGTGTAAAACGCCACGAACTATGTACCAGTGATCTGCGAAATCGCCACGAACTATAGGCCAGTTCGCCAAGGTCTATGA
>JAJEIA010000066.1 GCA_022823505.1 Dehalococcoidia bacterium
AGGACCGCCGTCCAGCGGTCGGCCCAGAAAGTTCTCCACTATCTGATCCAGGTTCCGGCAGATGCGTGAGACCTGGCTTTTCGAGATGCCATCGCAGCCCAGGGACTTGACCAGGTCGTCCACCCTTCTCGTGGACACTCCTTCCACGTAGGCCTGCTGGATCACCGCCAGCAACGCCTTCTCGCAGCGCCGGCGCGGTTCCAGCAGGCTGGGGAAGTAACTGCCCTCCCGGATCTTGGGGATACGCAGTTCCATGGTCCCCACCCGGGTGTCCCAATCTCGGCTGCGATAGCCGTTGCGGTGGGTGAGCCGGTCCGGATTGCGTTCGCCATGCTGGGCGCCAATCTGCGCCGAGACTTCGGCGTCCCCCGTGTCGGGGCACGGGGCAGGCTATGATGCCCTCCACCAGCGCCCGCCGGGCTTCCCGCAGAAAGTCCACATCGCCGTCCCTGCCCCGCTTGCGCAGTAACTCCAACAGGTCCATGCTTTTCTTGGCCACCGTCGTACTCCTTGTTGGGTCTGTCTCTTCCATCAAGGATGACGCGGTGGCCACCTTCTTGCCACCCGGCCTCCGTTACACCACCTGCGGGGACTTTACTCCGCCGGCGAGACGTGAAACAGCACCCAGAAGGTCCGAAGAATCGTATGTCATCGGAGCGATTGGGTACATTCCGTCCGCCCCTGGGTTCCCTTGGCCGGCAACCAGGCTCTTCGGCACATGCGACATAGCGTCAGTCCTGGATCAGTTCCCGCCAATATGAGCGAGATTGGCCTCGGGACTGTCGCCACAACCGGGGCCAAAACCACAGTCGCCGCATCCGGTGCACATCTTTCACCCGCCCGTTCCAGCGCTATTGACGTCGATGGTTGATTAGGGTCAACCTGCGATAGAACGGGTGGCTGAGCGTCCCCCGCTCTCACCGGATTCCACGACAGGTTTGTCAGGCCGAAACGCAACGAAGGTGAACGAACCATGGCCCAATCGACCACGCTGGATGAATTGATCGGCAAGTTCGAGGTTCTTCTGTTCGATTCCGACGGCGTCCTGGCACGGTGGCCCGGCGTAGTTCCGGGGGCTCCGGAAGCCATCGACCGGCTCAATTCGCTGAACAAGCCCTATTTCGTCCTGACCAACGACGCCTCCGCGCTTCCGGAGACCCGAGCTGCAAGGTACCGGGAACTGGGGTTGGACATAGATGCCGATCGAATCATAACCGCAGGGTCACTGCTGACTGCCCATTTCTCAGAGCTTGGCATCACCGGTTCGAGATGCGTGGTGTTGGGAACGGAAGACAGCGCCGACTACGTGCAGGCCGCTGGCGGGGAGGTGGTTTCGTTTGAGGACGATTTTGATGTGCTCGTGATCGCTGACCAATTGGGCTTCCCGTTTCTGGAGGTGACGGGGGCCGTTTTGACGAACTTGTTTCGGAAGCTGGACCGGGGCGAGATGCTCAACCTCGTGCTGCCGAATCCGGACGTGATTTACCCGGAAGGAGAAGGCTTCGGCTTCGCCAGCGGCGCGGTGGCGTTGATGTTTGAGTCCGCCATGGCGCTCCGGTATCCCGCACGGAGCGACCTCGTGTTCACTCGGTTGGGCAAGCCGCATCCCGCCATGTTCGAAGAGGCGTTCCGCCAGTCTGGGACGCGCGACGCGGTAATGATCGGAGATACGCCGGGCACGGACATCAGAGGAGCCAATCACGTGGGGATCGCCTCGGTGCTGATGGGAACCGGGGTCGCGATTGCCGATCCGTCCAACCTCCCGGAGGCCGACCGACCTACGTATCTGATGGCATCCCTCACGCCCTGACCGGGCGGCCCAACAACAGCACCGAAAGGCCGCAGGCCTCACACATTCCCGCTTTGCTACCGAGTGGAACGCTGTACTGTGTTGTTCACGGCACCCGAAACACGGCTCACACCGACAACGATATTGGGGCGCTTTGCTTGCGATGACAGATTGACGGAAAGCGAGTACGCGTGAGCCGAGACCATCGCTGGACGGCCACACGCTACCGGAGTATCTTGCGGCTCGGTACCCCCGTGCTGGGGTTTCAGCAACTTGACCCAGAGCCGCCGCCCACGAGGTTGAATCATGCCTGAACTCCATGAGCTTTCGGTGGTGGAAGCCGCCGCGCAGATTCGCGAGGGAACCCTGTCTCCGGTGGCGCTGGCCGAGTCGCTGCTGGCGCGCATCGACACGCTGGACGGCGACCTGAAGGCTTGGGTCACCATCGACCGCGACGCGGTGTTGTCGACGGCCCGGCAACGGGAAGCGGAAGTCCAACAGGGTGGCCCGCTCGGTCCAATCCACGGCGTGCCGGTGGGTCTGAAGGACATCTTCTACACCGAGGGAATGCTCACTGCCTGCGGCTCGAAGGTTTACTCCGACTTCGTGCCCGATTTCGACGCGACCTCGGTGGCCAAGATCAAGGCAGCCGGTGGCATCATCCTGGGCAAGACGGTGACCACCGAGTTTGCCTCGGGCGACCCGTCGCCGACGCGCAACCCGTGGAACCTGGAGCACACTCCCGGCGGTTCCAGCAGCGGGTCATCGGCGGCGGTGGCGGCGCGGATGGTTCCGGCGGCCCTGGGCTCACAGACCGCCGGGTCCACCTGCCGGCCAGCCGGCTACAACGGCATCGTCGGCGTAAAGGCCACCTACGGGCGGATCTCGCGGTACGGGGTGGCCCCGCTCAGTTGGTCGCTGGACCACGTCGGCATCCTGACCCGCACGGTGGCCGACGCCGCGCTCATGCTGACCGTGCTGAGCGGCGCGGACGACAATGATCCCGGCAGCCTGCACGAACCTGTGCCCGACTTCACCGCGCAGATGGTCGAGCACGACCGGCCCCCGCGCATCGGATTGGTGCGGCAGTACTTCCAGGACTACGCCACGCCGGAGATGTGGGCTCACACGGAGGCCGTGGCCAATCAACTTGCGGAAGCCGGCGCGGATGTCGAGGAGATACCATTGCCCGACAGCTTCGCCGTGGTGCACAGCCTCCGGAGCATCGTGTCGAGCGTCGAGTGCGCAGCGGTCCATGAGGTCAATCACCGCCTGCGCGCCGCCGACTATGGCCCGCGCATCCGCGCCAGCATGGAGATGGGCATGGTCATGCCGACGTCGGCCTACCTGAAGGCCCAGCGGCTGCGGCGGCAGTTCCGCGCCGACCTGAGCGGGATGGTCTCCAAGGTGGACGTTGTGATGACGCCGGCCATGCCGGCGCCGGCTCCTCGCGGCCTGAGCACGACGGGTGACGCGGCATTCCAGGTGCCGTGGTCGGCGGCGGGGCTGCCCACGGTGGTGGTATCGACGGGTCTGAGCAATCTGGGGATGCCCATGGCGGTGCAGTTCGGTGGGCCGTGGGCCCAGGAGGGACGGGTTCTGGGCGCCGCGCAATGGTGCGAGCGGGTCGCCGGGTTGAACCAGGCGCCGCCGATCGGTTGACATCGTCAATCAATCAGAAGGCGCTGGTTCCAGTACCAGCGCTCATCAATCCTGGAATCAGGCCAGCGCAACCGGCAAGGGACCACGGCGATTCCGTCGGTAGGCGTTCCCGCCAGCCCGGCTACCGGAGCCATGAGGCCAAGGCGGTGGCGACCGATGTCATGCGGGACAGGCTTACCAGGTAAGCTGCTGCCCGAGCGGCGTCCGGCTACTGGTTTGCCAAGGAGATGGTGCAGGTCACGCGGGGATGGTCGCCGTGCGTTGCGGTTGTACGGCCGTGGATGGTGATATCCTCCACCAGGCAGGCGTCGCCGAGACCGAATACGTGCTTGGAGCCGTCGCCCAAGCCGATCTCCATTTGCCCGGACAGGACTATGACGAACTGGCGGCGGGGCGTCGTGTGACAGCCAGAGAAGAGACCGGCCGGGGTTCCACTGAAGCTGATGGTGGTGACATCCTGCGCACTCTTCCAATCAGGCATCTGGTCCCAGGTCGATGGTCTCAATGAGGGACTGGCCGTCGTCACCAGTGTAAAGCTGGAAGGTTTCTATCCTCTTCCTACGTTTGGGTCCGTGGGGAACACGCTCACGCCGCGGCTGAAGTCTGCATCGCTTCTACCCTGGCGATGGCTCCAGCAGTCGCGCGGCGTAGAAAGCGGACTTCATGTGGTGGTGGCGATACCGGCGAAGGTGTTGTCGTGCGGACCACGGACTTACGAACAGCAGCATGACGCCGTTCTCCGTGCTCGGTCCGGCGGAGTGATAAAATCAAAGCCGGGAGCGGAGCAGAACCATGACGATGAGCCAACAGGATAAAGAACGCCTGCTACGGACGCTACAGGACGACCCGGTATTCCTCGCCCAAGTCCGCAGCCTGATCCTCTCCGAAGAACTGGTGCAGCTGCCGGAACGCTTCGCCCAATTCGCCACCTACGTGACGGGCTTCATCGAGCGTCAGGAAGAGTTCAACGCGCGCACGGAAGAATCCATCACACGGCAGGATCAGTCCATCGCACGCCTGGAAGAATTCGCCGTACGGCAGGAAGAGTTCAACGCGCGGCAGGCGGACACCAACGCCAGCGTGGAGGCCCGCCTGCAACGCATCACCGATGACCTGGGCGACCTCAAGGGCCACGTGGCCGGCCGTATCGCCCGCGAGATGTCCGACGATATCGCCGAGCAACTAGGTTACGAAATCACCCAGCAACTCAGCGGTAACGACCTGCGCAACATGTTGCGCGGGTCCACGGCCAATGACATTCCGTCCGGCGTCCGGCGCAGCTTCTATGTGGCCGACCTGGTCGCGAAGGTTCAGGACCGGCACGGCAACCAACTGTTCATGGCCGTCGAGGCGTCCTACACCGCCGACGAACGCGATACCCAGCGGGCCGTCCGGAACGCCGAACTCATCAGCCGTTTCACGGGCATGACCGCCGTGCCCGTAGTCGCAAGCCTAGAGAACGACCACGCCGTACAGCAACTGGTGGAAGATGGGCGCGTCCAGTGGTTCCAGTTCCAGTCGCGGGATCTGCAGCCGCAGTAGCCCCGGGACGATCTGACGGCACGACAGGCTCCGCCTACTACCCGACCAGGCGCCAATCAGCCGGCCGCTGCATCGCCCGTGGCTGTGAGGGACGCGCTCATGTCCCACAGCCTGGCGGCCAGTTCCGCATCGTAGCTGATGCTGGAAGACGGCACCGGGCGGCAGTCCACGAAATACCTGCCGGTCACACCTTACACCTCCGGTGACGCGGCCAGGTACACCGGCGTCTCCGCTCCCTTGTCCGGGGCAATGCCGCGAACTCCGATGAAGAAGTTGACCACGCGGCCCAGCAACCCGTTGTTGCGGGCGATGTTGGTCCGCACCAGGCCGGGATGCAGGGCGTTCACCGTGATGTTCTCTCCTTCCAGTCGCCGCGCCAGCTCGTAGGTGAACAGGATGTTGCAGAGCTTGGAGCGTTTGTAGGCTCCGTATCCTCCATTGCCCGAAGGTTTGGGCAGGTCATCCAGCCGGAACCTGCCCGGCGACTCGTGCGCGCAGGAGGACACGTTGATGATCCGGGCCCGTGGCACTTTTCGCAGGTGTTCCAGCAGCAGGCCGGTCAGCAGGAAGTAGCTCAGGTGGTTCAATGCGAAGGTCATCTCGAAACCCTCGGCGCTGCGCCGGTCGGACAGGAAGAT
>JAJEIA010000021.1 GCA_022823505.1 Dehalococcoidia bacterium
GGCGAAACCAAGCACTACCGTGGCGTCTTCCCGATGGTTGGCAACAGCAACCCCGGGTTCTGGGACGTCCACTACGGTGGATCCCTCAACACCACGCTGATGCCCTCCAGCCCGCGCTTCAACCAGCTGGTGGAGTACAACCCGGTCGATCCGAGCGAAATCATCGGCGACTTGGCGTCCACTTGGGAAGTCAGCGACGATGGCACCGAGTTCGTCTTCCACCTCAAGGATGCGACGTGGTCGGACGGCATGCCGGTTACCGCGGAAGACGTGGTGTTCAGCCTGGACCGCATCACGCTGCCAGGTGCCCAGCGGGCGCGCACCGGCTTCCTGCGGGCCTTCTACGAGCACCAGACCGCAGAGGTGATTGACGACAAGTCCGTCCGCGTTCCCCTCAAGTACCAGGCGCCGACCTTCATGCCGAACCTGGCGTCGGACTACATGAAGATGTACCCGAAGCATATCGCCGAGGACCTGACCCAGGAACAGGCCAACCAGCCCGAGAACCTGATCGGCTCCGGCCCCTGGCTGCTTGACGGCTGGCAGAAGGACGTGAGCTACACCTTCGCGCGCAACGAGACGTACTTCAAAGAAGGCCGACCCTTCTTCGACGGCATCATCGTTCACCTGATCCCTGATACCGCCCGCCGGATTGCCGCGTTGCAGGCGGGGCAGGTGCTGGGTACTTTCAACCCCTTCACCGGCGTCAACCGACCCGAAGCCATGGCGGTACTGGAGGAGGAGACCGACGGCCAGGTACGGGCCCTGATCCTTCCCAGCGCCGGTTTCGAAGCGTTCTTCCTCAACAATGCCAAGCCGCCGTTCGATGACGAACGGGTCCGCCAGGCCTTCTACATGGCCCTGGATCGAGATCTGGGCATTGAGCGCGCGGTCAGAGGCTTCGGTCAACCAGGCACCTTCTTCTCACCAGGGGTGGTCGAGCAGCTGGACGACCTGCGCGCCAACAACCCGGCATTTGCCGAAGACCGCACCGCCGCGATCGCGGAAGCCAAACGGCTGCTCGCCGAGGCCGGTTACCCGGATGGCATCTCCGTGAAGATGAACACCCGCAACGCTATTCCCACTCTGCCGGCGGCGGAAGTCGCGGGCGAGCAGCTGCGCCAAGATGTGGGCATCGATATCGAAATCGTTCCCAACGATCTGGCCACCACGTACGCCGTTATGCGGGATGGAACGCACGAAATCTCCACCGTCGGCACGGGCATCATTCTGACCGACCCGGCGGACATCCTCAACCAGTTCTACCTGCAGGACGTTTTGCGCAATCCGCAGAATTGGCAGAACGACCGGATCGATGAGTTGATCGATTTGCAAAATCGGGCTATCGACCAGCGCGTCCGCCAGGGTCACCTGGAGGAAATCGCTGACATCCTCCACACCGGGAGCAGCCACCTGGTGGTGTATTTCTGGGGAGGAGCCGGTGGCGCGCTGGATTACCGCATCCGGAACTTCCATCTTCCGCCCACCGTCCAGCAAATTCACAAGTGGGACCACGTCTGGTTCGATCCGGACCGTACGCAACCCGCCGAAACCGGTTATCAGCCGTAAACTTCGATGAGAGATGCGCCCCTTTTGCCCGGGGCGCATCATTCAATACCTGTGCGCTCGTTGCCTCACGGACTGAAGGTGGAAGGTGTACGCATACATAGCCCGTAGGGGCCTGCTGTTCATACCCACTATCCTGCTCGCCACAATCCTGGTGTTTGGCCTCTTCTGGATCGTGCCGGGAGACGCCGCCATGATGATCCTGACGGGTGAGGAGGGCGACGGCGGCAAGGTCACGGAAGAGGACATCAAGCGCGTTCAGCGGGAACTGGGCCTGGATCGCCCGGTTTACATCCAGTACGGCGACTGGCTGTGGAAAATCCTCCAGGGCGACTTCGGCGATTCGGTCTGGTACGGGACCCCGGTCCTGGATGACCTGAAAGACCGGTTTTTCATAACCCTCGAACTGGCGGTGCTGGCAATTGTGCTGGCATTCATCGCCGCCGTGCCCTTGGGTGTGCTGTCCGCGGTCAAGCAGGATTCATTCCTGGACCACATCAGCCGGCTGCTGGCGCTGGTCGGCATAGCTTTGCCCACCTTCTGGCTGGGGATCCTGGTGATCTATGGATTGACCTATTTCGCCGGGTGGCTGCCGCCCCTGGGTTATGCCACGTTATGGGGCGATCCGTTCACCAACCTGCAGCAATTGATCTTCCCGGCGCTGGTTCTGGCTTTCCACGACATGGCATTCACGGCCAGGGTGGCCCGTTCCGCCATGCTGGAAGTGATGCGGGAAGACTACATGAGAACCGCCCGTTCCAAGGGCCTGAACGAATGGATGGTAGTTGGTCGCCACGCGCTGAAAAATGCCCTGTTGCCGGTAATCACCGTTTCCGGCTACCAGTTCGGCCGATTGCTGGGTGGGACCATCATCATCGAATCGATTTTCGTGATACCAGGTGTCGGGCGGTACCTGATCGACGCCATCATCCACCGCGACTTCGTCGTGGTGCAGGGTGTTGTGCTGCTGGCCGCAGCCGTGGTGTTGTTGTTGAACCTGATCGTCGACATCCTATACGGAATACTGGACCCCCGGATCAGGTACTCGTAGGTTGCGGGCGTACCGGGACATCCTGTGCTCTATCGCCGTTGTTCCGTGAGGAGTGTTCGTACTCATGGCGAATCAAACCAATCAGCGCGCCGAGGTGGCCGTCCCGCAGCGAGCGGGGATGTTGCAACCGGCCGCATCCGTCCTCAGGGAAGTTAACCGCTTTACGCGCCGCAAGCCTCTGGGAGCCATTGGCGGTCTCCTGGTGCTTGTGCTGGTGGTCGTTGCCCTGATGGCGCCGGTTCTCGCTCCCTACGGCGCTCGGGAACTCCCTGAAGGTCGTGAGGGCGGTTCAACGGTGTACATACCGCCCAATTCCCAGTTCCTGCTCGGCACCGACCACGTGGGACGCGACGTTCTGAGCCGGTTGATCTATGGGGCACGCATCAGCCTGTACGTCGGCCTGGGCAGCGTCCTGATTGGAATAACCGCCAGTTTCATCATCGGCGTTGCACTGGCCTACGCCGGCGGCGTCATCGACATGTCGGCGCAAAGGGTCGTCGACGCGCTAATGGCGCTGCCGGGGCTGATCATCGCGCTGGCCATCGTAGCGGTGCTTGGCTCGTCGCTGAACAACGTGATTCTGGCCATCGTCATCGGCATGATCGCCCCGGTGATCCGCACCGTAAGATCGCAGGTGCTGTCCATCAAGGAGCTGGACTACGTAACGGCGGCGCAGGCCATCGGCGCTCCGCCGTGGCGCATCGTATTCCGGCATATCGTGCCCAACTGCTTCGCCATCTACCTGGTGCTCGCGACGTACTACCTTGGCTTCGCCATCATCATCGAAGCATCCCTGTCCTTCCTGGGTGTCGGAGCGCCGCCGGACCAGCCCAGCTGGGGAGGAATGCTCACGCGGGCCGCGCAGGAACATGTGCTGACCGCTCCCTGGGTTGGCATCTTCCCAGGCGTGGCTATCTTCATGGTGGTGATGGGTTTCAACCTCTTGGGCGACGCACTGCGCGATGTCCTGGACCCCCGCCTGCGCGGGCGCTAGCTTTGGCAACCAAACTCTTTCCTGTTCCGACTCGAAACTTGGCCGGCCGACATTTTTTGTTGGCCGGCATACTTCTGTTGGTGGCAGCGGCGCTGGCCTGCGCCCCAATCGAAGAGCGGCCAACCGGCGAACCGTGGGCTGCTCCGCTGGCGCCAACCGACCCGGTGGCTCCTGCCCTGCAACCCGCCGCCGACCTGCCCACCGCCGTACTGTCGGCTCCGGCCACTGCCCTTCCTGCCGTTGTCCCGCTGATGGCCTCCCCCGAAAGCATTGTGCAGACCGTCCCCGACGCCCAAGCCGAAGAGGCCCGCACGAAATACCAGCGCCTGCTGCTTGCCCAGTGGGACACCGACTTCACGCGCACGACGATTTCCTACGATGAGATCATGACCGGCGGCCCGCCCAAGGACGGCATCCCTTCCATCGATGACCCGCAGTTTGAAACAATCGCGGACGCGGATCTCTGGCTCGACGATCTGGAGCCCGTGCAGGTCGTTGACCTCAACGGCGACGTTCGCGCCTATCCCGTGCAGGTGATGGTGTGGCACGAACTGGTCAACGACACCGTCGGCGGGGAGCCGGTGGTCATAACCTTTTGACCGCTTTGCAACACCGCCTTCGTGTACAGGCGGACGGTTGACGACCAGATCCTCGACTTCGGCACCACCGGCGCGCTGCGTCAAAGCAATCTGCTGATGTACGACCGCCAGACCGAGACCTGGTGGCAGGAAGTGGGCGGCGAGGGGGTCATCGGACATTTCGCCGGCCGCAAGCTGGAACAACTCTACCTGTCAATCGTATCCTGGGGCGACTTCAAAGCCGCTCACCCGGATGGCCGGGTCCTTTCGCGGCCGGACTCGGGTCGCGCCTACGGTCGAAACCCATATGCCGGCTACGACCGGCCCGGGAACGAACCGTTCCTGTTCCGGGGCGAAAAAGACCCCCGGTTGCCGGCCGTCGAGCGGGTGGTGGCGGTGGAGCGCGGCAACGAGGCCTGGGCCGTGTCGTTCACCACACTGGCCGAAGAGCGCGTGGTTGCCGCCTCCGTGGCCGGCGAGGACATCGTGGTGTTCTGGTCGCCCGGAACGGCGTCCGCGCTGGATTCCGGTTCGATCGCCAGGGGACGGGACGTCGGAACCGCCGGCATCTTTTCCCCGCGTGGCCCTGACGGCAACACGTTGACCTTCGAGCCGGACGAAGGCGGCCGCATCGTCGACACCAAGACCGGCAGCCGGTGGGACATATTCGGTCGTGCCATCAGCGGGCCGCTGGAGGGCGCAAAACTGGCCCCGGTGCCGGGCCGCATCGGCCAGCTCTGGTTCTCGTGGGCGGTGTACCGCCCGGATACGGTGGTTTACGGTGGCGCAAGTTAACATGCCGTAATCGTTCCCATTCCAGGCAGTCAGCGGGAGGGCACTTTGGAACGTTCGCTGAAATTCGCACTCGTGCTCTCCCTGATTGCAAGCGCACTGGCGTTGGTGGCAGCCTGTGGTGATGAGCCGGCTACAACCACCCCGCCAGCACCGACGCCTGCTGCCGCACTGCCGCCAGCCGCACCCACCTCGACGCTGACGCCCACTGCAGCGACGATTCCAGCTACGCCGATGCCGACAGCCACCACCACGCCGTTGCCAACGCCCACTGCGACTGCGCCGCCGTCCCCCACCGCCACTGCGCCCCCAACACCCACCGCCACGCCGTCACCCACCCCCACCGCCACACCTCCGCCGACCTCCACGCCGCGGCCAACACCCACCGCAACTCCGCTACCGACGCCTACCCCCACCCGGCTGCCTACCCCGGTTGCCACCTCGGACTCCAGCGTCGTCGTTCGAGACACGGAATACGGTTACACCATCAGTCTTTCAGACGAGTGGGTGGAGAGCAACAAGCGGCCGGAAAGATACGCGCGCGACAATCCCTGGAGCAGGGTGCACGTTACATCGCTTTCGCTGAGAAAGGGCAGCACGCTCAGGCATTTCGCCGAACAGGTTCGCGAGGGACTGGAACAGGAATGGTGGCCTACGCGTTCGCTGTTCTCGATCACCTCGTTTCAAGAAACTCAAATCGATGGACAGGATGCTTATCTCATAACGTACCGCGTACGGGAAAGCCCGGCATACTGTATCGTTGACGTTGCGGAAATTGTGATGGTGTCCGATCTGCTGCCCGGCAATCCGCAGGGGTTCCGGACCCGCGCCTGGATGTGCGATTACGACGTGCCGCGGTACAGAGCGGAGAGGATCCAAATCCTCGAAAGTTTCCGTGTCACACCCCGGCCGGCCACCTACTACACCCAGTTCCTCTCCGTCAAAGGCGTTACCATCAAAGCGACGAGCAAAGTCGACCCTAAGGCGTTGACCGTAGCGGCAGAAATAATCGGCCCCATGCTATCGGGAAGGGAAGACCTCTCCAACTGCATGGCGGACGTTGGCGGGGATCTGGCAATCATTCCGAAGGACAAATATGTGACCACTCTCCCGGAATACGCCCATCTGAAAGGGCGCAGCGACTTCACCGGCAGGACTTACGAATCTTTCCAACTGCGCGGCCTCGGCGGCGGGAAGGGACAGCCCATATCGTCAACGTCCGAGGAGTCGCTGCTCCGCCTGGATGCTGATGAGCACCCCTACGGAAGATATGCTTTCGACAGTTTGATCACAGTGCACGAATACGCCCACGGGATTCAAAACCTGTGCTTCACTCAGGACGACCATGAACGGTGGAACGGGTTTTACGATGCAGCCAAGCGGGCCGGGATTTTCCCCGGAACGCACATGATGCACAACGTCAAAGAATTTTTCGCGGTGTTCAGTACCGCCTATTTTGAAGTCACGGACGAAATTGGCCGTGGCGCCGGCCGCAGTACGGTCAAGGCGGACTATCCGCAAATTTTTGAGTCGCTGGAAGAGATATATCGTGGCGCCGTCCTGCCCGCCGAGTTGCGATCACGGAGGTCACGATAAATCGGGCCAACGCAATGTGATGGCGGTTGGTTCAGGAGCGCATCGGGGGCGGATGATTATCCGCCCCCGATGACGCAGCCCTTCGCAACCCGCGGATCAGCCACGCCAGATTCGGCGCATGCGGCGTACCGCGTCCAGCCGGGACTCCGCGACGATGTCCGCCGCCCGCGCGGTCGATATCTCCTCCTTGCGCGACGTGGTCAGGACTTCGGACATCTGCTCGTAGATACGTTCCGTTTGCTGGCGAGAACGGTCCGGGTTGTAAGGCTGGCCGATTTCGGCGGCGGCGTTGATGATGCCGCCGGCGTTGATCAGGAAGTCGGGCGCGTAGACGATGCCGCGGCGATGCAGTTCCTCGCCATCTTCGGCCGTCATCAGCTGGTTGTTGGCGCCGCCGGCCACGATGCGACAGCGCAGGCGATCAATGGTCGTCGAGTTGATGACCCCGCCCAGGGCACAGGGCGCGAAGATGTCGCAGTCAACGTCGTAGATCTCGTCCGGTCCAACGACCTTGACGCCCATCTGGCGCGCCTTGTCCATTGCCGCCTCGCTGATGTCGGTGGCGATGATGCGAACGTCATCCTCGATCAGATGACCGGCCGTGTGCGTCGCCACCTTGCCGAACCCCTGCATCGCAACGGTGCGTCCGCGCAGATCGTCGGTGCCCCAAACGTCGGACGCACAGGCTTTCATGCCCATGTAGATCCCCAACCCGGTCATGACTGACGTGTCGCCGCTGCCGCCCAGGGTCACGTCGAGTCCCACCACATATTCCGTTTCCTGTCGCACCGCTTCCAGATCCCGTCCCGTGGTGCCAACGTCGGTCGTGGTCAGGTAGCGGCCGCCCAGGGTGTCCACGAAGCGGCCCCAGGACCGCAGCAGGGCTTCGGTTTTGTCGGTGCGCGGATCACCGATGATGACTCCCTTGCCACCGCCCAGGTGCAGTCCGGCCGCCGCTGACTTGTAGGTCATGGCGCGGGAGAGATTGAGAGCGTCGGCGAGAGCTTCCTGCTCGGTGGCGTAGGGCCACATGCGGGTGCCGCCGCAGGACGGCCCCAGGGTGGTGTCGTGGATGGCGATGATGCCCTTGAGACCGGATTCGGGGTCGCTGTACATCGTCACCTGCTCATGACCGCGGCTAACCATCGTATTCAGTACGTCCATGGGTCTCACCTCCTGCGAATATCCTCCGCTACATTAATTATAAGCCACGGTCAGCGCGCCCTCGGACGAAACCGCGGAATGCGCTACGCCCAAAAAGATGGCCAAAATCGTTTTTGCCGTGGTTATGTCAACTATCGAGTGCAGGAGGACGATACGGTGGAGCTGCAGTTCGGTCATCAAAACGACCAGCGATGGTCTCGAACCCTGTCAACCGGTCGGCATTGCTTACGCGTACCCGCATTGAACATCCAGCGGCGAAGTTTTACATCGATGCACAGGATATACAAGATTTGATTGCTTATCGACCGCGTCCCAGATGCCGGGACGCCGCTGTGATCGGAATGCCGCGACGGCATTGCCAGCATCCTGTTGATCCCGTCCATCGATGTGAAAAGACGAACTGGGTACGCGTGAGGTCGGCATTGTGATCATGCCATGACCAAGCGCTGGCCGGGGGCGTAAGGCGGCATGCCTATCGGGCACGAGAGCACCGGGAGCACCTGACGGCAACCGGGGCGTTCGCGACCCCCGCCCGGACGGAGCAAAAGATCACCTGCTGGTGAAATCGTACAGGTTTTCACCGGCAGCGTCGGACTTGACACGGCGCGTCAGGTAAGCGAAGGCGCCACCCGCGAGGACCGTCGCGACAATCGCTATCGACAACCCGATGGCTGCAAACATCCATGCGCTTGAACCGCGCTTAACGATTCCCACTTCTTCCAGGGCCAGCACCTGGTCCGCGATTTGCGGGTATCCCTGATCCATCAGACCGGACGCCAGTTCCACGATGGGCTTTGTCCCGGCATCAGCGTCGACGGTACTGGCGAACACACGTTGCTGAGCATGGAGGAATGCACCGCTGGCGGATTGAACGCTCACCTCGAGGCGGTCCCGGCGTCCATCCGGGGTCACCACCGTAACCTCCAACAGCCTGAAGGGCAGCGGCACCTGGACTTCGTGCTCGTACCCATCACGCAAAGTACGGACTTTGCCGCTTCGCGGGGTGCTGCCCGCATGCGTCACTTCCACCGTCATGCCACCCTGGAGATCGGGGATTTCATTGTCAGCCGGGTGCAACGTGAAAGGCTTCTCCATCCCGGGCTCCCGCGTAATCGTCACGTCAGCGGTCCACCCGGTGAGTTCCGAAACGAGCACCAGGGTCGCCTCAGCTTCGGTGTTGACCTTGAATTCGCACCCTCCCACCACTTCGGTTTCCTGCAACGTAAAGCTGTCCGGGTGAGCATCGACGGGTTCATCGCCCTCTCCGTCACCATTGAAGTCCAGCCAGAAAGCGCATTCTTTTCCCGAGATATCCACCGCCGATGTGTCCTGCAATGGACCGGAGGCTTCGATTGATCCCGACCATACGGATGGGAATGCCAGTACGGCGGCGAGAAGCCCACAGATCGCTATCACCGCGGGCCGCTGTCGGTCGAACACCATCAGGCGCGCTCCTCCAAGACGTCGACCACCACCTCAACAGTACGATGCGAAACGGTGGCGCCGGGAGGGACGCCCGAGGGACCATCTTCATCGCTGAACAGATTCGGTGGCGGCTTCACGCCGTAATGGTGAGCCAACTGCCGCCAACTTGAGAGATTCTCCACCAATCGATCGTGAATTTCCTCCAGTTCGCTGTAGGTACTGACGTCTTTGAACCCGTCCCCGTCGCGAACGCGTCCCAAAATCAATACGCTGTACTCGACCGGAACGTCATGATCCACTTCGCTCAACTTCCATCGCATGGCGGCCGGCTCTGCGGATCGCGGCGCCGGCGCCGTGGATGAGCCTGATGCCTCGCGCTCGGCCGATGTTGGCGTTGCCAGATCCCGGGACTGGCCGCCCTCAACCGTTGAGCTGTCCCCTCCCGCAGTCTGGCTGCGGGCCGCTTCGCGGCGAGCCTTATCCTCTCTTTCCATCCTTTGCTGATACGCCCGATCCACCACGGTATTGAGATCAAAGGTCAACTCGGAAAACGCACCGGGGATATCACGCCTCTGTTCAGCGATGTAATCGCGCAGGATCTCTCGGGTGGGCCGCAGCGCGTTGTTCCTGGTACCACGGCTCCAGTCGCCGATGGAAATTGACATGATCTCGTCGAATAGAGCCTCTGAGTTTATGTCCAATGACGAACAGTCATCGCGTTTCAACACGGCTTCGCACATCTCGGTAATCTTTTGACGAACCGTGGCGACGCCAGCGTCACCGATTACATCGGCAACCGGCCCGTGGATGCCGTTGTCGCGCGCCGTTTCGGCGGCTTCGATGCGTTGACTTTCCGCCAGCACGATATTGACGCAGAACGGATCAGTCCTGGGAAGAATGGTGCTGGTCTGTTGACTGAGTTTGCGGGTTTGTTCGTAATTGTCCTGGTCGCGGCTCTCTACCTGAGAGAGCCAGCCTTCCGCCGTCCCTCGATTGGTCTTGTGCCGACCCGTCAATACACCCAACAGGCCGGTGTCCAGGGGTAGTGCTTTCAAGCTGTTGCGAGCGATGACCAGCTCGTTCACATAGGTGGCCACCCTGGCATCGGGTTCATTCGGCAACTGAGGGGCGATCTCAGCGTCGACGTGCTTTACGAATTGATCCACTTTTGCCGCAAGCGACTTCCGGTTCCATTCCGTCCGGTCTCGTCGCCACGGCAGCGCAACCCGGTAGCGCAGATACCGGCATTCCGGGCTATATGATCGATCGGATACGACGTGAGCCAGGTACGCATTCCACCGGCGGCCCTGACGGAGACGCAACGTGGACTCGGGCTCGTCGCCACCGGCGGCGCCATTCAGCAGGCAAGCCGTCATTTGCGCGGCACCCCGGTCCAGCGCGGCCCAGGCGAAATCCGGCGAAACGCTCTCGCCAAGTTGGACGGTGCCGCCGTCAAAAGCAATATTGATGTCAAAGCACTGCTGACGGATTTCATCGCTCGGGTCTTCAGGCGAAAGTGGGACGCCTTCAAGCAATTCTCGCCTGGCAATGTACCCGCGGAACAGGTTGCCGACCTCAGGGTGATTGGATTCCGTGGATTGCGCGCCCATCACGGGAGGACAAAGTTCTATGCCCCAGACCACCAATTGATCCGCTTTGTCCCGATCCATAAAGTGCTTGCGCAGCGCCGCACCCAGGTACATTCCCACGGTCCCGGAGGTCGGACCCTCCGGGCAATATGGAATCACCACAGCCAGTTGGGCAGACCCAGTGAGGCCTTCCCGGTTCTTGAAGCGTTCCCAGAGCTGCTCCGTCTCCCGACAATGCTCACTGATCTGACGGCGGCAAAACGCCGCTATTTGCGTTGGACAGTCCGCCACCTGACCCACATCGGCGGCGAGCGGATTAATCTGACGAACCAGTCTGCGGTTGGCAGTCGAATCGTAGCTCATGGGCCGAGCAAGGTCGGACGATTGGATACCCCGAATTTTGGTCCAGCGTCCGCTGATCAACCCCTCGGTCTGTCCGTGCAGTGTTTGTCGCTGGTCAGGAGAATGGTCGATGGCCCAGGGTTCCAACAGTGGGATATCTTGCGCCAGCAACTCATCCACAAAGAAGGGCAAACTTTCCAGGCCGGCTTTGCCCGCCGCCATTACCCGTACTGCTCCGATAGCCATAATCCCTCCGTTTCGTTCACGGTTGACTGATCAACAACGGAAATAAATGACTAGTTCGTTTTTACGCTGGATTGCCTACCATCAACCGCTCCACAAGCAGTTGGCGCCTAAAGCACGTCATATCGCGTGTGGCCAAACGTTGGAGGTACTCCCCGATCACGGGGGTCCCCTACGCCTTCTCCACAACGGCTCCTCGTTCGTGACTGGCAGGTAGTTGATGCAAAATCGATGCGAACAGCGTGCATCCTTGTCACAACCGACACGGATCATAAGTGCCTGACCCTCGAAAAGTCTGTGCATTTCATAATTTGCACAATCGGCACTACGCTGGTGCACAATATCGTCTGCCACACCACATGTGCGCAAAACACATACTGCAACAATGTGCATCCGCGGCCGGAGTTGGCAGAGATCGGCCACCATTGGCAGCAATCCAACCGCTCGACGAACAGCGCCGGCCGCCCCGGGACATGCCATCTGCGACCTTCGTTCACCACATCCCCACGCCAAACATGCCCATGCGATCCCGTACCGGAAACGCGGCCCCTGCTACAATGAGGACCATCCTACTGTGGCGACGTGTTCCCGCTTCGCCAACCGGACAACATGGCCCAGTCATCGCAGAACACCATCGTTCTCCCCGTCGCCGGGATGACCTGTGCTGCGTGCGTGTATCACGTCGGGGAGGCGTTGCGCTCCGTGGACGGGGTCTCGGAGGTCAACGTCAACCTGGCAACCGAACGTGCGACCATCAGCCTGGACGCCGGCGTCGCGGCCTTGCCCGACCTGGAAACGTTGGCCAGGGCGGTAGCCGACGCCGGGTACCGCCTCGATACCAACCCTGAAACGGTCGGGAGCGATGGCGGCCGGGGCCAACGGCCTCGGGAAAGAGAGGAAAAGCGCCTCAGGGTACGGTTGATCCTCGCCGCAGCGGGTGGCGGCGCCCTGCTGCTCGGCAGTTTCCCGGCGCTGCCCTGGACGCCCGGGTTGCTGACCCTGTGGTGGTATCCGCTGCTGCTTTGGGCGGTGGCAACGCCGGTGCAGCTGTGGGCCGGCTGGTCGTTCTACACCGCCGGGTGGGCCGGACTTCGACGGCTGCAACCCAACATGCACACGCTCATTGCCCTGGGCACTTCGGTGGCCTACGGGTACAGCGTCGTGGTGGTTTTCACCACCCTGCTGGCTCCGGGCGCGTTGGGTACATCGGAAGCGCATCAGTTGCACTTCGACATGGCGGCCATCATTGTCGCGCTGATCCTGCTGGGACGTTGGCTGGAGGCCCGCGCCCTGTCCCGCACTTCGGGCGCCATCGAGCGGCTGCTGGATTTGCGCCCTCAAACGGCGCACCTCATGGCGGCGGACGGCTCCATATCCGACGTGCCGGTGGACCGGGTCGAACCGGACGATATGCTGGCCGTGCGCCCGGGCGAGCAGATTCCGGTTGACGGTGAGGTTGCCAGCGGCGCCACCACCGTCGACCAGTCCGCCCTGACCGGGGAGAGCATGCCAGCCGAGAAATCCGCCGGCGATACCGTGTTCGCCGGCACCCTGAACGGGACCGGGGCGGTGCTGATGCGGGCCACCCGGGTCGGCGCGGATACGACGCTGGCGCAGGTGATCCGGCTGGTGGAGGAAGCCCTGGGCTCGGCGGCGCCGGTGCAGCGATTGGCCGACCGGGTGGCGGCGTGGTTCGTGCCGTCCGTCGGGCTGATCGCGCTGGCCGCGGCGGTGCTGTGGCTGTTCCTGGGTCCGGACCCGTCGGTGCGGTACGCCATGCTGACCCTGGTGGCGGTGTTCATCATCGCGTGCCCGTGCGCACTGGGGCTGGCAACCCCCACCGCAATCATCGTAGGTGTCGGCCGAAGCGCGGAGCGCGGCGTCCTGATCCGCAGCGCGGCCGCGCTGGAAACCGCCCACCGCGTGGACGTAGTTGCCCTGGACAAGACCGGCACCCTCACCACGGGACGACTGGAGGTCACGGACATCCTGGCCGCTCCGGGGGTTTCGCCAACCGAGGTGCTGCAATGCGCGGCATCGGTGGAAACGCTATCGGAGCACCCGATTGGACGGGCCGTCATACGTAGGGCGCAAGACGATGGTTTGGCCGTCGCTCCGCCGACCGAATTCGTTGCGCACGCGGGAGCGGGCGTTACTGCCGTTCTCCACAATCAAAATGTGGCGGTGGGTAACGCCGCACTCATGCAGCGGGTCGGCGCATCGCTGGACGAAGAAGTTGCGGCAGCGGCGACGCGGGCGGCGGAACGCGGCGCCACGCCGATGTTCGTGGCTCAGGGCGATCGGGTCCTCGGCGTCATCGCCGTCGCCGACACGGTGAAGCCGGGCGCGGCCCAGGCGATGGCCACGCTCCACGGAATGGGAGTACGCACCGTGATGCTATCCGGCGACCGTCCGGAGGTGGCCGCATCCGTCGCCTCGGCTTGCGGCATCGACGAGTACCACGCCGGTATGCTGCCCGCTGACAAGGCGGAGGCCATCACGAAATTGCAGGCTGATGGTCACACCGTGGCAATGGCCGGCGACGGAATAAATGACGCGCCGGCGCTGGCCCGGGCCAACGTCGGGATAGCCATGGGCGGGGGAACCGACATTGCCCGGGAAACGGCGGACGTCACGCTGATGCGGGATGACCTCATGGGCATCGCCACCGCGCTGACATTGTCCCGGGCAACCATGCGCACCATCCGGCAAAACCTGTTCTGGGCGTTCTTCTACAACACGCTCTTGATTCCCGTGGCTGCCGGGGCTTTGTATCCGGTGTTCGCCACGCTGGGCGGCGTACCCGGTGGGCTGGTGTTTTTCTTCGGCGACGCCGGCTTCCTGAATCCCATCCTGGCGGCGCTGGCAATGGCGTTCAGCTCGGTGAGCGTGGTGAGCAACTCCCTGCGGCTGCGACGGGCCAACCTGGGATGAGGGACGACCGGGGGATCCCGTCTTCAATTCGTCGGAAACTTGCCCCTGGGGTGCTTGCCGGACGGTGATAATACACAGACATCGCCGCGCTGGAAGTCCCAGAAACCCTCCCATCGCTCAAAAATTCCCGGATTGAAATATCCTGTACATCCCGTTCATCCTGTGCACCCCGGTAGAATTCGCCGTCCGCGGTTGCCAGTTTCAACTTCGGCGCCATCGCTGCCTATAACGCGATTGCCCTGTGACGGCCAACCGCCCGCGGCCGCGTGCGCCGGTGGTACCCACACTGGTACAATCGGCCTCACAGTCCGCAGTACACGCCCGGAGATCAGCCATGGCTACCGCAACCGATCCGATTTGCCTGATGCAGGTGGATACCGACAATCCCAACGGCGGGACCAGCGAGCACGATGGGCAGACCTATTACTTCTGCGCCCCGGGTTGCCGCATCGCTTTCGAGCGCGACCCCGAGGGATGGGCATCCGGTCGCAACAAGCCCATCGCCATGGAGGAGCCGCAACCGCAACCGGTCACATTCGTGCGTCGCCTGTTCCGTCGCGGACAGTAGGCGGAATCATCACCGGCAATAAAATTGGGCGGGTTTGAAACCCGCCCCTCGCGCGTTGGCGTGACGTGACCGGCATCAGACGTTAGCGCCGCAGCAACGCTTGTATTTCTTTCCGCTGCCGCAGGGGCATTTGGAGTTACGGCCAATCTTGCGCCCGCCGCGCGGAGCGGGATTGGAACGTCCCTGCGACACGGCGGCCATGGGACTCACCGGCGCCCGGGTGCTGCTGTTTTCGGGGGCCCGTGGCGTGGGCGCTTCCGGAGCCAGGGTGACGTGGAAGAGCGTGTGAGTGACCTCACGCTGCATCTGCCGGGTCAACTCCGCGAAGGCGCGCTGGCCCTCCGAACGATAGACCGTCAGGGGGTCTCGTTGACCCACAGCCTGCAGTCCCACGCCCGTACGCAGGTTTTCCATGTGGGTCAGGTGGTTGACCCAGTGGGTATCGATGGACCTGAGGAGCAGCAGGCGGACCAGGGTCTCCATGTTCTCTGGGCCCAGGGAACGCTCCTTGGCCTCGTATAGGGTTTCGGAGTAGTCGTCGAGAATCTCCTCGATGTGGTCCCGCCGCAACGACAGTACCTTTTCCGGCGTGTCGATTTCGGCCGGCGGCGGGCAGATCTGCCGCAGGGCGGCGACGAACCCGTCCGCGTCCCAGTCATCGGCGTGGCGTGCCTGGAGGTGGTTTGAAACCAGGCGGTCAAACTCGGCGCCCAGCATGTCCAGAATGCGTTCCCGGAGGCCGTCGCTGGCCAGGATGCGCGAACGCTGTTCGTAGATTACGGAGCGCTGCTGGTTCAGCACGTCGTCGAAGTTGAGCAGGTGCTTGCGCATGTCGAAGTGGTGCCCTTCGACCTTGACCTGCGCGCTGGAGATGGACTTGGTGATGAGCTTGTTCTCCAGGGGTTCGTCGTCGTTGAGACCGCTCCAGTTCATCACGTTCTTGATGCGGTCGCCGCCGAAGCGCTGCATCAGCTCATCCTCGAGGGCGACGAAAAACTGGCTGCTGCCCGGATCGCCCTGGCGACCGGCGCGGCCCCGCAACTGGTTATCGACCCGACGGGCCTCGTGATGCTCCGTTCCGATTACGTGCAGGCCACCCAGGGAGATGACGCGGTTGTGTTCCTCCCGCCAGTCTTCCCGGTCGGTGTCGGCCCCACCCAGGACGATGTCGGTGCCGCGCCCCGCCATGTTGGTCGACACGGTGACGGCGCCGGCGCGGCCGGCCTGGGCCACGATGGATGCCTCCTGCTCGTGATTGCGGGCGTTGAGCACCTGGTGCTGCACGCCGCGCCGGCGCAGGCGATCGCTGAGCGCCTCCGAGGTCTCGATGGAGGTCGTGCCCACCAGCACCGGCTGGCCCGACTCTGATCTCCGGATGATGTTGTCAATGACCGCCTGCCACTTGCCCTCGGCGGTCGGGAATATCAGATCGCTGGCATCGTCCCGCACCATGGGCAGGTTGGTCGGAACCGCCACCACCTCAAGCCCGTAAATCTTGTAGAACTCGTCGGCCTCGGTGACGGCAGTACCCGTCATCCCGGCCAGCTTGCGGTACATCCGGAAGTAGTTTTGCAATGTGATGGTGGCATAGGTGACGCTTTCGCGCTGGACTTTGACCCCCTCCTTGGCTTCAACGGCCTGGTGCAGACCGTCGGACCAGCGACGGCCATACTGCAGCCGGCCGGTGAATTCGTCGACGATGACCACCTCTCCGTTGCTGACCACGTAGTCCTTGTCCTTTACTTTCTGGACCTGGGCCACCACCGCGTTTTCAACGTATTGAACGAGATGGAAGTTCTCTGGGTCGTACAGGTTGTCGACGCGCAGGTGACGCTCGGCCCTGCCGATGCCCGCCTCGGTGAGGGAGATGGCCTGGGTGCGCTCGTCGACGGTGTAGTCATCGTATTCCCTCAGGCGGGGAGCCAGCCGGGCGCAGTTGGAATAGTGCTCCACCGGCTGCTGGGCGGGACCGCTGATGATCAGCGGGGTCCGGGCCTCGTCGATCAGGATGTTGTCCACCTCGTCCACGATGGCGAAGTGATGCGTCGGCCGGCCAGGCGCACGGGCTTGCACCTGGAGCTCAGCGTCCACCGCCATGTTGTCCCGCAGGTAGTCGAACCCGAACTCGTTGTTGGTGCCATAGAGGATATCGGCGCGGTAGGCCTCGGCGCGCGAGACCGGGTTCAGGAACTGGAAGCCGCCACGGCCGACGTCAGTCAGTTCCGGGTCGTAGAGGTACGCCGCGTCGTGCTGAAGGCAGCCCACGGTGAGGCCCAGCAGGTGATAGACGGGTCCCATCCACACCGGGTCGCGGCGGGCGAGGTAGTCGTTGACGGTGACGATGTGGACACCGTCGCCGGAAATGGCGTTGAGGTACGCCGGCAGGGTTGCGACAAGGGTCTTGCCCTCGCCCGTTTTCATCTCGGAGATCTTGCCCTGATGCAGTACGGCGCCGCCGATGAGCTGAACATCGTAATGCCGCTGGCCCAGCGTGCGGCGCGCGGCCTCGCGGACCACCGCGAACGCCTCGGGCAAGAGACCGTCCAGCGATGCGCCGTCATCCAGCCGGCGGCGGAACTCATCGGTCTTCGCGCCGAGCTGGACATCGGTCAAGACCTGTACGGACTCTTCCAGGCGGTTGACCTGCGGCACCAGTTGGCCGCGCAATTTTTCGGCGGCGCGTTCCGGCGTGTCGCCGACTATCTTTTTCAACAATGTAACCATATGAAGCCCTCAACCCGGGCGCTCCCCGCCATAGGGGACGCCTGACGGGCAGTATAGCAAGGATGCCCGGGGGTACGCCAAAAAGCCCCGGCCGGATTGCCGACCGGGGTTCGATGCAAACATGGTGACGGGCGGCCGGACCGCTGCCTAGTCGAACTGGTAGGGGTAGACCACCTGCAGGACCCGCCCGTCCCGCAGCGCGTCGAAGTACCCGTGGCTAGCCTGGGGCTGCTGGAGCCAGCGGCGAATGATATAAGCGCACAGCGACGCCAGTTGCCCGCCGACGCTGGTGGAGGCCGGGGCGATCATCAGGTCGTCGTACACATTGGGGTTGACGGAATCGTTGTCCTCGCTCAGGAAATCGTCCAGCGCCGACGAGATTGACGTGGACTGCGCTCCCGCCATCAGCATCGCGTAGTCGTTGACGTTCCATGCCGATTGCATGATGTCGTCCGGGTTCATCTGGGCCATGACGTTCTCGTCCAGGAACATCGTCAGGGCAAGCAGGAACCGGCTGAACGCCAACTGCGATGGGTCGGTATTGCCGTAGAGAGAGTTGCCCTCCGTGCTGCTGGCGCTCAGGAACTCCGCCTTGTTGATGTATGACACCAGCAGCGGGATTTCACGGCGGATCAGGATGCTCAGGCAGTCCTGGATAAGCTCACCGCGACGTTCCGGTCGCCACGAGCGGAAGTGTCCCTTGCCCTGGTACAGATCGCCGGGACGCAACTCGGTCGGGACGCCGTTGGAACCGGCGGGGCCGCCAAAGTGGCGTCGAACCAGGGCGTCGTACTCCCCGCTCATGGAGATGTACTGGCTCTCCTGCACCAGCAGCCCGGCGTGGACGTGATGCGGCTGGCTGGGATCGTCGGCGCTGAGACCGGTCTGGCCGGATTCACTGAGGAAAACCAGGTACATGGTAGCCTCCCAGGCTGGCGCGGCGGGCTCTATCTGCCCTGACTGGGGCTGGCAGCGATGTCGGCGCGTGCCGGCATCGGTAACCGGGACCGGCTATTGAGCAACGGTCCGAAAATCGACGTGGAGCACGTCGCCGGTGCGGGGCTGCCACTGGATCTCCGAAGCGACGGCGGTGTACTCGCCCGACTCACCGGCGATGGTCACGCGAAGCGGTTGGCCGTACTCCCCTCCGGAGCGGCTGATCGCCTGCAGCAGCGTGCGGACCTCACATTGCAGTGAGCGGGATTCGACGCCGCGACCATAGAGGTGAACGGGCACGATGCCCTCGCGGCGCAGCGCCTTCACCTTCTTGCCGATGGTATCGCGGGTTTCTAGCTGGACGGAAACCGTCGGGGTGGTCATCGTAATGGGAACTCCTGGAGAACATGTGGCGGGGACAACCCCGTTCAGAGCGCATATCATAGCATACGCCGCGGGCGCGTCGGTTGAAACTGGTGCCATTCGTCCCAGCCGTATTGGCCCGAAAGACATCAACAACGTGAGTGGGCCGATCCCTGCAGCTCGCTAACGACCGGAGCGATTAACTGGCATGACGTTAATTGCAACGGAGGGGATGTATCATAGAGTTGCGGCCGGAGGGACCTTTCCAATATTATCGGCCCCTACCGATAATATCGTCATGCTGAGTGACCAACATATACAAAACCTCATCAGCGAGCCAAAGCAAATTGTGGAAAAGGATCCTGCCAGAGGTTACCGCGAGGAACATCGCCAACGACGGTCGGACTTGCAATTGGAGCGCGTATCCGACGGCAACGCGTGCTTCTCAGTATTCATTCGACAAAACCTCACGTTCATAGAGAATTTTTCGGTCGGGCTCCGTTACCGAACCGGGAATCCCACCGTACCCATAGTCACCCTAATCCGCTATAACGGACCACACGGGGAATTCAGTACCCACCCTGACCAACATTATGCCCAGCCTCACGTTCACCGCGTGACTGAAGTGGAAATGAGTTCTGGCAGCGCTCACCCGCAAGAAAAGCATCGCGCGCTGACAACTCGGTACAGCACATTTGAGGAATGCCTGCGAGCATTTTTCGCCGATACAAACGTCGAAAATTACTCCGATTATTTTCCTGATTTAGACCAGGGCAGGCTTTTCAATGGATATTCGTAGCGCCAGAAGTGCTTTGCAGAATACGCCAGCGTCGGCATTCGAACTGTACGAACGCCGGCCCGGCTATTTTCAATTGATATTACCTGTCTACCACGAAGACGGCGATATGGTTGATATTTTCGTGGTGGAAAGTCCCCGCGGCGGGGAATACATTCGCCTTTGTGATTTCGGAATGGGCCTGATGCGCCTGTCCTACACCTATGAAGTGAACTCCGATGCGCGTCGCCGGATATTCGATAGCATCATCGTCAATTGCGGCGTACAAATTGATGAAGGTAGTCTTTATCTGGATACGCCAACTGAACGGGTGTACGAAGGGATCATGCAGTTTGCCGGCTGCGTTCAAAAAATTTGCAATATGCGATATTGGAGTAGAGAGACCGTCAGAAGCGCGTTTTACGAAGACTTGGAAAATTGCGTCTATACGGACTTTGCTCGATTCGAACCTCAGCCCGATCTGTTCCCCCTAGCAGACTACCCCAGCGGCGTTGACTGGACTTTGAGACACGATAACCGGGATTTTTACGTGTTCGGCGTCCGGGGCAACGATAAGGCGAAGAATGTAGCGATCTCACTTCTGGAATTTCAAAAGGCGCAGTTGCCGTTCATCAGCTTGGTTGTCCACGAAGATATCGAGGAGCTAGGTCGCCGCGAACGTTTGTACATCACGAGGAACGCGGACACGCAGTATCCTGTCCTCCGAGATTTTCAAGAAAAAGCCGCAAGTGATATTCTCCGGTTCGCCGGCACTATGGCCTGAATTGGACGTCAATTAGCAGCCGTGCAGGCGCGGTTAGGAACGCTTACCCCAGCGCCTCCGCGTTGGCGCAGGCTTCCATCGGCTCGCCTTTGAGGCCGGCTACCAAATTGCGCGCCGCCAGTTTCATGGTGTTCAGCCGGGTGGGCAGTGCCGCGCTGCCGATGTGCGGCGTGATGATCAGGTTGTCCAGCGTGAGCAGCGGGTCATCCAGCGGTATGGGCTCCGGCGCGGTCACGTCCAGGGCGGCCCGCGCGATCTGCTCGTCGCGCAGCGCCTCGTACAGGGCCACCGGATCCACCACAGGCCCCCGGGACACGTTGATGAGGATGGCCGTGGGTTTCATCATGGCCAACTGCGGCCCGCTGATCAGGTGATGCGTTTGCGGGGTCAGGGGCACGCTGAGCACCACAAAATCAGCCTGCGCCAGCAGGTCCGTGAACTCGGCATAACGCAACCCGTACTCGGCCTCGGCGTCGGGGTAACGGGTCCGCGAGTGGTAGACGATGTCCATGTCGAACCCGCGGGCGCGCTTGGCGATCTCCCGACCGATTTGGCCCAACCCCACGATCCCCAGGCAGGCCTCGTGCACATCCTGCCCCAGCCAGTGGGTGGGGTGAAACTGGATCTGCCAGCCGCCGCCGCGCAGCCAGCGCTCGCTCTCGGACGTGCGCCGGGCCGCGCCAAGCAGCAACGCCATCGCCAGGTCGGCGGTGGACTTGGCCAACACTCCCGGGGTGTAACCCACCGGAATCCGGCGGCGCGTCGCCTCGGCTACGTCGACGTTGTCGAGGCCTACGGCCAACTGGCTGATCACCCTCAGGTTGGGCGCCGCGTCCAGAAAATCGGCATCCACGCGGTCCATGATGGTGGTGAGGATGCCGTCGGCGTCTCCGGAATGGCGACGCAGCTCTTCCACTGATGGGGGCGTTTCCTCTGGCCACACGGTCACGTCGGCGACCTCCCGGATGATGTCCAACGCCTCGGAGAGCAGGGTACGGGTTACAAATGCGCGAGGGGTCGACATGGCAACTCACCGCCGAATGAAATAACGACGCCGGCACGGGACGCCGTCTGATCGATTGTAGTGGGGCGGGATACTCGTTGCCAGTAGTACGCCGGCAGTGGTTTGGCCAGATGTTCGACCGACAGAAAAAGGGCCGCCGCATTGCTGCGGCGACCCCTGCCAGCTGTCAGGCAGCGCCGGGAGGGCAGCGCCACCGTTTCCTGGGTGGTGTCTGGCTAGGCCAGCTTGGTGAAACCGTCGCGGTAGCCGCGGGTCTCGGCGATCTCGCGCTCCAGACGCGCCTGTTCGGTCATACCAGGGCCGGCCACGACGTTCCAGAGGGCGACGAAGCTCGCGAGGATGGTCGCCTGGACGGTCGGCTTGCGGGCGGGTTCCCACTGCTCGAGTAGCTCGGCGGGGGGTTCCGGGATCGCGGAAACGTCGACGGCGGCGGGCACAGCGGGCGCCTCGGCGGTTTCGGCAACCGTGGATTTGACTTCGGTTTCAGGATTGATTGCGGTAACCATTCGATTCCTCCTCTCGACTAATAGTTATAGCCGGTGTTCATTTGAATTTATGATACGCGATCCGCTTTATTCCGTCAACGGATATTGTGTGATAAATTGTATAAAAATTGTGAATGTATGAGGGCAGGTTGTGAACCCGCCCTCAGCAATGGCCAGGATCCCGCCGTCGATTGCGCTACAGCGTCAATTTGCCCGGGTTCATGATGCCCGCCGGATCCAGCGCCCGTTTGATGTCGAGCAGCGCATCCCGGTTTACCCCCAGCTCGCGGCCCAACAGATGGTTCAGCTTGATGCCGACGCCATGGCAGTATTCCATGATCCCGCCCATGTCCTGCGCCAGCGTCAGCACCTCATCCACCCCGGCGGCCAGGTTGGCGCGCACGTGGGGATCATAGCCGTCGCGACCCACCACCCGGCGGTCGCCGTCGGGCACCACCAGCATCGAGAAGAATTCCGGTCGGCTCCACAGGCAATATTCGACCACCTTGATCTTCCGGGCCTCCAGCATCCGATCGGCGCGGCGCCGGTACTCCAGCACCAGGTCCGCCGGCAGGCTCATGTGAAGGTAGTCAAAGGTGCGGCCCCACTGCCTCTGCCACCGTTCCTCGCGAGGGCGTCCCAGCGCCGTTTGCCGGTAGTTCAGAGCGGAGTCGTGACGGTGTTTCCAGTAGGACAGGGTCGGCTCCGGGCCCGCGTTCCACCCGCCGGCAGCATCGCACACGGACATGGTGCGGCGCATCGCGGCGTCAACGCCTTCCCGGTAGCCCTCGAAAAGAAGGTGCAGCAGGACGCCCTCGCTGTCCTCGGTCAGGTCCAGCAGCGTGGGGCGGATGCCCAGCGCCGCAATTTCGGACACGGCTCCGAAACCCGCCTCGAAATCAGCGAATTCCACGGTCGCGAATTCGGCCGCCTCCGGTTTGCGAAATACGCGCAGGGTCGCCCGGGTGATCACACCGAAGGTGCCCTCGCTGCCAATGAACAGGTGGTTCAAATTCGGGCCCGAGGACTGCTTGGGTACGGGACGAGTCTCGATGATGCGCCCGTCGGGAAGGACCACCTGGAGGGCCACCACCTGGTCTCCCATCGGGCCAAAGGCAGCCGCACGGTAGCCCACGCCGTTGGTGGAGATGGTGCCGGCCACGCTGGCGATGGGAACGCTGTAGGGGTCATGGCCAGGCATCAGCCCGTGGGGCTCCAGCGCGTCGTACAGGTCCTGCAGGATCACCCCGGGCTCCGCCTCGGCCGTTTGCGAAACCGGGTCGATGCGGACCACCCGGTTGAGCCGCCCGAGGTCCAGTATGATGCCGCCACGCACGGGCAAAATTCCGCCCATCACGCCGGTGCCGCCGCCGTACGGGATTACGGGAACTCCCAGGCGCTGGGCCATGGCGACGACCTGGGAAACCTGTTCCGTGTTCGCCGGCCGCACGACGATGTCGGCCAGGCGGTCGAAAGCGGCGTCGGCGTAATAGGCGCGATACGGCGTCAGGGCGTCGGCCGAGTAGCGGTCGAGCTCACCCGGTCCGGTCAGGACGTTTTCAAGGCCGACGATCCCTGACAGGCTAACAGTCAGATCATCCATCGCCGAGCCATCCCGGTCAGGCGTTGTCGGATGCGGGTCGGCCACGGGTGATGAGGCAGTGAATTGGGACGGCGTTGGGTTGGCGAGAGGCGTTTATAGCGGACCGCGGAACATCGCCTGGCCAGTTTCGTCGTGGCCATGATTGGCCAGAGCTATCAACAACTGCTCGTGGTTGCGTCGCATCTCCTCGCGCATCTCGCGCATCTCAGCTCGCATTTCCTCGCGCATCTCGCGCATCTCAGCGCGTAGTTCTTCCCGCGTTTCGCGAATTTCCTGCCGCGTTTCAGCCAGACTTTCTTCCAGCCGATCAACGCGGTAGGAAAGGTGGTCAACTCGGCTGCTGAGCTTCCAAATCCATAGCAACCCGCCACCGCCCAGCAGAATCAGGGTTAGAGTGAGGCCGGCTATGCTTGCAATAGCTGTGATGGTCGCTGCGTCCATCGGGGTTCGCCTTGTTGGAACTATTGGCTTTGCCGCTGCCACTGAGTGCCCTGGGGACCGTCTTCCAGGGTCACGCCCTGCTCGGCCAAGCCATCCCGGATCTGGTCCGCGAGGGCGAACTGGCGGGCGCCCCGCAGTTCGGTGCGAATCGACACCAGTAGGTCGATAAAGGGGGCCGCGGCGAGGTCGGCGTTCGGAGACGAGCGATCCTCGAATGTCAGGCCCAACACGCCTCCCAGCTCGCGGAGGGCGGCCTGACCGGAATCGATACTCTGCCCGGCGTCGCGGCCGCGGTTGATGTCACGCGCCAGGTCAAACAGGGCCGCCACCGCCTGCGGGGTATTCAGGTCGTCGTCCATGGCTGCCGCGAACCTGGCGCGGTGGGTTTCCGCTTCAACCTCGGGGCCAGACCCGTTGCCCGGGATGAGGGCCCGCCGGACGCGTTCCAAGCTCCGCTCCACCGCCGCCGCGCCCTCGTCGCTGTAGGCCAGGGGACTGCGGTAGTGACTGCTCAGGAAGTACAGGCGGATGGCGTCGGGACTGTAGCGCTCCAGGGCCTCCACCACCGACACCAGGTTGCCCAGCGATTTGCTCATCTTGTCGGAGCCCAGTTGCAGGAGGCCATTGTGCATCCAGTAACGGGAGAAGGGCTTGGCTCCGGTGTAGCACTCGCTCTGGGCGATTTCGTTTTCGTGATGCGGGAACACCAGGTCCTGTCCGCCGCCGTGGATGTCCAACTGCTCGCCGAGATATTCCAGCGACATGGCGGTGCACTCGATGTGCCATCCGGGCCGGCCTGGTCCCCAGGGGCTGTCCCACGAGGGCTCGCCGGGCTTGGCACTCTTCCACAGGACGAAATCCATGGGATGCTCTTTGTTCTCATCCACCTGGATGCGTGCGCCGGCAATCATGCTGTCCAGCGTGCGGTGGCTGAGCTTGCCGTAGTCGTCCTTGCTGGTCACGCGAAAATAGACGTCGCCGGCGGCGGGATACGCGTGCCCACGATCGATCAGGCCGGCTATCGCGTCGATGATCCGCGGGATCTCGCGCGTGGCGCGGGGGTATTCGGAAGCCCGCTGGATGTTCAGGGCATCCATCGTATGGAAGTAGTCGCCGATGAATTCGTCGACCAGTTCATCCTCGGAGACGCCGGATTCCTGCGCCCGCTGGATTATCTTGTCGTCGATGTCGGTGAAATTCTGGACGTGGCGAACCTCGTAACCCTTGTGCTCCAGGTATCGCCGCAGGGTGTCAAAGACCACGTAACTCAGCGCATGCCCGACGTGGGTGGAGGAGTACGGGGTGACTCCGCACACGTACATCTTGACGAGGTTGCCGTCGGAGGGAACGAACTCCTCGACCTGTCCGCTCAGGGTGTTATAGAGCTTCATACTAAACTGGATGGGTGACGGCGCTTGTGACCGTGAGAATGTCGTTTGGCATCAGGGCCTGCACAGCAGCGCCGCGGCGATGGCCGCGATACCTTCCTCCCGACCCGTGAATCCCAGGTAGTCAGTGGTGGTGGCTTTCACGCTGACCTGCGACTGTTCCAACGACAGGGCTGTGGCAATGTTCTGGCGCATCAGCGGCACGTGGGACGAAAGCCGGGGACGTTGCGCCAGCATTGTAGCATCAACGTTGGCGATGCACCAACCGCCCCCCGCGAGTACACCGGCGGTGCGTTCCAGCAGCAGCAGGCTGCTGATGCCGGCTAACGACGGGTCCCCGGGCGGAAAGTGCATTCCTATGTCACCGGCGCCGGCGGCGCCGAGCAGGGCATCGATTATGGCGTGGCTCAGCACGTCGCCATCGCTGTGGCCGGCCAGGCCGGTGGGGTGCGGAATCGTCACGCCGCCGAGCACCAGTGCCCTCCCGGAGGCAAGGGCATGGGCATCGGCGCCGGTCCCTACTCGATACGGCACCGCACGACTCACTGGCGCAGCCCGCTGCCCGGGGCCGGCGCTACGCTCGCTCGATGGACTTGAGCACCCGGTGCGCGTGCTCGATGTCGTTCAACGGACCGGCGTATACGATGATCGGCGCATAGCCGATCACAATCGCGGCGAGGAACGCCAGGGCGGACCCGGAGGCGACAAAGTCGGCGTTGGTGGGTTCGTCGCCGATTCTGAGCTGAGAGTAGAGAGCGTCGCTTTGAGCCGCTATGAAACCGGGCGCCGGCATGTCCATGTGCGCGATCAGAAGCATCACCAATGGCGCCACGCAGATCAGCGCCAGGATGGACCAGATGATGACCCATGCCAGGAACATATTCCGCTCGGTGTTCACCTTCGAGCGCAAATTTTCCAGCCGGCCCGGTGCTACCGCCATGTCCAGCCGGTCGGCGCTCACCCGCAGGAATTGAGCATATTCCCGGTAACGGGAGCGACGGTTGACGGTACTGGCAACCATTCTGATCCTCCGCTTGTCGAAACCATTTGTCCAAACGCGCGAATTTTACTACCACCTGCACGCGCCTATGCGTGACCATGGACGACGTTAAACATCGTATGCATACCAGTTGTGATGTTGCAAGCGGACTCGTATGCCGTTTGCAGCAGTTTCGACTTAACGCCGGTCCAACAGCAACCACGCCACATCTAGGTCTTCGGGAGTGGTCACCTTGATATTATTGTAATCGCCCCGGAAAACCGTGACCCGCCGGCCCGCAGCCTCGACCATGGCCGCGTCGTCAGTGTATTCGACCTTCGCGGCGCGATGAGCATCCAGCAGGGTCCGGTATTCGAAAGCCTGCGGAGTTTGCGCGGCCCACAGGGTGGCGCGGTCGGGCGTATCCGCAATCACCTGCCCGTCGCCCACCACTTTGATCGTGTCCTTGACCGGCACTGCCGCGATGGCGGCTCGCGACTCCCTGACTTCGTCGAGAGCACGACCCAGTATTTCCGCCGTGACGCACGGGCGGGCTCCGTCGTGAATGGCCACCCAGCGGCGGTCGCCCATTGCCAGCAACCCGGCGAAAACCGAGTCCTGCCGGCGGGCCCCTCCGGCGCATACCGCAGCGATCTTGGGAATATCCAGGTCTCGCACGATCGCCTCGCCGTCGGACACCGCATCGGCGGCAACCACCAGCACAATGCGGTCCACCGCGTCCGACGCGGCGATGCGCCGAAGCGTATGACCGATCAGGGGAGTTCCGAGGACGTCGACGAAGGTCTTGTCGGTCCCGCCCATGCGAGAACTGCGTCCGGCGGCAACCACCACCACGCCCAACAATTCATCGGCCGTCTCGCGTCTGGCGGTGTTCAATTATCGTTCGCCTAAAATTTTGCGCGCTTGGCGTTCCAGCCCCGCATAGTTTATGATTTACCCGATCTCAGGATCAATATCATCCTGGTCAAAAATTCGCGGAGCGCGTTGCGCCAGAGGGGGCATGATGGCATTGGAAATGGCCTATCACGTGGAAACGTACAGCTCGGGAACCCACGGCAGAGCGATCTGCAACGCCCGCACCCATCACTGGGTGGCCGATGACGGCGGCGGCGATGCCGTCGGAGCCGGGGAACTGTTCCTCTCCGGCATTACCGCATGCGCCGTGAACATGGTGGAACGCATCGCGCTGACCGATGACGCTCCGGTGGATTTCATGGAAGTCACCGCCGAAGCCTTCCGGGATCCGGACTCAACTCCCGGCGACGTGAGCCTCTACGCCGACGTGCGTATTCACTTCAAGATCTGGGGCGTGGACGACGACCAGGGCAACTACCTGGTGGACACCTGGAAAAAGCGTTGACCGCTTTATGGTTCGGTCGCCGTGGCGACCCCCAGCACCTCCGTCACCGCCGAGTTCGTCGGCGAGCCTCGCCCGAAGCACGCCACCCGCGCCGCCTAACCCCCGGCACATCGCACGCCGCTTGACGGCGAAACCTGTGCCCCCGTCCCAAAGGCGTCATCCCGCTTAGCGACGGGGGCGGCCGGATGCGACGCCCGGACCGGGCGTCGCAGCGATAAACGTCAATATTGGCGCTTCTCCGGTCGGGATATTGGATTCCGGTCCCCAGCGGAGCGCGCGGAAGTTACACCGTTTCCCGGGAGATCCAAGATAGAGTTCCTGCTAGCCATATTTGCGGCCGGACTGTCCGACGCATCAGCCGGATTGCTGAAAGACTTCGCCATCGCAATGGCCATCGCGGCCGTTGGGTTGGCGTTAGCCCGGCTGGTTTGGCAACCGCCCGTACTCGGTTACCTTATCGCCGGGCTGTTGATCGGGCCATATACTCTGCCGCACCCGGTCATCAGTAACCTGGACACCATCGAGTTACTCGCCGAACTGGGCCTGATCCTGCTGTTGTTCGGCATCGGCCTGGAGTTGGGCTGGCGGCGCATCCGGGAGATCGGCCTGCGCGTGCTGGTCATCGGGGTGGTGGAGATTTCCACCCTCACCTACCTGGGTGTGCTGATAGCCGACAAAGTGCTGGGCATAACCGGGGCGAACGCCCTGTACCTCGGCGGCGCCATGGCCATCAGCAGTTCGGCCATACTGCTGAAAGGTTTGCGCGACAGCGGCAGCCTGCGCACGGGATGGGGGCAGACGGTGGTCGGCATTCTCCTGGTGGAGGACTTCGCCGCCGTCATCCTGCTGACCCTTCTGGCCGGCATCGCCACCACCGGTTCAACCGACCTCGCGGACGTGGGGTGGCTGGCCGCAAAACTGGGTATCTTCTGCATCGCGGCACTGGGATTCGGCGCACTGCTGGCCCCTCGCCTGATGCGGTTCCTCGCCCGGATGCAATCGGACGAGACCCTGCTGGTGGCTTCACTGGGCTGCTGCTTCGGCCTGGCGCTGGGCGCTGAGTTCCTCGGGCTTTCGGCTGCGGCCGGCGCTTTCCTGATCGGCGTGGTCATCGGCGACACCGACGCCGCCGGCCGGGTGACGCGGCTGGTCAACCCGGTGCGCGACATGTTCGGCGCGCTGTTCTTCCTGTCCATCGGGATGCTCATCGACTACCGGACGCTGGACGACTACATCGTGCCCGCCCTGGTGGTGGTGGGAGTCTTCATGGGCGGCAAGATCGTGGCCAACACCATCGGGGCGGTGTTGTCAGGACGCCGGTCCCGGACCGCCGTGCAAGTCGGAATGACGATGCCGCAGATGGGCGAGTTTTCGTTGGCGATTGGTCACCTGAGCGCCACCAACGCGGCGGTCGGTCCGGTGGTCGCCCCGGTGCTGGCCATCGCCACGGCGATCACAGCGGTCCTGGCTCCGCTGACCTCGAAGATCGCGACGCCCACGTACGACTGGCTGGAAAGGCGCGCCCCGCCGGCGGTTCTGGCGGTCAACCTGGTCATCTTCCTGGGCATCCAATCGTTCTGGGCCGCGTTCTCCCTGCCTGGTGAGACCGGCCGCCTGCTCAAAAACTCGGTGCGCCGCATCATCATTGACATCTGCATCATAGCCGTGCTGACGGCCATCGGGACCGCGGCCGTGTACACCCTTCCCGATTTGCTCGCCGAACCCGATTCCGTCTCCCACGCGCTCTTGGGCGTGATCCTGGGCGGCGCCACCGTAGGCATCAATCTGCCGGCCGCCATAGCAATCTGGCGCGAATTGCGCGTGGTCGCCAGCCTGACGGTGCGGGCTACGGTACGAGACACGGCGGGCCAACCGGCGCGATACACCCTTCGAACCCTGCTGCGTGACGGCATGGCCACGGCCTTTTTGCTCGTCGGCGTCCTGCTGATGACCCCGCTGATAATCCGGCTATTCTCCCTGGGAAGCTTGTCGGTCCCGTTGTCGCTGTTCCTGTTGTTGGCGTCGGCGGGCGCTCTGGTGTTTGCCGGCTTCCACGTCCACCGCGTCCTGCAGCCGGTGTTCCGCAATACGTTCATCGCCCCTCCGGCTCCCCGGCGCACCGATGCGCCCGCCACCAGCGCCTTTGAAGCCGGAGACGTTGAGAGCCCGTCCTTCAACCACTGGGCCGACCCGGACGCGCAGCCGATTCAGCAGGTGCGTGCCGCTGCGGCGGCCCAGGCTGCCGAAGACTCGACGGAGGATCTGTGGCGTTTCCTGGAGGAACGCATCGAGTTGTTCAGTCCGGCGCCGACGCAGCCGCGTGAAGGCGCGGAACCGGCTGCCCAGCGGGAGGCAGACTAGGGTAGCCGGGGGTACGGTGCTACAATGCGGGTAGTCACATTCAGGCAGGCAACAAGATGCGGATTTGTTCTTTTCTACCCTCGGCCACCGAAATCGTTTACGCGTTGGGGCTGGAGGACCAGCTCTATGGCGTAACCCACGAGTGCGACTACCCGTCACAGGCCAAAGACAAGCCCTGGGTGGTACGCAGCGTCTTCGAGGGCACGCAGCCCAGCAGCGGTGAGATCAGCCGCGTGATCTCAGAGCGCCTGGCCGAAGGGCTCGGCATCTACCACATCGACCAGGATATCCTGGACGCGGCCAACCCGGACCTGCTATTGACCCAAGCCATCTGCGAGGTTTGAGCAGTGTCGTCTCGGCAGGTTGCCGAGTCCACCGCCAACATGGAGAAGGAACCCACCGTCCTGTCGCTGGATCCCCAGTATCTTGGCGATGTGCTGGAAGACGTGCGGCGGGTCGGCCGTGCCACGGGCTCCGAATCGGTCGCCGAGCAGGTGACCGCCCGCATGCAGGGTCGTATCGACGCCGTTACGCAGCGCGCCGAGTTGGCCGACATTCACCCGAGGGTACTGCACCTGGAATGGACCGACCCGCTGATGTGCGGCGGCCATTGGGTACCGGAAATGGTCGAACTGGCCGGCGGAACCAACTGCTTCGGCGACAAGGAGATGGGCTCGTTCCCCCTGGAGTGGGAAGCTGTCGTCGAGAGCCAGCCGGAAGTCATCGTGGTCATGCCCTGCGGCTTCGAGGTGCCCCGGGCCATGGAAGACCTCCCTCTGCTCACGGAAAAAGAGGGGTGGAACGCCCTGCCCGCGGTGCAGAACGACCGCGTGTACGTGATCGACGCCAGCAACTACACCAGCCGGTCCGGCCCCCGGCTCGTCACCGGACTGGAGATTCTCGCCGAAATGATCCATCCCGAACTCTTCTCGGGGATGATCCCGGAGGCGGGAGCCCGCCGCATCTACGGCTCCGGCCGCGGAGGTTCCGCATGACCACGAAACCTCGTCCGGCCGCTGCCTATCCCAATCTCACGGAGTTGCCGGACCCGCCCCCGCTTCCTGACGGCATGAAACAGCGCCCTCACATCGCTCGTACCGATCAGGTCCTGCGCAGTCACTACCGGCGTCAGCCCAACACGCTGGTCTCAGGAGAGGGCTATCTTTGCTTTGAGGCCCGCGATGCCCGCCGCTCCCCTCGACCCGACTGCGTGGTGGCCTTTGACTTCCCTTTTCCCGCCCGACTCATTGAAGAAGCCAACGGATACGTCATCAGCGAAGTTGGGAAGCCGCCGGACTTCGTACTGGAAGTGGCATCGCCGAGCACCGGCAGGCACGATTACACCACGAAACGTGAGGATTACGCGCGCCTCGGGGTCCGGGAATACTGGCGATTTGACCCCAGCGGCGGGCAGTGGCACGATGCCCCGCTGGCCGGCGAGGTTTTGGAAGATGGCGCGTACCGGCCCCTGCCAATCGACTACAACAACGACGGCCTGGTGCGGGGCTACAGTCCCGGCCTGGGGCTGGAGTTGCGCTCAGAAGACCAACAACTGCGGTTCTGGGATCCGGCGACGCGGGAATATCTGCCGGACCTCGTAGAAGCGTTGGAAGCGCTGGCGGCCGCTGAAGCCCGCGCCGAAGCGGCAGAAGCCCGCGCCGAACAGGCCGAGGAACAAGCGCGCCAACTGCGCGAGCAATTGCGCCGCCAGCAGCCGCGGGAGTGACCACCGCCGGGTCAGTTAAGGCGCGGCCCCTTGAATGGGGTGTTCTGCTCGGCCTGTTCCGCGACGATGCGGTTCGCCTGGCGCATCAGGGTTTGCAGCTTTTCCAACTGCCCGCCGGCCGTGGGGGTTTCCAACAGCGATTGCCGGACGTCGGGAGGCAGCGGCAGGCTGACGGCCAGGGTCGCCGAGGCGATTCGGGCCAGGGCGATGGGCTCGTCAGGGACGGTGACCTCCCGGTCCCACCCGCCGGCCATGGCGGTGAGCTGGCGCTGCAACTGGATGAATTGCTCCCGCACGCCGGCCAGCGCGGTGGCGGAGACATCCCCCTCGTCTTCGTCCATGAACCGGACCAACCCGACCATGTGCGGCACGGTCTGCACGGTCTGCAGCAACTCGAACCGCGTCTCGCCGCGCGTCAGAATGTTGAGTCGTCCTTCCTGCAGACGCTGGACCTGGGAAACGCGGGCCGTGGTACCGATGGAGTGAGGCTCGGCGGGTTCGCCGACCTCGTTGCCTTCCCGGATGAGAAGCACGCCGAACGGCTCGTCCCGGTCGATGCAATCACCAATCATGGCCTTGTACCGTTCCTCGAAAATGTGGAGCGGCAGCGGCATGCCGGGGAAAAGCACCACGTTGTTCAAGGGGAACAGGGAAATCTCGTGGTAGGTTCCCGGCGGGAAGTCGTCAGGATTGATCGCCATGATGCCGCAGTATAGCCACGAGGGGACGGCACAGCAACCCGCCCGTTGAAACGCCCCCGTCCGGAATGAACGGGGGCGCGGCTCAAAGGCAGTAAATTGCCGGCTACTTGACCGGTTCCGCATCCGGCGGGCGGTTGTGGATGGCCTTGGTGCCCTTCTTGAAGATGCACGTCCGGATGTTGTTCTCAAGCTCAGTCGGGTCATCCACGCCGGGATAACGGGCCTGCGCCTCAGGGCTGCTCAGGTATTCGTACATTTTCTGGAGTACTTCTTCCTCGGACTCACCCGTGATCACCGTGCGGTCTCGCGGGTCGGAAAGGAAGTTGCTGGGCCTGGCGTAATAGATGTCGGGCATGGTTCCTCCTCCGTGACAAGGCTACCAATCCTAGAATTGGGGCGCGCAAGCAGTGGCAAATTGATACACCAGAATCCTTCACGTTGTCAATATGGCGGTCACCACGGTCGTGCCGAACGCCCGCCGGATCAGTCCAGCCTCACCGGGTCGACGACCACCCGGCAGTTTCTCGGGATGTCCCGCCCTTCAAGGAATTGCCATATCCTGCGGCCGCGGAGCAACAGCCGCCAACGGTATCGGCCCCGCACCCGTTCGGGCAGACAGGGCGTGGGACCGATGATGTCCAGGTCAGCACGTCCTTCACGTACCGCCTCGCCACGCCACGAATCGGCCAAATCGCCCAGGGTCTGCTGCACGGCGCGAAGGCTGAGGTCGGCGCATACCACCTGGGTAAGCCGGTTGAAGGGAGGATTCCCCTGATGACGCCGCGCGCCGATTTCAATGCCGTAGAACGCGGCATAGTCCTGGGCCGCGGCTGCGGAGATGGCATAGTGGTCGGGCTGGTAGGTTTGGATGATCGCCCGGCCGGGCTCGCGTCCCCGACCGGACCGCCCCGCCACCTGGCACAGCAGCGCGAAGGCCCGCTCGCCGGCGCGAAAATCGGGCAGGTTCAATCCCAGGTCGGCCAGCAGGACCGCCGATAGCGTCACGTTGGGCAGATCCAATCCCCGGGCCACCATCTGCGTTCCCACCAGGATCCGGGCCTCACCGCTGGCCAGCCGGCCCATCGCCGCTTCCAACTCCGCTGGATTGCGAACCGAGTCCGAGTCCCATCGTTCGACGGCCACGCCGGGATAGCGCTCCTGCAACTCAGAGACGATGGTCTCGGTACCGGCGCCCATTTCCCGAATGCGTCCGCCGCGACACTGTGGGCAGGCCCGGGGCAATCGACGTTGCCTGTTGCAATAGTGACAGATCAGACGAGCCGCCACCCGATGGAAGGCGTAGGCCACGGAGCACTGGCTGCAATTGATTACGCATCCGCAATCGCGGCATTGCATGAACGCCGCACTCCCCCGGCGGTTCAAAAACAGCACCGCCTGATGGCCGGCTGCCAGCGTGGAGTTCAATGCTTCGGTGAGCCCCCGGCTGAAAACACTGCGGTTGCCCTCACGGAGTTCCCGGCGCATGTCAATCACGCTGATTTCGGGCAAGCTCGTCGCCCGTCCGTCGGGGCCAGGCACCCGCTCCGGCAACCGCAACAGGTGATGCCGGCCCCGCGTCGCTTCGTAGTACGTGCTCACGTCGGGGGTGGCTGAACCCATCACCACGACCGCGCCGGAGCGGCGAGCCAAGGCCAGGGCGGAGTCTCGGGCGTGATAATAGGGGGGATGCTCGTCCTGTTTGTATGCCGGCTCATGCTCCTCGTCGACGATGATGATGCCGAGATTGGTCACCGGGGCAAACAAGGCGCTGCGGGGACCCACGATCACGTCAGCCTCCCCGTCGCGAATGCTCCACCACTGCTCGAACCGCTGCCGCTCGGTCAGGCGATGGTGCAGGACAGCGACGCGGCCAGGGAAGCGGTCGCTGACGATGCCAACGGTCTGCGGCGTCAACGCGATTTCCGGCACCAGGTAGATCGCCTGTTTCCCCTGCTCGACCGCATGGGCGATGGCGCGCAGGTACACTTCGGTCTTGCCGCTGCCGGTGACGCCATGGAGCAGAAAACTGCGCGGCAACCGGCTGGGATCGTCCAGGGCGCCGGTGATGCCGACCACGGCCTCCCGCTGCGCTCCCGTGAGCACATCGGGCGCAGGATTGGTTGGCGCCACTCCCGCAGGGACCGCCGGCTCAACCCGCTGCCACTCCTCCGCCACCAGCCCCCGCTGCAGCAGCGCATCAGCCGCCGGTCCGAGACGGCTGGCCGCGCCGGTGGTGTCGTAGCCGGCCGCAGATTCCCGCACCGCCGCGAGCAACTCTTCCTGGCGTGGCCCTCGCGTCTGCGGGAGATCGGCGCCATCCCCGCCGGTGTCGGCGTGCCGACCCGGGATCAGCAGGCGGCGATACCGGTGCGATCGCGGACGCGGCAGGCTCACCTCTTTGCGCACCAGCCCACGCGCAACCAGGCGCTGCAGTTCCCGTCGGGCAACGCTGGCGCGGTGGGGATCGATCCGTTTCAGGAACGTGATTTCGTCCCAGGCCCGCGCGGAGTCGACCAGCTCCTGCCACGCGACGCGGGTGGCTTCACGGAAAGACGCCAAATCGCCTGTGCCCTCAGGAGATGGGATCGCGGTCAATCGCGACTGCTGTTGCGCGCGAAAACCGGGCGGCAGTAACGGCGCCATGGCCTCAAAGGGAGAGCACTGGTAGGTTTGCCCCAGCCATTGGGCCAGTTCCAGCCCCAGAGAAGCGACCAGGGGAGACGGTTCCACCGGGTGCAGGATGTCCCGCGTCTCTTCTTCCGAAACCGCCGACGCGTCGGCCAGGCTGAGCACCACCCCCTGCACGATGTTGCGCCCGAACTGGACCCAGACCAATTGCCCGGGTTCCACCGCGAGATGACGGGGCACCCGATACGAAAAGGTCTTGCCCGGCGGTATCCAGTCAGCGTCTATGGCGACGTCGGCGTAGTTCACGGTGCGACCTCGTTTTCCACCCCTCTGGTCGAGATCCGCGTGAGTCTCCGGATACGCAAATGCAGAACCGCCGCGACCGCGCCGGAGAAGGCAGCGGGCGGCGGCTCACGTGTCGGGTCTGTTGCCTACCGGTTGGTGCGGTAAGTAGTCTTTTCCTTGATGCGCGCGGCGCGTCCCTGGCGTCCCCGCAGGTAGTAGAGCTTCGCCCGGCGTACCTTACCCTGCCGGGTCACTTCCAGCGACTCGATCAGCGGGGAGTGCAACGGGAAGACGCGCTCGATGCCGATGCCGGCGGTGACACGACGCACTGTGAAGTTGGCCGCCGGCCCGGTCCCGTGGGTGCGCCGGATGCACACCCCCTGGAATGCCTGCACGCGCTCGCGAGCCCCTTCACGGATCCGGAAATTGACCCGGACAGTATCCCCGGGGCCAAAGTCGGGGATGTTTTCGTTTACTTCCGGTGTAACCAGTTCAGATGCTTTCATGATGACCGACTTATCGTGTGGTGCGCTGGTCCAGCATTGGGTCAAACCCAGGCCGACCTGTTGTCAAACAAGGCCGACATTTTAGCACATTATGCCGTCGCTCAGGCAGGCGGTCACTGCTCTCGCGCGTACCCGCTTTGAACAGCCACCGGGGTAGTTTTGCATCGATGCACAGGATATACAGGATTTGATTACTCATCGTCGGCGTCCCGGCATTCGGAACGCCGTGACGGTTTTGCCAGCATCCTGTTGATCCTGTCCATCGATGCGAACAGACAAACTGGGTACGCGTGAGGGTCACTGCCGCACGTACTTGTCCACCCGCTCCTGCGCGCCGAGCGCCATGTAGATGTTGCCGTGGACATCGACCCAGCTGCCGTGCGCCGACTGGGAGTCCCAGCGGGCCAGCACGTTGCCATCCGGGTCCATGATGCTGACCCGGGGGGACATGCCGTTCACGCCGCCCTCGCTGATGACCAGGTTGTCGTCGCTGTCGATGGAGATGTCCAGCGGCCGCCGCATGTCCTCCCACATGGCCAGGTGCTCACCATCGGGCGAATAGATCTGCATGCGGTTGTTCTCGCGGTCGCACAGGTAGAGGTTGCCGTTGGGATGCGCCACGATGCTGTGCGGCAGGTGGAACTCGCCCGGGCCGCCCTTGCCGGGTTCGCCCCAAGACTGCTTCAGCTGCCCGTCACGCGAGAACCGGTGCACGCGGGCGTTGCGGTAGCCATCGGACACGTACAGGTCGCCGTTGGGCGCCGGCACTATCTCCGTGGGGTAGTTGAACGGGCCGGCCGAGCGCGGGCAGACCTCGCCGGGTACCTCGCAGCCGGTGTCCGAGTGGACGCCCCGGTCGCCGATAACCTGCAACGGCTTGCCGTCCAGCGTGAAGATGACGCACACCGAGTCGGTGCGGTCGGTGATGTAGACGATGTCGTCCTGGATGTAGATGCCGTGGGCCTCGTCGATGGCCCGCACTCCCCACGACCCCAGGTAGTTGCCGCCCGGCCCAAAGATCAGCACGGGCGGGTCCTTGCGCTGGAACACGTAGACCCGATCCTGCGAGTCCGTGGCCACCGCCGACGCGTTGCCCATGGTCATGCCCTCGGGCAGGTGCGCCCAGTTTTCTTCGAGGATGTAAGTGTACTTGCCGGAGCCTACGGTGGTCATGATCAGCCTCCTGTGTCGCTTTGAGCTGTGACGATCTGACGAATTGTCCGGAATCTAGGCCTTGTGATCGAAGTAGCCGTTCTCGATGTGCTCGCGGATGGTGCTGGCAACAAGTTCGGGGCGCTGCAAGGGTACGTCGTGGATGCTGTCATCCAGCCAAACCGTCTTGCTCACCGGCAACAGCGACGCCGCTTTGGCGATGGATTCCTCTCGTCGGAACCGGCGATCCATAGCGTCCGGCGTGGACTGCCGCGCCGGCAGCATCAGCACCGGACATTGCAGCGTGGGGTAGAGCTGTGACGGCTTGTGATCCCACAGCGCGTCGATGATCCGCAGGTGGTTCTCCCGCCGCAGGTTGGACTGAATGGTTCCGTCCTCCAGCACGCGGAAGTTGGCCAGCACCGCCTCGACGATCGTTTCGGAGGGGTTGGGCCCGAAGCGCGCGCCCTCTTTCACCCGCGCTCGCATCATCTCGGGCGTAAAGCCGGTGAAAATCGGCGGGGCCATGTCTTCCCGCGCCTGTTCCAGGGACCAGCCGGGTCTTGCCGACGGCTCGATGGTGCCGCCGTCCACGAATATCAGGCCGGCTGCCAGGTCGGGCTTGGCCGCCGCCAGTTCCAGCGCAACGTCTGCGCCCCACGAGTGGCCCACGATGACGGGACGTTCCCATCCCAGGGAATCTATGAACTGCGCCGCGTCGCCCGACACGGTGGCAAAGTCGTACCCTCCGTCCACCTGCGCCGACAGTCCGTGGCCCCGTTGGTCCAGCGCCGCGACCCGGAAATCCTGCGCCAGCAGCGGCGCCACCAGGTCCCAGATGTGGCAGGTTGACGCCAGTCCGTGCAGCAGCAGGACCGGCCGCCCGTCGCCGCCCCAGTCACGGTAGTGGAAGGGCAGTCCACGCAGGTCGATGTAGCAATCACTGGGGGTGGGCATGGGCAGTCTCCTGGCGGCATTTTAGCACGGGGGTGGCTGATATAATTTCGGCCGTCGGCCAACCCCAACGGTTTCGCGCCGCCCCAATTTACAGGAGGAATCCCGATCATGTACGCCATTTTCGTCACCATCAACATCAAGGACGGCTACGCTGACGAGTTCGCCAGCGCCAGCCTGGGCGACGGCCAGGGCAGCGTCCGCGACGAGGAAAACTGCTTCCGCTTCGACATCCTGCGCAGCCCGGACAATCCCAACCAGTTCTACCTGTACGAGGTGTACGCCAACCGCGAGGCCCACGCCACCCACCGCGAGCAGCCCCATTATGTCGCCTGGCGCTCCGCCGTGGAGCACATGTTTGAAGGCGACCTTGGCCGCGTTGAGATGGAGACCGTGTTCCCCTCCGACGCCGGCTGGAAGGCGCAGAAACCCGGCCTCGTCAACTGGTAGGCGGAGCTGTCAGAATCAGGATTCCGGGATTTTGGGATTGACCGGGTGGGGGCTTTTTGCCGTGGAGTAATCCCAATCTTGGGCATCCTCCAATCCTGACAATCCTGATTCAGACCAACGATTGTCTCGCAAGACGTCGCGACAAATCGCAAAGCGTTCTACCGTGCTCAAACCGTTCGCCCCTCGTGACCTCGATGCGATAGCAGCTATCGCGGTGGCGGCGTCAATCATGCTGGCCATCTTCGCGTGGACGGCTAAGACGGCCGTCGCGGACCCGGCCGACATCGGCCACACCAACTGGGGCTGGAAGCTGTGGCAGATCGGCCCGCTGGTCATGGGGTTCGTCGGTGTCTGGTGGTTCTGGCTCAGCACGCGGCGGGTCGCGTGGGTGCGCAGCCTGGCCCTGGCGGTGCTGGCGCTGGCCGTATTCATCAACGCGTACACCGGCGCGTTCGGCGACTACTGGGGCGAGGTTTGGCGCACCGTCAACCCGCTGTTCATCGCCTCGTGCAGCGTGTCGGCGGTGGCGCTATGGCGGTGCGGCTGCACGGCCGGCAAGGTGGGCACAATCGTGCCGGCTGGCCTGGGCGCCGTCGTGTTCGCCAACGCCTACTTTCTGAACGTCGGCGTGCTCTGGGACATCCTGGACCCGGTGCGCATTCTCACCGAACTCACCTGGGCCGCCGTCGCCAACAAGGCCAACGTCGCCGGCCCTGCCGCCTCGGAGTAGTTCCGGTGGACGATGCCCCCGCCGTACCGCCGGTGTACGAGCGTGTGCTGGAGGTGGTCCGGCAAATCCCACGCGGTCAGGTGGCGACCTACGGGCAGATCGCGCAGATCGTCGGCGGCTGCACGCCCCGCATGGTCGGCTTCTGCCTGGCGTCGCTGGGTAGGTATGCCGACGACCAGCGCCCGGACGTGCCCTGGCAGCGGGTGATCAACGCCCAGGGCAAGATCAGCCCCCGCGGCGAGGGCCTGGGCGCCCTGCTCCAGCGCGAACTCTTGGAGCAGGAGGGCGTCGAGTTCAGCGACACCGACCGCGTCAGCTTCCGCCGCTTCGGCTGGCTGGACCCGTATGAGGGGGAAGAGTAATCCCCCTCGTCGTTCCTGCGAAAGCAGGAACCCAGCTGCCTCGCGCTTGGCAAGCCTCGCGGTAACCTGGGCTTTTCAAGACCGGCTCGCGCTGAAATTGTGGTCAAGCGTCAGAACGTCAAGACCAGGAAGCGCAGCGTGGTGGGGAAGGCGGGACTCGAACCCGCACGCCCAAGGGCACATGATCCTAAGTCATGCTCGTCTGCCAATTCCGACACTTCCCCGCGACAGCCGGCGGCGCAGCCATCCTTAAATGAAAAATGGTGACCCGCCTCGGGGTCGAACCGAGAACCTGCTGATTAAGAGTCAGCTGCTCTGCCAGTTGAGCTAGCGGGCCAGACCATCGCGCCGGAACGCAGATTCAGGCTACCAACAACGCTTAAAGGTGTCAATCACCGCGTATTGGAAAACATCATCTCCCGATGCCATCCGTTGACAATAATTCCAGCCTTCGCACTGCTTCCCCGAACCCACTCAGACCCATACGGTATTGCCTATCGCGCCACATGGTTTGAACATGGTTCACTACTTGAGATCCAAGCGTCCCTTCCGGACTTTGTACATATCCCTCCAAAAGTGGCGATTGTAGTTCTTCGGCACCGAGGCCACTTACATAGTCGGGCTGGCAGGCTACAATGATAGCTGCCTCGATTATCGCACCGTATCTGGTTCCGCGATATGCGCTCATGCTTGGATCTCGGAATACCGCCTCAGCCACCGTGATGTCAGCAACCTCTCCTCCTATGAAACGCATATAAATCTCGCGGTCGTTCATCCTCAGAATCAACGCCACCACTGACGTGATAGCGACCGCTGCAGCCGGCTCATTAAACAGTGCAAGCATCATCCCGAGTCGATTGACCGCTTGGTTCGCAGACCTCAGGCTGACACTGGGCAGCATCAAAAATTCGCGCAGGGCGCCGATCCCGGCACCTATCACGTGACCGTCTAGTCTGCCTTGCGCATTGAAATCTACAACATCCAGTTGGCGTGTTGAAAGCAGGCTGGTCACAAAACGTTGACGATTTGGTTCGGGCAGTATGAAATCTTGATCAAAAAACCGCTCCAAATAGCCGTCCGCATCGAAATCAGCTCCATAAAGGACTCTGATCGAATGAGCCAACTGCGAGCGGTTAACAGCCAACACGAACACGATGTGGTCGACCATGAACCAGTGTTTGGCTATCTCCAGCAGTTCAACCGCGTACGAAGGGCGACAACGGTCGAGCTCGTCGATGATCACGACCAACTGGTGACCGTCATGGCCTTCTGATAGGGCTTGTGCGGCTTTTGACAAGTTCGCTTTGAACTGGCGAAAATCATCTCGAACTCTCTGGTAGGTGGAGACCCTGTCTTCTCTGAAGTGGTCGATCGTGTCCTCGACTGCCCCTGCAATCGCATTCCCCAAGATAGGGATGGGTTTAAAAAGATTAGGCAGTATCCTAATCGCAATCTCGTTAGCGGTCTCCTTCAGCGACCTCGAGTCTTCCTCGCCCAAAGCCTCAGCCAACTCAGTGATCAGCGCAACCATGGGATCACCGGCGAAGTCGGTCTCCCAAGCGTTGAACGCGACTATCGGAAAACCCTGCTTCTGCAGGTGGCGAGACCACATATTGAGGAAAGTGGTTTTCCCGGCACCCCATTCAGCATCGATCGCAATTGCGCCTGGTCCCTCGATATTGCCTATGATGCGCGTGAGAACTTCAGCAGCGTCTTTGCGGCCCAGAAGATCGTTTTTGAAAGGGTCATCTTCGGGTACTTCGAGATCCGGCGGTTGAATGCGTATCGCCATTCTTTCTCCTCAGGTTATGGAAATTAGTGCACCAAGTTATGGGGTGTCACCACCCCAACTCAGTGACAGCCACTCCGCCGGCAGCAACTGCTCGCCCACCGGGTCCACCACCAGGTTAAAAGCCCCCATCGTCGACTTCCCCAGCAGGTAGTTCCCGTCCGGCCCGAATATAACCGGGCATGGGCGCTCGAAATCACCGATCCTGAACCGGGCAAATCCGTAGCCATACTTCACCCGGCTTCCATCCGCCAAAATGAAGCTCAGCCGCTGCTGTAGCTCAACCCGCAGCCGCTCCATCAATGATGCCGGCAGCATCGAGTGGGCCGCTCCCGTATCCACCACCGGTTGAACCGGCGCCAGATCACCGCCTTCCAGATTACCTACCCCCAGGTCCACCTTGAACATCGACAGCCCTGATCTCTCCCAAATCTATATCAACCGATTCTATCACTGCCGGCATCATCACCCGGCCGAACGGACGCCGCGTTGAAAAACGCGCCCATCCCCTGCTAAAATCAATGCAACGCTGGGGATTAGTCTAGTGGTAAGACGCCTGACTCTGGATCAGGTATCACAGGTTCGAATCCTGTATCCCCAGCCATTTCTTTTGCGTCCGACGCCCGCTCCGGCGGGCTTTTTGATGCCAGGTCGAACGGCGCCGGCGGACGCTACCTGACGCTCCCAAGTTGCGCCCCTCTATACGCTGGGATAGACTGACTCGCGTCATTCACCGTTGATAGCGACAGCACAGGAGCCCCCGTGACCACCATCACCCGTACCCCCGACGAGGCCCGCAACCAGATCGTCAGCATGGTGCGCGACTTCGTCCGCCGCGACGTCGAGCCCGCTGCCGCCGACCACGACGCCAACGACACCGTCCCCTACGAGCTCATCGACCAGATGAAGGAACTCGGCCTCTTCGGCATCAACGTGCCCGAAGAGTACGGCGGCATGGGCCTCGATTACACCACCTTCGCCATGATCTTTGAGGAGATCAGCAAGGGGTACATGGCCCTCACCGGCGCGTTGGGCACCCACCACATCCTGACCTACGTGCTCACCCACTACGGCACCCAGGAGCAGCGCGACCGCTTCCTGCCTCGCCTGGCCAGCGGCCAGATCCGCGGCGGCCTGGCCCTCACCGAGCCCGGCGGCGGCAGCGACGTGGGAGCCCTGGAGACCCGCGCCGTCAAGGACGGCGAGGAGTACGTGGTCAACGGCTCCAAGATGTTCATCACCAACGCGGAGTCCGGCGACGCCTTCTGCCTGCTGGCCCGCACCAACCCCGACCCGTCCCTGAAGCACCGCGGCCTCTCCGCCTTCGTCATCGAGAAGGACGGCAGCCCCGGCTTCAAGGTCGGCCGCCACCTGGACAAACTGGGCTACCGCGGCCTGGACACCTGCGAGCTCTTCTTCGAGGACTTCCGCATCCCTGCCGATAACCTCATCGGCGGCGAGGAAAGCGTCGGCTTCGGCCAGGTAATGAGCGGCTTGGAAACCGGCCGCATCAACGTGGGCGCCCGCGCCGTCGGTGTCGCCCAGGCCGCGCTGGACGCCTCCATGCGCTACATCCAGCAGCGCGAGACCTTTGGCGTGCCCATCAGCCAGCACCAGGCCATTCAGCTCAAGATCGCCGACATGGCCACCAAGATCCAGGCCGCCCGCCTGCTGGTGTACGACGCCGCCACCAAGAAGGACAGCGGCGAGCGCATCGATCTGGAGTCCGGCATGGCCAAGCTCTTCGCCAGCGAGGTCTGCGGCGAGGTGTCCATGGAGGCGATGCGCATCCACGGCGGCTACGGCTACACCAAGGACTTCCCCGTGGAGCGCTACTACCGCGACGCGCCCCTGATGATCATCGGCGAGGGCACCAACGAGATCATGCGCCTCGTCATCGCCCGCCAGCTACTGCGCCGCCCCGAGTACCAACTATAGGGACACGCGCGTCTAGATAAGCGTTTATTTCTGAGTCGGCTTGCACTCCTCTACCGTAACCGTTGCGAGCATTATTGGTCCTGATCCGGAGGTAATTGGCATGCCGAGCAGCGGTAGACACGAAGCAATTGACGACGCATTGGACAAAGTTTGCGAAGCAATGGAGATCAGCTTCAATTTCAATTCCCGAATGTGGCAGTTGGTTGAATACCTGCATGACCATACGCACGTGCCCCTCCGGCGAGATCAATTGGATTACGTCGAGGACATTTTAAAATCCATGGAACGCAATCGAGATGAACTGCAGAGCATCGTAAATGGTTTGCGGTGAGCCGTCGCGCTACGCTAGAACTGATTTTGCCCAAACATTTGGAGCACCAAATGACCCAGACCGAAATGCCCGTCCGTCTCACCGAGCTGTCCCACTGCGCGGGTTGAGCGGCCAAGCTGAGCCTTGAGGACCTGGGCCAGGTCCTGAGTTATGTTCCCTTGCTCTCGCACCCCGACCTGCTGGTTGGGGCCGAGACGGGCGATGACGCCGCCGTTTACCGCATCAACGACGAGACGGCGCTCATTGTGACCGTCGATTTCTTCCCGCCCATCACCGACGACCCCTACGAGTACGGCGCCATCGCCGCCGCCAACTCGTTGTCCGACGTGTATGCCATGGGCGGCCGGCCGCTCATCGCGCTGAACGTGGTCGGTTTCCCCGCATCGCTGGACAAGGATATCCTCGGGCGCACCCTGCAGGGCGGCTACGCCAAGGCGGCCGAGGCCGAGTGCCTCATCGTCGGCGGTCACACCGTCGACGATCCCGAGCCCAAGTACGGCCTGTCGGTCATCGGCGTCGTCGAGCCCGGCAAGCAGGTCAGCAACGCCGGCGCGAAGGCCGGCGACGTCCTGGTGCTCAGCAAGCCCATCGGCACCGGCATCATCACCACCGCCGGCAAGCAGGGCGTGGTCGATCCCGACGTCATGGCTGGCGCCGTCGAGACCATGGCGGCGCTCAACAAACCCGGCGCGGTGGCCATGCAGCGGGTGGGTGTCAACGCCGCGACGGACATCACCGGGTTCGGTCTCATGGGCCATCTCAAGAGCATGGTCAAGGGCAGCGGTGTTGCCGCCGAGATCAGCCTGGCCGCCATCCCCGTGCTGGCCGGTACCAGGGAACTGCTCGACCAGGGCGTCGCCCCCGGCGGCACCCACCGCAACCTGAGCAGCGTCGAAGACGTGGCGACCTGGGACGAAGGACTGAGCGACCAGGACCGGCTCCTCCTCTGCGACGCGCAAACCTCCGGAGGGCTGCTGATGTCAGTGCCGGAGGACCGCGCTGACGCCCTGGTCGCGGCCCTGCGTGACGAGGGTGCGCCCTGCGCCGCCGTGGTCGGCCGCATCACCGACGGTCCGGCCGGAACCATCCACGCCGCCAAGTGAACCGGAGCGGAGATTTTCCATGACCACATCCAACCGGCAGCAGACGACGGGCGTCCAGCCCGAGTTTGGCCTGAAACGCCCCGACCAGATCAAGATCGCGCCCCCGGGCGGCGAGAAGGTCCCGCCGGGCCAGTTCGTCGCCAAGACCTTCCCCGTGCTCACCTACGGCGACACCCCTGAGATCGACCTCGCCGCCTGGACCATTCGCGTGTGGGGTCTCGTCGAGCGGGAGATCACGCTGGACTGGGCCCAATTCTGCGCCCTGCCCCAGGTCGTGATGGACGCCGACTTCCACTGCGTGACCCAGTGGTCCGCGCTGGACCAGACCTGGGAGGGCGTGCTGGTGTCGGATCTGCTGGAGGTGGCCGGGGTCTCGCCCGACGCGAAGCACATCATGGCCCACTGCTTCGGTGACTACACCACCAACGTGCCGCTGGACCTGACGCTATCCGAGGGACTGCTGGCCCACCGACAGAACGGCGCCGAGCTGGGCAAGGACCACGGCTGGCCGCTCCGTCTGGTCATCCCCAGCCGGTACGGATGGAAATCGGCCAAGTGGGTCAACGGCATCGAGCTGATGGCCGAGGATGCGCCGGGCTTCTGGGAGCAGCGCGGCTACAACAACAACGCCGACCCCTGGCAGGAAGAACGTTTCTGGCCCGAACTGACTCGCTGAGCGCCGGGTGCGTCGATTGGCAAAAGTGAGGGGCGGGTGATGAACCCGCCCCTCGAATGTGGGTCGACTCGGTCGTGCGTCGATCTATTGGCTACGCGGCCTTGAGCAGTTCCTCGTGGGCCGTTCGCTTCGTGGCGATGGAGGTGGACTGCTTCGGCTTGGACCATTCGATAGCCTGGTTGGGAGCGTCCAGATCCTTCTGCAATCCGCACTGGAGGCAGCTGACGAACATGCCGTAGATGTCGCGCCGCAGTTCCAGGTCGCCGGAGCACTTGGGACAGGCGTTGAACTTCAGTCTCATGATTTACCTCCTGACCGAAAATTTTGCTATCCGCAAATTTGTTTGTATCGCCTTGGGAACCTGATCGTCTCTTATACGAGATAAACAGTTGGTCGGATGCCCGTGTTTTGGAGTGCCTGTCCTTGGGATTTTCCGTAAGCCCTGGTTGGCGATGGCTTTGTTGCGTTGGATGATACATGTTGACACAAACCGTGTCAAGGGTCTATATTAACCTCGTAGCATGTGATATAATTCACGCACGGAGCGTCACACAGATGCAGCAGCGATGGACCAACCGCGACCAGACCCGCCGCACACGCCTGGAG
>JAJEIA010000011.1 GCA_022823505.1 Dehalococcoidia bacterium
AAGTGCGGCAATGGTCGCCTCGTTGGCGCCCACCGGTGGTCATAGACCTTGGCGAACTGGCCTATAGTTCGTGGCGATTTCGCAGATCACTGGTACATAGTTCGTGGCGTTTTACACTCGAAGGCCAGCACCGGGCAGGTGATGGACGCCAACTGCTCCTCGGTAAGGTCTCCCACCGGGTTAGGTTGGGAGAACTGGTCCCGCCAGCGGCGCATGACGGAACAGAACTCCCCGGGATCCATGTCAAGGATCCGTTCCCGGTTGTCAGCGTTGTCCCGGATGCGCTGCTCGAAGAACTCGGTGGCGGCCACAGCCGCCATCCCGCCCCGCTCGGCGGCCTCGATGTACTGCCCGTAGTAGCCGGGGGACATCAGCTCGGCGCTCCGCGGCCCGCCGGAGACTTCCCAGACGAATACACCCTTCACCACCTCCGGATGTCGCACCGCCACCGTCAGGGAAGTGCGCGAGCCGGCGGACCCTCCGGCCAGGTAAGCCGGGGCAGCGTCCAGGTATTTCAGCAGAGCCGCCATCTCCTCTGCCCAAAGGTGCTGCTCGGAAAGCTCACCGCCGATCACCACGTCGGACTTGCCGCAGTTGCGCCGGTCGTGGATGATGACGCGGCAATGGGTCGACAGCAGAGCAGCCATGGGACGCAGGCCGTTGTGGTCCACCCGTCCGCCCGGCGTCAGCATGACGGTGGGGCCGGCGCCGTACTCCTCGTAATACAGGTTGACTCCGTCTATGTTGGCGTAAGGCACTGCTCGCTCCTTTCTGTTTGAACGCCGCTCTGTTTGAATACTGCGGCACAGGTTGGCTGGGACTGTGACACCGGCAGTTTAGCACCTTGGGACGGCCCCAGCGTGATCTCGATAGGAGTCGTGGGATAACGGGGCGCTCAGTATAGCGCGGTACACCCAGTGACCGTGGCTGGCTACCGCTTCCAATGCGGCCCGCTGCCTGTGCTAGAATCGGGCGCGGAGGGCAATTTCCCCCTCTCCCTCCGGGGAGGGCGTGGCTGAGGACGGAGAAGCATGAGACTGATTTCGTGGAACGTCAACGGCATCCGGGCAGTTCACAAGAAGGGTTTCCTTGAGTGGTTTCACGAAGAGCAGCCCGACGTGCTGTGCCTCCAGGAAACCAAGGCGCACGAGTCCCAATTGCCCACCGCCCTGAAGCAGGTGGACGGTTATTCCTGCTGGTTCACCACTCCGGAGCGAAAGGGTTACAGCGGCGTGGGCCTCTACACCCGCGAGGGACATGAACCCCGCAGCGTCAGCTTCGGCCTGGGCGTTGAGCAGTTTGACAGCGAGGGGCGCACCATCGTCGCCGACTTCGACGACTTCGTCTTCCTGGGCATCTATTTCCCCAACGGCAAGCAATCCGCCGAACGTCTGCGTTACAAGATGGAGTTCTACGACGCCTTCCTGGATTACGTGGACAGGCTACGACGGGAAGGCCGCAGTGTGATCGTGTGCGGCGACGTGAATACCGCCCACAAGGAGATCGACCTGGCTCGGCCCAGGGAAAACGCGAAGATTTCCGGCTTCCTGCCGGAGGAACGCGCCTGGATGGACACCTTCCTTGAACACGGCTACGTCGACACCTTTCGCCGGTTCAACCAGGAACCGCACAACTACAGCTGGTGGAACCAGGTGACTCGCGCGCGAGAACGGAACGTGGGCTGGCGCATCGACTACTTCTTCACCGACAGCGATTTCGCCTCCAACCTGACCGATGCCTTCATACTGCCCGACGTGATGGGATCCGATCACTGCCCCGTCGGCATCGAAATTTCCTCACCTACCCTATCTGGTTTGCGCGCACCCACTGTCGTTGGAACTGCCATAGGACTTACGCGCTTGAAATTACAAACCCGTCGTTCCTGCGAAAGCAGGAATCCATCCACTCTAGGGTGAGCGAATCCCGGACACTGTGACAGAATTCGCCTCTGGATCCCCGCTTTCGCGGGAGTGACGAGTCTAAAGGCTTCCAACCGCGTAACTCCTGTGTCATCACGAGCGAAGCAACGTCACCCCGTACTTGATACGGGGGCGGCAATCTCGTCAGGGCAACGGACACCGCCACGTGAACGAGATCGCCACGTCGCTACGCACCTCGCGATGACGAACCGGATACGCGTGAGCATCCCCCGCAACGACACCGGGACTTGGACATCAGCCAACACCCTGGGATGCAGCCGCCGCGTGGACAACACCGGCGAGGATGGCGTATGTCCTGCCACCGGTCGGGACGCATTCTCCCGCTTCGATGGGTTTCCGCCGCCATGCGTTGCCGAGAACGTCAGTCGGTGATGTAGGTGTGGGTGATGACCTCCCAGACGTGGCCGTTCTCGCACTCGAAGTAGAACCCGCGCCCCTGGTGCAGGTGGTTGATCTCGCCGTCCGTGCGCGAGCGCGGCCCGCTACCGAACACGACGCCCTCGTCCTTGATGCGCTGCAGGATGGCGTCGAACTCCTCGTCCGATGCCAGGAAGGCGTAGTGGTTCGAGCGTGGGTTGTCCGAGTCGTCGAAGTCCAGCGTCAGGATGTCGTTGACTTTCACCGGCGCGAAATGCCCCCACGGCCCCTCGTACTTGAGGCCGAATAGCCGGGCGATGAACTCCGCGGACTTCACCTTGTCGTAAGCGGGCACAATGGTGTGGTCCAGCTGCAATGGCATGGTCATCCTCCTTACAAGCGAAGCGTGTACAAAACCGTCAGCGCAAAGGCGCTCTGGCTTGTGGCTGAGCGCTGCGCCGGCGCGCTCAGGGTTGCCTCAGCACCTCCCGTCTTCTCCCGCCCAGTAGTCGTACTTCCGTCCGGCCAGGTCCAGCACCTCGTCCACGTCTTCCTCCAGCAGGTAGCCCTCGCTGACCAGGTCCATGGCGGCGCGGTTCACCTGCTCCAGGTAGTCATCGCGGCCTTCGTAGCGTTCTTCGATGGAAGCCCGCGGGTCGCCGGTGGCCTCCCGCTCGGCCCGCGTGGCCGGCAGCGGCAGGGTCCAGCCGGCCAGTCCGCCCGTGATGCCGATGAACAGGCCGGGGTTGCCGATGCTCTCGTCCCGCAGGTTCCAGCCGGTGTAGGTGGCCACCGGCACCGTCAGGTCGGGCAGGCAGATGCCCCGCCGCTCGTTGAACGACTCGTCGATGTCGGCCACCAGCGCCGGGAACTCCTCGCCCTCGTCGGCTGGCAGTTTGATGGTGCGCCCCAGGTGCGACTCCGGCCCGTAGTCCAGCCGGATCGCCCGGGTGGTCTCGGTGGGCACCTTGACGCCGGGCAGTTGGGCGAACCGCTCCAGCAGCGTGTGCGACTCCACCGCCGTGCCGTCGTCCAGGCTGGGGTGCCGGCTGGCGGGAGGTTCCTCGCCGGTGGTGACCCAGCGGTCCAGGTTGTCCAGGGCGGCCCGCAGCAGGGGCGCGTAGTCCACGCTGTTGAAGGGAAGTTGTCCCTTGATGCCGTCGTTGGCCCGGATCTCGATGGGCGGGAAGTCACCCGAACCGTGCTGGCAGCCGGCGAAGTGGTAGCGGCGCACCGATGCCGATTCCGGTGCGTCGGTCAGCGTCTCCAGGTCGGTGTGGATCAGCGCGGCGTCTCCGCGCCAGTACTCGGCGGAGGTGTTGGTGAACATGATCTTGGGCACCGTGCCACGACGCTCGATGGCGTCCAGCAGGGAACCCTGGGCCCCCGTCACCGGGTCAACCTGCGTGGTGTCGGTGAAGGGGAACATCTCCGGGATGATGTAGCACACGTCCTTGGAGGGCTGCCCGAAGCGCAGGTTGAACTCGCCGCGCATCGCCCCGGCCACGTGGGGGATGATCCCGTCCAGCGCCGGCCGGTCCTCCTCGTCCTCGTTGACGCCCACGTGGATGTACTGGCGCAGGAAACGCCCGCTCTGGGAACGCCCCATGGCGTAGGCGTAGTCGATGGCGCCGGCGCAGGGATTTCCAGCGGATGCCGGAGCGTGTTTCAGGAAGGAGACCACGTCCCGCATCGCCGCGAAACCCAGGCCTACGATGCGGCTGCCGGTGGTGGTGTACACCAGCTGGTAGATCCTTCCCGGCTCGAACCCGGAGGGCATGTAGACGTGGTTGTGCTCCGGTTCCAGGTCCACGTCCTCCACCCGCACGAAGGACCACTGGTCCCGGTCGACGGGCGTGGCCGGGCTGTTGGGCAGGTCGCGCACCGTCAGCGTGGCGTCCGCCTCCTCCGGGTCTGCGGCCGGGTTGGGCAGGTGCTGTCGGTCGGCCAGCAGGAACACCTGGGTGGGCTCATTGCACTGGAACTGGCACATGATCCTGCCGGTCAGCGGACCCTGGGGGCCGATGGCCTCCGGCGCGTGGAGCCCGATGAGCCCCGGCGTGGGCGGCACGTCGGCCTGCCAGCCGCCCCAGACCACCGTGTAACCCCGACGCATCAGGTAGCCGTTGCCGGCTTCCAGAGGCGACGTGGGGTCGTTTGCCGTGGGAACGCTGTTCAGGCTCAGGGCGGTCTTGCGGCCCCGGTTCACCACGTCGAACAGGATGCGGCGGTTGCCTTTGTCGACGTTCACCGGCCGGAGCATGGCGAAATCCGACGAGAACTCCACCAGGCCGGCGGAATTGCGCGGCGCCAGGTCCAGGTCCGTGATCCCACCGTTCCGGGGATGCAACGGGTCCACCGCGTAGTGGGCGGTGCCTTCCAGCAGTTCGTAGGCGCCCACGTCGCCGAAGCTTTGGCCGGACGCGAAGCTCGTGCGGTTGGTGATTTCCAGTTCTGTGATAGCCAAGATGCCTCCGGTGGCCGACGGCCCAGGGTGGTTGAGCAATGCGATCGTTTACATGCCGGTTGTCGTCAAGATATTAGCACCATGCAACGGCGCGGGGCGCGACGTGCTGCCCGTGTTCAGGAACGCGCGTTGTAGGCGGTGAAGGGCATGGCATCCTGAGGAACCGAGTCGCGGTAGAACCGGCGCAGGTGCGGCTCCACCAGCGCGGCAAGCTCCCGCCGTTCCTCCTCCTGGGCGGTCAGCGGACGGTCCAGGGCCGATTTCAACTCCCGGAACAGTTCATCCTTGTCCACCCGGGTCAGTTGACCGTCCCGCAGGACCACCTCGCCGTCCACCAGCACCGTGTCGACGTCGATCCCTCTCGCCCGGTGCACCAGGGCGTCCACCACCGACACCCGCGGGTCCAGGAAGGGTTCCTCGATGTTCCGCATGTCCACCAGCGTCATGTCCGCCCGCTTGCCCGGCTCCAGGGTGCCGATGCGGTTGCCAAACCAGCTGGCGTAGGCCCCGTTGACCGTCGCCATCTCCAGCACCTGGTGGGATGTGGGAGGCTCCAGGTCGATCCCCGGCACCCGGTGGATTTTGAGCACCAGCCGCATCTCCTGGAACAGGTCCTTGTCGTCATTCAGGCCCGCCTCGTCGCTGCCGATGGCCACCTTGATCCCCGCCTCCAGGATGCGGCCCATGGGCGCGATTCCGCTCTGCAGGCGCAGGTTGGAGCTGGCGTTGTGGCAGATGTTGGTGCCGGTGGCCGCCATGATGCTGAGGTCTTCCTCGGTGGCCCACACGCTGTGGCCGCAGACCACCTCCGGTCCCAGGAACCCGATTTCGTGGAGATGCTGCAGGGGCGTCTTGCCGTAGGCGGTGTGGCCGTACAGTTTCTGGTACACGGTTTCCTGCAGGTGAATGTGGATGCCGGTGCTGTACCGCCCCGCCAGCTCCTTGATGGCCGTCAGCAGCTCGTCGGAGCAGCGATGAACATTGCTGGGCGCCATGGTGACGCGGACCCGTTCGTACTGATCGTTGCCGTACTTGCGGCTGATCTCCTCGAGCACGGGCATGATCTCGTCGACCGCCCGGTAGCCGGGAGCCATCAGGGATTGGTACCGTTCGGCCAGGTCCGCTGGCATCCGGGCGGCGAAATCGGCCTCGCCGCCGCCGGGTCCGGCGACCATCGAGTTCTGGTCCACCACCGACGGAGCGTAGGAGACCCGCATACCGGAGGCCTGGTACGCCCCCACCACCTTGTCGGCGATCTCCATGCTCACCGGCCCGGTGCCCCGTGGCGTCGAGTGAATCGCCTGCACTGTGGTCGTGCCGGTCTCGATCATCTGGACCGCGCCGTACAGCTGGTCCAGATACGGGTCGATGGCCCGCACGCCGATGCGGTGCAGGCTCCACAGTTCCAGGGGCAGGTCCGGCGCGCCCATCTGAAAGGGCGTCAGCCCCACGTGGAAGTGGTCGTTGACCAGCCCGGGCATCACGACGTGGTTACCGTTGCCGATGACCTCGGCGTCAGGATGCTGGGCGCGCAACTCCCGGTAGTCGCCCACCGCCTCGATCACCCCATCCCGCTGGACCACCGCCCCGTCGGCGACGACCTCTGCCGAGTCTCGCCCGGTGATCTTGCAGACGACGTGCTTGCCTCTGATCAGCGAAAGTGCCATCTCAGCCTCCCCGCGCGGATGCGTCGCGTTTCCCGGGCCGAAGCCACGAGCATGATTGGCTGCATTCTACACATACTTGCCGCACCGGGCCTGTGCCATGGCCCTTGGGCCTCACGCGTACCCACCTCACTCGGTCCGTCATTGCGGACGAAGCGCGGCGATCTCGTCGTTGGCCGAGACGTCGTTGCGGCGGCGAGATCGCCACGTCGTTGCACTCCTCGCCATGACAAACCGGGTACACATCAGCCTTTCGGCCCATCACGACGCCGGGCCGGGCGGCGGCTGAGATATGATGGTTCCAACCGCCGGTACATCACGCTCCACAGCCGGCGCAGACCGTCAGCCGGAGGAAACATGCCGACCCTGGACCTGAACGGAGACCGGTTCCACTACCACCGGGACGACTTTTCGGACCCCTGGCGCCACGATGCGCCGGTGATGCTCCACCACGCCGCCGGCGGGAACCTCCACCGCTGGCGCCCGTGGGTGCCAACGCTGGCCCGCGATCGCCCGGTGGTTCGCTTCGACATGCGCGGCCACGCCGGCACGGAAACGAGTCTTTCCCAGCCGTTCGAGCTGGAGGATCTGGCATCCGACATCGCCCGGGTCCTGGACGCCCTGGCCATCGAGAGGACCCACCTGGTCGGCGCCTCGGCCGGCGGCATCGTGAGTCTGCGCTTCGCCCACGATTTCCCGGACCGCCTGCTGAGCCTGACGCTGGTGGCCTCCACGCCCAGGCTGGCCCAGATGGGCGCGAACATGGACGCGGCCCCGTGGCGCGGCATCCTGGAACAGCAGGGCACCCGGGCCTGGCTGCTGGCCGACACCGACAAGCGGTTCGGCCCGGACACGCCCGACGAGATCATCCAGTGGTACGCCGACGAGGGAGCCAGGACCACCGCCGCGGAGGTGATCGCCCTCCAGGGCTGCCTGCTGGCCGCAGACCTCACGCCGCTGCTATCCGATATATCGACCCCAACCCTGATTCTGGCGGCGTCCCACGACGACATCACCCCGGTGGAAATCCAGCGCCTGATGGTGGAGCGGATGCCCAACGCCCAGCTCGAGCTTTACGACGGCGTGGGCCACAACATGAAGGTCGAGATACCCGACCGGCTGGCGAGCCGGACGCTGGAGTTTGTGCGCAGCATCGAGGGCAATGCGTAGGCTGGACGCGTGATGCCGGGACGGCGCCCCCTCTTTCGTCAGGGGATCGCGCCTTCCCGGCGGAAGACCTCCGCCAGCTTCTCCACGCCTTCCCAGATCTCCGCCTCGGAAGGCAGGGCGAAACAGAGGCGGATGTAGCTGGCCGCGGCGTCCGGGTCGGCCGACCAGTCGGGCCCCGGGTTGAATGCGATGCCCTCCCGCAGCGCCGCGGCCTCCAGGTCGCGGGAATCCACGCCGTCGGGCAGCTTGACCCACAGGTACATCCCACCCCGGGGAATTTCGAACTCCACGCTGGGGCCGAAGGACTCCCGCAGGGCGCTGCTCAGCGTGTCGCACTTGCGCTGCAACGCCGACCGGACCTCCAGGATGTGGTCCTCGTAGTGGTTGGTGAAATAGTCCCCAACGATCATCTGGTCCATGACGCCGGTGCCGGCGTCGTTCTTGCGTGAAAGCAGCCGGCTCATCACGTCCCACGACGCGACCACGTAGCCCAGTCGCGTGCCCGGCCCCAGGGTCTTCGAGAATGAGCCGATGTGCAGCACCCGGTTCGAGTCGTCCAGCGACCGGATGGCATTCTCGTACTCACCCTCGAAAATCAGGTCGGCGTAGCACTCGTCCTCGAAGATGGGCACGCCGTATTCCTCGCTCAGTTCCAGCATCCGGAAACGGCGTTCCATGGTCAGCACCGTGCCGGTGGGGTTCTGCAGGGTGGGTATGGTGTAGATGTACTTGGGACGCACCCCTCGGCCGCGCAGGTCTTCCAGCGCCTGCTCCAGGTGGTCCATGCGCATCCCGTCTTCGTCCACATCGATGCCGACGATGTTGACCTTCCGGCGGCGCAGGTTGCCCAGCGCGCCGGAGAAACTGAACGCCTCGACGATCGCGGTGTCGCCCTCTTCCAGCAGGATCTCGTTGATCAACTCGATCCCCTGCCCTGACCCCGAGGTGATCAGAACGTCGTCGATGGTGGTGTTGATGCCTCGATGCTCGCCCAGCTTTTCCACCAGGAACTCGCGCAGCGGAAGGATGCCCTGCGGCCCGCCGGAAAAGTTGTACATGGAGATGTTACGGGGATCGCCGCGGAACACCCGGGCGGCAGACTCGATGAACTCCTCGGTGGGAACCATGTCAGGATCGCTATGGCCGCCGATGAAGTTGTACTTCGGATGACCTCCCCACGGGCCGGCGGGAGGCGGCAGATTTCGGTTGAATAGCGCGGAATAGTCCAGTCCAGTTCCCGGCATGAGGCGATCCTCCGGAGGTTCGGCGCGTCCGCTCTCGGGGAGACGTCGCAGTGGCAAGCATCCTAACACCGCCGCCCCGGCGCGTCGACGCCGTCAACTGCTGATGCGAACCCGCTTTGAACAACCACCGGGGTAGTTTCACATCGATGCACAGGATATACAGGATTTGATTGCTTATCGTCCGCGCCCCCGGATGCCGGGACGCCGCTGTTATCGGAACGCCGCGACGGTATTGCCAGCATCCTGTTGATCCTGTCCATCGATGAAAAACAAACTGGGTACGCGTGAGCGTCAGTTGCCGCCGGTGCCGTCGTCCTCGGGGCCCAGTTCCATCAGACGCATCCCCCGGTCCACCTGCTGTCCCGGCTCCACCGACACGCGCCGCACGACGCCGGCCCGGGACGCGGTGATCACCAGCTCCATTTTCATCGACTCCATCAGTACGACGGTCTGGTTCCGCTCCACCCGGTCTCCCTCTGCCACCAGGACCTCCAGCACCGCCCCCGGCATGGGAGCCAGGATGTCCCCCGCCGCGTCAGCGGCGCTCCGGCCGCCCCGGCGCCGGCTTTCCTCCCGCTGGAATACGAACAGGTCGCCGTCCAGCCACAGGTGCAGCTCGGCGCCCACCCAGGCCCAGGCAAAGGCCGCCGTTCGCCCCGATGCCGTCCGGCACAGCCCTTCGCCCGTTGCCGCCGCATCGATTTCCAGGGTGATGGACGCTTCGGGGCCGGTCGGTTCGTCGTCCTCCGGGCTGAAGGTGAACCGCCGGCCATTCTCCTCGGTCCGGTACCGGTATGCCTCGCCGGCGACCGGGTACGTCTCGCGCATCTGTCCCTGCCCGGTGGTCACGGCAGTCTCCGCTCCCCGGCGGACTGCCACGGGCCAACGACCGCGGGACTATCCGCGCCGGTCACCGTTGTAGTCGCGCCCGGCGTCATGCCCGTCGCCGTCCGGGAGGCCCAGGCCGCCAGCGCCCGCGCGGTCGTGCGGGTCTCGTCGGTTATGGCCGGCCGGGTGACCGCCGGGTTCCACTCCAGGAAACCGGTGTCGTACTCGCCCCGCTGGAACTGGGCATGGCCGATCACCGCTCGCAGCAACGGGATGTTGGTGACCACGCCCAGCACGAGGAACTCCGAGAGGGCAACTTCCATGCGGCGCAGGCTGAGGTCGCGGTCCGGCGCCCAGGCGACCAGCTTCGCCAGCATCGGGTCGTAGTAGATCGACACCTCCTGACCCTGCGCCACGCCGCTGTCCAGCCGCAGCCCGGGCCCGCTGGGCGGCCTCCAGCGCAGCAGCGGGCCGGTGGACGGGACGAAATCCCGGTATGGGTCTTCCGCGTAGATCCGGCACTCCACGGCATGGCCTCTTGGCACGATTTCCTCCTGCCGGAGCGTCAGGGGTTCCCCGGCGGCGATGCGCACCTGCCATTCCACCATGTCCAGTCCCAGCACGGCCTCGGTGACCGGGTGCTCCACCTGCAGGCGGGCGTTCATCTCCAGGAAGTAGAACTCGCCGGAACGTGGGTCCAGCAGGAACTCAACCGTCCCGGCGTTGACGTACCCGGCCTCCCGGGCCACGGCGACGGCCGCCGCGCCCATGCGCCGGCGCAGTTCGGACGTCAGGGCCGGCGACGGGGTCTCTTCGATGATCTTCTGGTGCCGTCGCTGGATGCTGCACTCCCGCTCGCCCAGGTGGATGGCGTGGCCATCCCCGTCGGCCAGCACCTGGATCTCCACGTGTCTAGGATTGGCAATGTACCGCTCCAGGAACACGCGGCCGTCGCCGAAGGCGGCCTGGGCCTCCCGGCTGGCCACCTCCATGTCGGCGTCCAACGCCTGCCGCGCGTTGACGACGCGCATCCCGCGACCGCCCCCGCCGGCGGCCGCCTTGACCATCAGGGGAAAACCCCACCGTTCGACGAACTCTGCTGCCGCCGGATCTCCCGGCAGGCACTCGGGAGAACTGGGAACCACCGGCACTCCGGCGGCAATGGCGATGTCCTTGGAGCGCAGCTTGTCCCCCAGGGCTGCCATGCTGTCCGGGGCCGGGCCGATGAAGGCGATCCCCGCGTCGCGGCACGCCCGGGCGAACGCGGGATTCTCGGACCGGAAGCCATAGCCCGGGTGGATGGCGTCGGCGCCGCAGTCCAGCGCCGCCTGCACCATTCGGCTGATGTCCAGGTACGTTTCCTCGGCGGTGCTGCCCGGCAGCGCCACCGACTGAGCCGCCGTCCGCACGTGGGGAGCGCTGGCGTCGGGCTCGGAGTAGACCGCGATGGGATCAATCCCCATCGCGCGAAGCGTCTGGTTGACCCGCACCGCGATTTCGCCCCGGTTGGCGACCAGCACCTTGGAGAACATCAGAGAGCGTCCGACATGGGCTGGCACGTGTCAGGGTCTTTGCGAGAAGGATGACGACGTGGCGGTCTCAATACCGCAGCGATTATTGCTGCCCCAACGCATTCTCGAAGGGAAATGCGGCGTATCGTATCCCCGGCTCGTTGCGTCAAGTGTGGGCGCCGACCGCGCTGTGGGGCCCTTTACGCGGCTGAGCCCGCGAGATGGGCACTCCCGGCGTGTCAGGTATTCTGCTGGCCCAGCCGTTCTTCCAGTTCGCGGATGCGGGCTTCGGCGGCGGCGCGGGCTTCCCTTTCGGCGGCGGCACTGGCTTCGGCGGCGGCGGCGCGGGCTTCGGCGGCGATACGGGCCTCCCTTTCATCCACGAGGGTAGCGATGGGCCGCTGAGTGCCGGGGTCGTGAAACACCAACTCTCCGTCTACCCACTGCAGATACAAACCCAGGACCGCGCTGAATCCCTGCAAACTCTCGTCGGGAAGTTCCACGATGTCGACGGCAACGTACTCGCCATCCACCAGCCGCTCCCCGGCCAGCCGCGCTCCGTGATACCGACCCGTCTCCGTCTCGTCAAAGCGCCAGTACTCCGGGATGCCCAAAGCCGCGTAGTCCCGCCGCTTCGGCCCGGCATCAATGTGTCCGGTGCTGCGCGACGCTATCTCCAGCACGAAGTCCGGCGGCTTGCCCTGCTCCTCGATGACGTAGGCGTTGCTCTCCTCATGCAACGCTGGGTCAACGCCAAAGGCCACCAGCAGGTCGGGATACCTCACCCCGGCCAGGTTGCGGGTGGGCGCGAGGGCCAGGTACTGCTCCCCGGCCACCAGGGTGGTCTCCCGGTTCCCCAGATGCTGGATGAGGTGATAGACGTTGCCGGTGGCGGCCAGGCGTTTGAAACTGGTCATCTTGTCATCGGGGTCTTCCGGCGGGTCCGGGAACACGAAGCGTTGCTGGACACGGGAAGTCCTGGCGATGGCGTTGGGCGTGTTCATAATTGCACTTGGCGTTTGGCAGTGCCGGGCTGGCGGCAGAATTATACCAGCGGCGGGTCGAGCCCGGGCTCACATCCGAAACACGCCGCGCTTCTGCTCCGGGAACGGCGCGTTGATGGACGCGGCGATGCCAAGTCCGACCACGTCCCGCGTGTCCACCGGGTCGATGATGCCGTCGTCCCACAGGCGGGCGGTGCTGTAGTACGGGTCGCCCTCCTCCTCGTACTTCTGCAGGATGGGGCGCTGCAATTCGTCACGCTCCTCCTGCTCCAGCGTCCTGCCCTGACGCTCCAGCTGCTGCAGCCGGATGGTCGCCAGCACCTCCGCCGCCTGCTGCCCGCCCATCACCGAGATACGCGCGTTGGGCCACGTCCACAGGAACCGGGGCTGGTACGCCCGCCCGCACATGCCGTAATTGCCGGCCCCGAAGGAACTGCCGACGATCACGGTGAACTTGGGCACCGACGCGTTGGACACGGCCATGACCATCTTGGCGCCGTCCTTGGCGATGCCGCCGGCCTCGTACTGGCTGCCCACCATGAAGCCGGTGATGTTCTGCAGGAACAGCAGGGGGATGCCCCGCTGGCTGCACAGCTCGATGAAGTGCGTCCCTTTCAGAGCGCTCTCGGAGAACAGCACCCCGTTGTTGGCGACCACGCCCACCGGATACCCCCAGATGCGCGCGAAGCCGCACACCAGGGTCTGCCCGTACTCGGACTTGAACTCGTGGAGCCGGCTCCCGTCCACGATTCGTGCGATCACCTCGCGCACGTCGTACTGCCGGCGATTGTCCGGCGACACGATGCCGTACAGCTCGGCGGGATCGTGAGCCGGCGCCTCGGGGGTGGCGACTTCAAACGGAGGCTCGCGCCGTCGCACGAAGTTTTCGACGATGTCCCGCGTGATGGCCAGGGCGTCCTCGTCATCGGCGGCTTCGTGGTCGGCGACGCCGGACACCCGGGTGTGTACCTGCGTGCCGCCCAGGGTCTCCGGATCCACCTCTTCACCGGTGGCGGCCCGCACCAGCGGAGGCCCACCCAGGAAGATGGTGCCCTGCTGGCGCACCATCACCACCTCGTCGCTCATGGCCGGGATGTACGCCCCGCCGGCTGTGCACGAACCCATGACCACCGCCACCTGCGGAATGCCCAGGGCCGACATCTGGGCCTGGTTGTAGAAGATCCGCCCGAAGTGGTCGCGGTCCGGAAACACCTCCGCCTGCAAAGGCAGGAACGCGCCGCCCGAATCCACCAGGTAGATGCAGGGCAGGTGGTTCTCCAGCGCGATCTCCTGGGCCCGCAGGTGCTTCTTCACCGTGATGGGATAGTAGGTGCCGCCCTTGACCGTCGCGTCGTTGGCCAGGATCACCACCTCCTTGCCCTGCACCACGCCGACGCCGGTGACAATGCCCGCGGAGGATTCCTCGCCGTCGTACATGTCCCAGGCGGCCAGCGGGCTCAGTTCCAGGAAGGGCGTGTTGGGGTCGACCAGCCCGTCGATGCGTTCCCGGGCCAGCAGCTTGCCCCGGCTGCGGTGCAGTTCCACCGCCCGCTCACCGCCGCCGGCGCGCACCCGGGTCAGCCGTTCTTTCAGGTCCTGCACCAGGGCTGCCATGCGAGCCTGGTTGTCCTGAAAATCCCGGTCGTCGTTACGCAGGTTGGAACCGATTACTTCCATGATGCTTTCAAGAGTGGGGCGTCATGCAACGCGCCGTTGGTTTTGGTTCATTATATGCCTGTCAGCAACTCCCGTCAGAAGCCACGGTGCCGGGCAGGGTGACGCCCCGGCCCATTTCACGCTAGATCCCCATGGGCCACACCCACATGATCGCCGGGATGCACACCGTCACGATCACCACCACCAGGGGAAACCCCATTATCAGGTAGTCGGCGAACCGGTAGCCGCCGGGCCCCATCACGATGGTGTTCGACTGGTGACCGATGGGCGACAGGAAGGCCGCCGAGCCGCCGATGGCCACCGCCATCAGGAACGGGTCCAGCGACGCCCCCATGTTTTGCGCCACGTTGATCCCGATGGGGGCCATCAGGATGACGGCGGCGGCGTTGTTGATCACGGCGGACAGTAGCATGGTGGTCACCAGCACCACGCCCAGCATCGCCCAGGGCGGCAGGAATCCGCCCCACTCGGCGAAGATCGCCGCGATCCGCGCCGCGCCGCCCGTGGTCTCCAGCGCCTGGCCCACCGGTATCATCGCCCCCAGCAGGACTATGACCGGCCATTCCACCGCATCGTATGCCTCCTGCAAGGTGACGATCCTGGTCAGCAGCAGGATCACCACGGCCGCCACGAACGACACCTGAACGGATAGCAGGCCGAAAGAGGTCAGCAGGAGCGCGATGGCGAACACGGCGATGGGGAAGAAGAGGCGGCGACGCTGCCCGATGCGCAGTTCGCGTTCGGCCAGGGGCAGCAGGCCCAGCCGCGGCAGCCCGGACTGCACGACCTCTTGCGGACCTTGCAGGAGCAGCACGTCGCCGACCCGGAAGTTGATATGCCTCAGCCGGCGGATGAACCGCTGGCCGCGCCGCGACACTCCCAGCAGGTTAAGACCATACTCGGCATGCAGTCGCATTTCTCGTGCGCTCCGGTCCTGGGCCCGGCTGCCCGGGGCCACGATTGCCTCCACCACGGCCACATTATCCGAACCGGAGGTCTGGCTGATCCCCGGCTGGGTGTCCGCCGAGCCCTGCAGTTCTAACCCGCTGCTTTCCACAAACGCATGGAGGTCTTCGGGGTCGGCTTCGATGATCAGCACGTCGTTGCCGTCGATGATCTGGAAGCTGCTGGGCGCGCGGTAAACGAGCCCCCGGTGCAGGATGCCCACGATGGTGACGTCCTCATCGGCGAACTCCTCAATATCGCCCAGCCGCTGCCCCACAAAGCTGGAGTCCTCCGGCACGCGCACTTCGGTCATGTAGCTCTCGATGTCCAGCGTGTCCCCCAGGGTCAGGGGCGTCGGCCGCGATGGGATCAGCCGCCAGCCCACCAGCACGATGAATGCCACGCCCGCCGCGGTTATCGCCAGCCCCACCAGCGTGAAGTCGAACATGTTGAACGGGACGCCCACCTGCTCCTCGCGAAAGTTGGAGATGATGACGTTGGGCGGCGTGCCGATGAGGGTCGTCATGCCGCCCAGCAGCGAGGCGAAGGCCAGGGGCATCAGGTAGCGTGATGGCGGATGGCCGCTCCGGCTGGACACGCGAACCGCCACCGGAAGCAGCAGGCTCACCGCGCCCACGTTGTTCATGAAAGCGGAGAGAAACGCCGTCAGCCCCGACAGCGCCGCGATCCTGAGGGTCAGGTACTCCGGTATCCGCGAGTACCAGCCGGCGATGACATCCACCACGCCGGAGTTGTACAGGGCCCGGCTCAGCACCAGCACCGCGGCGACGGTGATCACCGCCGGATGCCCGAACCCCTTGTACGCGTCCGCGGCGGGCACGATACCCGCGATGGCCAGCACCAGCAGGGCCAGGATGGCGACGATGTCGTACCGCCACTTCCCAATGACGAACAGCGCCAGCGAGAGCCCGAGGACCGCAAATACAATGGCCTCACTCATCGCGCGCTCTCCCGGGGAACGTCGGCTGCATCGGACGGGAGCGGATTGGGCCGCGCCGGACTCGTCGGATGCCTCGGACGCCTCGATAGGATACGCCAACGGCGCGGTACGTCCGGGATTATATAGCAGCGTCGTCGCTCGATGTCCGTCACGGCCGTCGCGATTGCCAGGCCAATCTTGCGCGGCGGAAGTCCAGGGACTGCACGGTGCGTCGCGCCTCGGGGAAGTCATGGCCCCCGTATCAAGTGCGGGGCCGGCTTTGGTCCAGGCGCAATCCCTGGGGATGATCCGGTCTGGGTATCGGTCGGGACACTGCCAGGCTGTCCACCGTATGCCGCGCCGGCGCCGGGCCCCCGACGTCGGGGCGGCAACAAGAGCCAGGCCGGTCGACCATCCAACGCTTCAAAATATAACGTTGGCGTGGCGAAACGTGCTTCCTTGCGTCCGCTGCAATGTTGTACAATGTGTCACATCCTATAACTTTTATGATCACGCTGAACCAATAATGAAATCAGTTAACCATCTTGCGATACTGCGCCTCCAGTTGCTATCAGCGGCGGCATTGATGGCCGTTCTTGCGACCGTTTTCGGCCTGGGATGTACGGACAATGGATCAGGACCCCAGGGCATTTCCGACGACCAGATACTGTTGGGTCAGACCGCGGTAATCAGCGGCCCCGCGCAGGAATTGGGCAAGGGGATGAGGTTGGGCATTGAAGCGGCGTTCCATGAGGTCAACCGCGAGGGCGGAGTACACGGCCGTGCATTGAAGCTGAAAACCGTGGACGACGGCTACGAGCCCGATTACACGGTGGACGCCACCGAATGGATGATCGAAAGGGACCGGGTGTTCGCGCTGATCGGTGCAGTGGGGACACCGACATCCCGTGCCGCATATCCCCTGGCCGACGCCGCCGGCGTTCCGTTCATTGCCCCCTTCACCGGCGCCGAATTCCTGCGTGACCCCGGTCTTCGGAATGCAATCAACGTCCGGGCTTCGTACCATCAGGAAACTGAAGCTCTGGTTGAGCGCCTGGTGGAGCACCTCTGGGCATCCCGGGTCGCCGTGCTTTACCAGGACGATACCTACGGACGTGACGGGCTTGATGGCGTTCGAGCGGCATTGGAACTGCGCGACCTGGAACCGGTGGGGTCGTGGAGCTATCGACGAAATTCCGGAGTCGGCTCGGAAACAATCGCACAAATCGTTGCGGCTGATCCCGACTCAGTAATTGTCGTCGGCACCTACAATCCCGTCGCGACAACCGTCGAGTCCATTCGCAAGCATATTGATCCGATATTCATGACGGTTTCGTTTGGTGGCGGCAACGCTCTGGCCCGAGACCTGGGGAAGGCTGGCGAAGGCGTATACGTCTCCCAGGTGGTGCCGTTCCCCACGGACACCGACAATCCATTGGTCGCGCACTACCACTCGGCCCTTGCGGAATACAGTCCGCAAGCGCTGCCCGGGTTCGTTTCCCTGGAAGGATACCTGGCCGGCCGGCTCGCCATTTTCGGCCTGGAAACCTGCGGGCGAGACGTTGACCGCCGATGTTTCATGGAGACCCTTCGCTCCGCAGGAGTGATCGATATCGAGGGTTTTCCCCTGGAGTATGGTCCTGACGACCACCAGGGGTCCGACGCAGTGTTCCTGACGGTAATCAGATCGGACGGGAAGCTCCATCGGGCGGATAAATTGGAAACACTCTACTGAAATACAAAAAACTCACAAAACACGTCGTCCCGAGGCAGACGCGGCAATATTGTGCATTCGACAACCCCCGCCGCACGATGCTTCAGTGGCGCACCGAAGATAACATGTTCGTACGTTTAACCGGATATTTGAACCCAGGGACATTACCCAAATTCAACTACCAATTGCGAGACCTCCGCGGGGACATTACCGGGGGAGTGATCGCGGGCTTCGTGTCTATTCCAGCGTCCTTGAGCCTGGGAGAGCTGTCAGGTCTGGGTCCCGTGGCGGCATTGTACGGGATGCTGACCCTGAGCCTGTTTGGAGCGCTGGTGGGCAACACTCGCGGCCCAATTTCGGGCGTGAACACCAACGTCGCGATCATCATGGCTTTGGTGGTCGCGGAATATACGCACAGCATCGCCGAGGCGTTGGCGGTGGTGATGCTCGCCGGTGTGATCCAGATGGTTTTCGGCGTGATGCGTTTCGGCCGTTATATCTCGTATCTGCCCATTTCCCTGCTCAACGGGTACTACACCGGAATCGGCCTGATACTGATAGCCACTCAGCTTGCGCCGGCGGTGGGAACCGGCAAGGTGGGCGGCGGGTTCACCGGAGCGTTGCAGGCTCTGCCCTTCACCATATCTCGCGCGAACCTGGATGCCGTCCTGATTTCGGTGATTGGTCTCTCGGTGGTGTTCCTCTGGCGTGGACCGTTGAAGCGCATCGCGCCCGGTCAATTGATGCTGTTGATAGTCGGAACGCTGCTCGGCATATTCTGGTTGGACAGTTCACCGGTCGTTGGCCCGATCACGGTGGGAATACCAAGAATGCTGTGGCCGGAGATCTCGTTGGAGTTTTTGCTGCGAGCCGTGCAACCCGCCTTCATGATTGCGTTGCTGAGTTCCCTCGGCACGATCACGGCTTCCGCACTGGTCGAAGGAATCAACGGCCGACAGCAGCAGGTCAATCGGATCATATTCGCTCATGGCATGGGCAACCTGGCCAGCGGGCTGGCGGGAGGCATGCCCGGCGGCGCGGGCCAGGGAACCCTGGCCAACGCCTTCGCCGGAGGGCGGACTTTCATTTCCAATCTGACCGTCAGCGTGATGGTGCTGCTCACGCTGGTCAGCGGTTTGAGCGCGTTGATTGCCCTGATACCCAAGGCGGTGTTGGCCTCCATACTGATCTCCAACGGTCTGAGTATCATCAACTGGTAATTGCTGATGCGTTTGCACAAAGCGCCGATGGGATTCTGGCTGGTGATCGTGCTCACCGTGTTCCTGATCCTGATTGTGGACGTACTGACCGGCCTGCTGATCGGTTTTGTCGTCGGGATGCTGATGAATGCCCGAGAAGTGGAAACGCTGGAGGTGGGCAGCCTGGTGTCGGTACCCCTGCTGGACAAGGTTATTCTGGGTGAGGAGGCCGACGTTGAAGACCCGTTTGGAGCCAGAACGGGACTGGTGAGGTTCCCGGACCGGGTGTCGGTCGCGTCGGCCCGCGAAATCGGTCGCACCGTGACCAATGACGTCGGGACGCATCACATAGTGATTTTTGACCTGACGCGCACGGAGTACATCGACGACACGGCGGCGTTGATGCTGGGAAAACTCATCGACGCTGCATCCGGTCGTGGCAAGAAGGACTTCGTGATCGCCGGTATGCAAGACCGGGTGGCCGACAAGCTGAAATCCCTGGGCGTGCTGGGCAAGGTCCGCGCGGAACACATGGTGCCGGACCTGGAGAGCGCCAAACAAGCCGCCAGGCCAATGCTGAAAGCGGCTCTGGCTGCCGGTGCTTAGCGCCTGTCCCGATAGCAGGCCGGCTCTGAGATCGCTCAGGGCGCAGGCGAAATGCAGCAAGGCGATGTAGCCTTCGGGGGACTTGTCCCGGCGCACCGGGATGCGATTGTCGAAGTTTCAGCGCAACCCTGGTGCGGCTGCTCGAAACGGGACCGCGAGTTTTTCACCATCTACTGGGGTAGCTCGCGCGTACCCAGTCTCGCCGGGGCTGTTATTGCGAGCGGAGCGTCGCAATCTCGACGAGATCAAGCCGGCTCTTCCCGGCAACGAGATCCCCACGTCCCTCCGCTCCTCGCGATGACAAACCTGGCCCTGGTGAAATTGGGATAGCCGCTTACGCCAGGGCCCGCCGCAGGTATATTGTGGCTCCCCGGCGTGCGCCCACCGGGTCACCGCGTGGGGAAACCTGACGCCATCCCATGAACGGAGCACAACATGGAAAATCCGGCCAACCGTATCGACCTTTTCGAAAGTGAAGCCCGCATGCTCCTGGACTTTCTCGGCAAACAGCCCCCGGATGCCTGGGCGGCGGACAGCGCCTGCGAGGGCTGGACGGTGGCGGACGTGATCGGGCACCTCAGCAGCGTCGACCTGTCCAACCGCCTGATCCGGGGACTGGCCGGCGACTATTCCACGCCGGAGGGGTCACCTCCGCCCGAGCAGCACGACGAGGACACCTTCGCCCAGAGCATCTACCAGCGGGCCGTCGACGCCAGCCAGCGGTTGGGTGACGCGTTGCTGGAGGACTTCACCCAGCGCATGGACGAGACCGTGGGCCTGTTCCGGCGGGTCGGGCCCGACCAATGGGACAACCTGGTCTACTGGCCTCCCGGGCCCATGTCCGTGGACGTCCTGCTGACCCAGCGCATCGCCGAGTTGACCATGCACGGTTGGGACATTCGCTCCCGGCTGGAGGACGATTACCATCTGTCCGACGGCAGCGTCACCGCGTTGCTGGACACCGTGGACCGGGCCGTGCGCCGCGCCTTCCGCCCCGACCCGTTGCTGGCGGGCCGTCCCCTGCGCTACCGGTTCGCCGTCAGCGGCCCCGACCCGCGTGTGATCGATCTGGTGCTGAGCGACGATGCTGCGGAGATCATCGACGACCCGTCGGGCGGAACACCGGCGGAGCAGCCTCACGTCACGTTTGAATGCGACGGCGAGACCTGCGTCCTGATCCTGTACGGCCGGCTGACTCCGCACGACGCAGTCTCGGCACGACGGCTGACGGTGGCCGATGGCGAGTCCTACCTGGCGGCCACCTTTGGGGATCGGTTCGTGGGCGGCTGAGCGCTTGGCCGGCCGGGATCGTTAACGGCGGTTACGCGCGGACCTTCCCGCCGTCGCGGCGTCGGCGCTTGCGGTCCAGCGCGGAAAGCTCCATCTTCCGGATGCGGAGGTTCTGCGGCGTGACCTCCACCAACTCGTCATCCGAGATGAACTCCAGCGTCTCCTCCAGGCTCATCCGGATGGTGGCGTTCAGCCGCTCGGCGACGTCGGCCGTCGACGAGCGCATGTTGGTGAGCTTCTTTTCCTTGCAGACGTTGATCTCGATGTCCCCTTCCTGGCGTCGGCTCCCCACCACCATGCCCTCGTACACCGGCGTGCCGGGGTCGATGAAGGTGTCGCCCCGACGCTGGGCGTTGAGCAGCCCGTAAGTGACGGCCGGCCCGCCTTCGGACGCCACCAGCGCGCCTCCCCGCTGGGACTTGATTTCGCCGTGCATCAACTCGTAGGACTCGAAGGTGCTGTTCTTCACGCCGTCGCCTCGGGTGGTACGCAGGAAGAAGGCGTTGAACCCGATCAGGCCCCGCGTGGGGATCTTGTACTCCATGTGCACGTAGCCGTCGTCGCCGTAGCGCATGTCCCGCATCTGGCCCAGGTGGGCGGCGAGATACTCGGTGAGCACACCCACGTATTCCTCGCGGGTGCTGAGGGTCAGGATCTCGTGGGGCTCGTGCGTCTTGCCGTTGACGGTCCTGGTCACCGGCACCGGCCGGGAAACCTGGAACTCGAACTGCTCGCGGCGCATGGTCTCGACCAGGATGGACAGGTGCAGCTCGCCGCGACCGGCAACGACGAACACGTCGGGGCTGGGCGTGGTCTCAACCCGCAGGCTCACGTTGGTGCGCAGCTCACGGATGAGCCGCTCGTAGAGGTTGCGCGAGGTGCAACGCCCGCCCTCCTTGCCCACGAAGGGCGAGGTGCTGACCCCGAAGGTCATGCGAACCGTGGGCTCCTGGATGTCGATGGTGGGCAGCGCCTGCGGATCGTCCGCGCTGGCGATGGTGTCGCCGATTGCCACGCCCTCAGGGCCGGTCACCGCCACGATGTCGCCGGCGTGAGCCTCGGAGACCTCCACCCGCTCCATGCCGTGGAACACGAAGATCCGCTCCAGGGGATGCGTCGTGATCTCGCCGTCCCGGTTGATCAGCGCCACGTGCTCCCGCAGCCGCAGCGTGCCGTTGGTGACGCGGCCCACCGCCACCTGGCCCAGGTAGTTGTCGTAGTCCAGGGCGGCCACCAGCATCTGCAACGGCTTGTCCGGATCCCCGGCGGGCGGCGGCACCGAGTCCAGGATCGCGTCGAACAGGGGCTGCATGTCCACGCCCGGCTGGCCCGGGTCGACGGTGGCGTAGCCCTGTTTCGCGGAGGTGTACAGCACCGGGAAGTCCAGCTGGTCGGCGTCGGTAGCCAATTCGAGGAACAGGTCCTGAACCAGTCCCAGGACCTCTTCGACCCGTGCCTCGGGGCGGTCGATCTTGTTGATCACCACCATGGGCCTGACGTTCTGTTGCAGCGCCTGGCGGAGCACGTAGGTGGTCTGGGGCATGGGGCCGTCGACGGCGTCGACCAGCAGCAGGCAGCCGTCGGCCATGTTCATCACTCGCTCCACCTCGCCGCTGAAGTCCGCGTGCCCCGGCGTGTCGATGATGTTGATCCTGACGCCGCGGTAGGACACGGACGCGTTCTTGGACAGAATGGTGATGCCGCGCTCCCGTTCCAGCGGGTTGGTGTCCATGATCAGCTCGCCCACGTCCTGGTGGGCGCGGAACACCTGGCCCTGTTTCAGCAGCGCGTCGACCAGGGTCGTTTTCCCGTGGTCGACGTGGGCGATGATGGCCAGGTTGCGTATGTCGTTGTTGTGGCAGTCGTTCAAGCGTATTCACCTCGCGGGGAATCAAGCATATCATCCATACCGTCAAACTCGCAGACCGGGCGGCTCATTCCGCCTCACTCAGCAAACAGGAGGGCCAGAACCATGACCAGCCGAAACGCCGCACCCAAGGACGCGCTCGCCGCGAGTTCCAACTCCACCATCGAATCATCGAAGCGGGAGCTGTTTGACCTCTCCAGAGACGTCCACGCCCACCCGGAGCTGAACTACCAGGAGTATTATTCCTCCAATGCCCTGGCCGGCTTCCTCGAGCAGCACAGCCTGCACGTGGAGCGCGGCATCGGCGGCGTTGAAACCGCGTTCCGGGCCACCATCCCCGGCGGCGCCGGCGACGGCCCGACCATCGCGGTGCTGGCCGAATACGACGCGCTGCCCGAAATCGGCCACGGCTGCGGACACAACCTCATCGCCATGGCGGCCATGGGCGCGGCCCTGGGGCTCCAGGCCAACGCGGCCAACCTGCCCGGCCGCATCGAGATCATCGGCACGCCGGCCGAGGAGGGCGGCGGCGGCAAGATACGCCTGCTGGAGGCCGGCGTGTTCGACGGCGTCGACGCCACGCTGTCATCCCACCCATTCTCCAATCGCACCGTGATCCCCGCGTCGGCGGCCACCGGCGAGAGCTGGAGCCTGGCCATGGTCGGTTACCGCTACATGTACCACGGCCGGGCCGCCCACGCCGCCGCCGCGCCCGAGGCCGGCATCAACGCGCTGAACGCGGTGATCCACCTGTTCACCGGCATCGACGCCCTGCGTCAGCACCTGCGGGACGACGTGCGGATGCACGGCGTGATCACCGACGGCGGCCTGGCCCCCAACGTGGTCCCCGAATTTGCCGCCGCCAACTTCATGCTGCGCTCGCGGGACGGCCAGTACCTCAGCAACGAGGTGGTGGGCAAGGTAGCGGCAATCGCGGAGGGAGCCGCCGCCATGACCGGCGCCCGGCTCGAGATCGAGGAGTTCTACCCCTTCTACGAGAACGTCCAGCCCAACGTGGTCCTGGCCCAGACCGTGGCCGCCAACATCCAGGCCCAGGGCATCAGGCTGGACGAACCCGTCGCCGGACGGCCGGGCAGCGGCGCGTCCACCGACTTCGGCAACGTGAGCCAGGCGATGCCGGCCTTCGAACTCCGCTACGCCGTCAGCGAGACGCCGGTGGCGTCCCACACTCGAGACATGTGCGAGACGGCGATTACCGACCTGGCCCTGTCCAACGCGCTGTCCGTCGCCAAGGCTCTGAGCCTCACCGCCAGCGACCTGCTCTGCGACGCCACGCTGGTGGAAGCCGCCAAGAGCGAGTTCGCCCAGCGCAGCAGCTAGCGGCCGCGCCGGGCCTACCCTTCTCGTCATTCCGGCCTTGAGCCGGAATCCAGTGTTCCCAAGAGGCGCAGCATCTCGAAAGTGTCTATGCTCAAACTCAGTGGATTCCGGCTTTCGCCGGAATGACGGAAAATGTCAACACACCCTAGTCGTTGACCTCGACGATCATCTCGATCTCGATGGGCATGCCGCCGGGCAGCGTGGCCATGCCCACGGCGGAACGCGCGTGCCGTCCCCGGTCGCCGTAGAGGCTGATCAGCAGGTCCGAGGCGCCGTTGGCCACCCGGGGCGTGTCGCCGAAGTCCGGCGTGGAGTTGACCATGGCCAGCAGCTTGACGATGTGGCTGACGTTGTCCAGGTCGCCGATTGCGCCTTTCAGGACGGTGAGCAGGTTCAGCATGGTCTGCCGGGCGCAGTCGTAGCCCTGCTCCACGGTTACCTCGCCGCCCAGCTTGCCCGTGTGCAGCATCCCGCCGCCGGGCAGGCCCGGCCCGGTTCCCGACAGGAACACCAGGTTGCCGGTCCGCACGTAGGGGATGATGTTCCCCGCTCCGGGCGGGCGCGGCGGGGGCAACTCGTAGCCCAGTTCTTTCAGCTTGTCCTCAATCTCCGGCATGACACCGCTCCTTGTCTGTTGTGTTTTCCGTACCGCGCCGGTCACCGTGCGACGGTGAAACGAGCGCATGCAAAACGGGTGCGCAAGATAGTATCACGGGGCATGGGCGAACGGGACAGGGGCCGGCTGTTATGAGCCGGCCCCTGTCCCGAGTCATCGTCAGGATCAGGATTTGCCGGATTCAGGGATTATCAAGATTGAGGGGACGGCGCCGAGCGTGACCGCAATCCTGACAATCCGATAATCCAGTTAATCCTGATTCTGGCGACTGGTCGCCGCAATCCGGGACTTCGAAAAGACTCTGGCTATCAACGTCAACGTCGCCGACGGGATCCACTGCTGACGTGATCCAACTCCGCCACCGTTCGCAGGTTGTAGTACATTACGGTCAGGAACCGACCGGTCACATCCAAACCGGAGCCACGCCATGACCACCGCCCAGCCCCTGCCTCGCGGCGAGATCGTCCAGCAGATGGACGGCACCTACGAACTCTTCCCCGTGTCCACCGACCAGGACACGCTGTACGGCATCCTCACCGACTGCCTGGCCGAGTGGGAGCGCATCCGCATCGGCCTGCTGATCCCCGGCGCCGTGTGGGAGATCAAGCCACCGCGCCCGCCCCGCACGGGGTTCCTCGACGGCTACCTCACCGTCGACTTCCAGGAGTGGCACCTGCACCTGTGCATCGGCGAGCACGCGTCGGCGCCGCCCGAGGTCGCCCGACTGCGCCGCACCGCCCGCGCCGAGCTCTACCGCCGCCTCAACCCCGACCACCAGCCCACGTCCTGGGGTTTCCGCCTCTTCAACGGCGGCGGCCAGCAGCAGATCACCGTCCTCCTCCCCAACCCCCACCTCGACGAGCACCAGCAATACGAAAAACAACCCAACTGGTCCCGCCTCTACCTCTGGGACCGCCTGCGCGCCAAGTACCTGGGGCAAGGCGAGGACCCGACGGACCGAACGGCGGCGGGGTTTTGGCATGGGTAACACCGCTAGTGCAATTCGACATCCGCAGTTGCCCAGAGTTCCTCGCTGATACCCATTCTCTCGGCGATCCTCAAACAATGCTGGTTATCAGGATCAGAAGTCAATCCCATAACCGTGAATCTTGCCGCTTTATCCAGTTGTGACAAGTGAAGCGCAAGCCATGCCATTCGAGACAGATCATCAGGTTTAGCTTCTGAAATGCGGGCTTCCAAACGGTCCAACAGGCGCTGAGCGAGTTGACGTTTGCCGTCAACCTCAAGATCAAGCTCCAAGTAACGACGGTTCAACAAATTGGCTGTGTTAGATACGTCGTAGAACGGGACTGTTTCGAATTGCGCGCGTTCAACGAAAGCATGGATTTCACCGAGATGATCCTGCAGGCGGAAACGAGCTTTGGCCAGCATGTTCCAAGCACGGGCCGAATCTGGTCCGTTTTGGTCTCTCTGCAAAAACGATTCGATGTTTGAAACTGCCTCTCTGATGTCTTCGTCCGTATCCCTTTCCAGACGCCATTGTGCCAAGAGCAGCCATCCTGGATTGTAGTTACGGCACACCATCTCAACTATTGGAGCGTACTCTGAGAACTGCTCGCCCCTGTCGATGCGGTCCGAAACGCGTCTTATGCAACTCTCGATCCCTTTCGAAATGTTGAGGTTAACGTCGGCTATCGAGCTCGGACTGAACATTTGCAAAATCTGAACGTCTGCCTGGATCGCCGATTTCAAATAGTTGATTTGGAGTTGCTGTTTTCCAAACGCGCTGGCCGCCAAGGGTAGGCTCATAAATTCTTGCCCATCAACCTCGGCTATGCGGGATTCAGCCAATGAATAGTGCAGGAGAGACTCGATAGCTTTGCCCACTTCGGATCGTTCCTCGGTGGAACGGATCAAAACTGCTTCCAAAGCGATCCTCGGCACCGCGGAATTCCATCCTGCCAATGTCATGAACATGCGTTTACCGCACGGAGACAGCGCTTTGAACGTGCGTTCAAACAGCGCGGTCAGGATCTCTTCACTTCCGGCTACAACCTGGCGCGGCGATCGGAATCTTTTTTCGTTTGCTACTTCGCCGAGCAATATTTTGATGACGTATGGGTGACCACCAGATTCCGATATCACGTCATCGATATTTTCCCGAGACATTAGGTGAGTGATATTCAGCTGAGATGACGTATTCTGGATGAGTGTGCGAGCCTCGGGTTCGGTCATTCCTTGTACTTCGAGCGGATAATCGCCTTTGAAATCCCGTAATCTCGTTGTAATCAAGATCTTGTTTGGAGGACGGATGAAATATTCTAGCCAAGTGAACATTTCTACTGGATTCTGGACAGTTTCAAAGTTGTCGAACACAAACAAACAGTTCCCGCCGTCAGAACTCCCCAGCTGGTCCTGAAAATACTCTTTGGCTTTGAAATTGCGGTCGGTGATTTCATGCTCAGGAAGTACAAAGGCTGCGTATTGGCCGGATACGTCATCGGGGGACAACACTCCAGGGCGCACCATGCGTGGCCCGGAGGGCAGAAGGTCGATGTCTCTGGCGCTGAACCAGACTATGAGTTCGAACCTGTGCTCGTGATAAAGCCGGTTGATGACTTGGATAGTTGCGGATGTTTTCCCTACCCCGCCCGCTCCTTGGAGCGTAATCACAGGATGACGGTCATCCATCAAAAGCTCAAACAAATCGTTTTCGAGAGCAGCCCTAGCGACGTAATCCGTTGTCGGGTCGGGCACGTTAGTGAAGCAGTTGCCTTTAGGTAGCAACGAGCCATGTCCTTGAGTTTCGCTCGCGATCAGCCCGCCTGGTTCGCTCAAGT
>JAJEIA010000044.1 GCA_022823505.1 Dehalococcoidia bacterium
CTCTTCCCAGCGAACGCTGCCGGTTCCGGCCTCCTCGCTGGAGGCCGAGGCCTGGGCGAGCATTTCGGGGGAATTGTCCATCCCAATGATAACGGCTTTGGGCCACCGGTCGGCGAGCAGGCGAGTGACGTTGCCGCTACCGCAACCCAGGTCGTAAACGACCTGGGGGCGTTCCAATGGGATGCGTCCCATCAGGTCCAGCGCGGGGCGCAGCCGATGATCGGCGAACTTCAGGTACTGCCCCGGGTCCCAGGATTCGCCGGCAAGGTCGCGTTGGTGGGGCGTTGTTTGGGTCATTTTGATCGGTACGCTCACAGTCGGCCGCAGGGTTAGCGGCGAGTATAGGCACGGGGGATTCGAGCGTCAACCGCGCTGGGTTGTTGGCGGCATTGGCCGGGGACGGGTGTTACCGTCCCTCCAACGCCGTGAGTCTGCCGTCCATGGTCGGCAGAAACAAGGTCTGCCCGGACACGGACGGCGCGGCGGACAAGGGGTAACCGCCGATGTTGTGGTTCCACAATTGGGAACCGGTGTGGATGTTCAAACCAAAGAGCGCGCCATCCGCCGTGCCGAGGACGAGAGTGTCGCCGGCGACGACCGGATCGGCGATCATTTCGGCGTCCAGTTGGGTTTGCCAGGCGATGGAACCGTCGGCGCCGTTGAACGCGGTCACGTGGCCGGTCTCGTTGACCACCAGGAGTTTTCCGCCGGCGTAGGCGGGACTGTACTTGACCCTTCCGCGGGCCGAACCAACCCAAATCGTTCCGGTTTGTCGTGGGGGCTCGGAGCGCAGACGCCAAGCGAAAAAGTTGAACTTGGCCACATAAGCAAAGCGGCTGAAGGGCCGGCTGACTGCCGATGAGTCCACCGCCCAGACCGCGCCGAGATTGGTGACGAAAAACGCTCGACCGTCGTCGAGCACCGGCCCGCCGGCGACCGGAGTGCCAGTATGAAACACCAGGCGCCGGCACCCGGTATCAGGGTCGACGGTGATGAACCTTTCGCCCTGGGAGGTCGCCGCCACGACTGTGCCGTTGGTCGCCGGGTGGGCGACCACCCAACCGTTGGCGTCGGCCGACCATCGAGACGCCCCGGTGGCCGCGTCCAACGCCTCCAGATTCCCGTTGGTCGAGCCGATGTACAGCGTGCCGTTGGACACGATGGGCGAGCCCAGCACGATGTTCCCTAGGTTGCGCTCCCATCGGGGTTCGCCGGTTTGCTGATTCAGCGCCAGAACGCGGTGGTCACGGGTCCCGAAGTACACGCGGCCGCCGGCCACCGCCGGCGCGCTGTCCGAGGGCGAACCGATGTTGCGCTCCCAGAGAGTTTCGCCGGTGCGCGCGTCCAGGGAGATCGCGACACCGTCGTCCGTGGCGGCGAACACGCGCTCCCCGGCGACCGCCGGGGAGCCCAGGACCATGCCCGGCGCGGAGACTTGCCACCGGACGGAGAACGGCGGTGCGGCGGCGGATGCTCGCGACCACCCGGTTCCCGCAGTATCCCTTCGAACTGAAGACCAATCCCGAGGATCCACCGATGAGCTGTGAGTGGAGGTTGCCGGGGGCGGCGGGAAAACGAGCGGTGTCAATTGGAACGTCCGAACCGCCCAAAACGCCAGCAGGGCCAGGATGATAAGTCCAAGAACAAACCAGGTCCGCGCGCGGCGGAGCCGCCAGGCAAAGGGCCTGACGGTTTGATCGGGAGGGCTTAATCGACGCACTGGTCGGTTCGACGGGTGACAGAAGGGAGAACTAAGTTCGCCCGCGGAGCTTGGGATCCAAGGCGTCCCGAATCGAGTCGCCGAACAGGTTGAAGGCCAGCACGGTGATGGTGATGGCAAGGCCGGGGAACATGACCATCCACCAGCGCGGGAACAGTCCGGCGGAGACGGTGCCGCCGAGCATGTTGCCCCAGGTGGCGGTGGGCAGCGGAATCCCGACCCCCAGGAAGCCCAGGGAGGCCTCGAGGATAATCACCGAGCCGAGATGGGCGGTGGCCAGCACCAACCACGGGGCCACGCACTGGGGTGCGATGTGTCGGACCATTACCCGGGTACCCGAGGCTCCGATGGCCTGGGCCGCGTCGACGTAGGCGTTTTCCTTCACGCTCAGGGTGACGGCGCGAACGACTCGCACCGATAACGGAACGCGGGTGATGCTGATGGCCACGATCACCGTCCACACTCCCGCGCCCATTGCCAGCACCAGGAGCATGGCCAGGATGAGGGTTGGGAATGACATCAGCAACTCGAGGAATCGCTGACTGTACATGTCGAACCTGCCACCGATGTAGCCGGTGGCGACGCCCCAGGCCGCACCCAGCAAGTCGCCGACCATCACGGCCATGAAGGCCACGAAGAGCGAAACCCGGGCGCCGTAGATTATCCGGCTGTACAGGTCGCGCCCGATGTCGTCGGTGCCCAGCCAGTGGTCCGCGGTGGGAGCTTCCCGCAATGCACGGAAGTCGGCGTCCAGGATGGGGTCATGGGTGGCAACGAAAGGAGCGAATATGGCAACCGCAATGATCACAATGATCAGGACGCCGCTGATCGCCCCCACCGGATTGCGCTGGGAAAAGTGGACGATCCCCAGGATCCAGCCATCCCGTCGCGGCCCGACCTGCTGTTCGAGAACTGCCCCGTTGGGATCGGCGGTGGTTGATCGGTCTGCCTGTGCCACGGAAATGCTCCTGAGGGTTCCCGGGTATTAGCTGTAACGGATGCGGGGGTCGATCCAAGCGTAGGAAATGTCCACGAGGAGGTTGGTGACCACGAAGATGATGCCGTAGAGCAGCACCAGGTTCTGGATGACGACGTAATCGCGCTCCAGGAAGGCGAACACCAGGGTTCGGCCCAGCCCCGGAACTCCAAAGGCCTGTTCTACCGCTACCGAACCGCCGATCAGGAAGCCGAGCAGGACGCCGGAGAGGGTGATCACCGGCATGATGGCGTTGCGGAGCGCGTGCCGGGCGATGACCATCCGCTCCGCCAGGCCCTTGGCCCGGGCGGTCCGGATGTAGTCCTCATGAATGGTCTCGAGGAGGGCGGACCTGGCCATGCGGGAGACATAAGCAGCCTGGCCGATGCCCAGCACCAGGGCCGGACCCCACACGATTTGCAGGTTCTGCCAGGGGTTCTCCCAGATATTGATGACCTCGAGCGGAGCTTTCCATTGGAAGCTGAGCACCAGCACCAGGACGATCAGCGTGCCCAGCCAGAAGTTGGGAATGGCCAGGAACAGGATGGAGAAGAAGCGTCCCGCGTAGTCCCACACGCTGTTGCGTTTCATGGCGGCGAGGATGCCGACCGGTAGCCCGATGACCCAGGACAGCAACACCGAGACGATCGCGATCTCAAGGGTGATGGGCCCACGGCTCTTAATCAGGTCCATCACGGAACTGGACCGCCAGAATGATTGGCCCAGCTTGAGCGTAACGATGTCCTTGAGCCAGTCCGCGTACTGCAGGTGGATGGGCTTGTCGAGGCCGAGGCTGGCGATAATGCGCGCCCGGTCTTCCTCGCTGAGCTGCAGCGTGCCCTCCTCACCGAACATCACAGTGAGCACGTCGCCCGGCAGGATGCGCATGACGAGGAAAATGATGATGGTCAACCCGATCAGCGCGGGGATGGCCAGCAACACCCGGCGAAGGACGTACTTGTGCATTGACCTTGACCTCAGCGGCGTTCGGCAGCGGGATGTTGATTGATCAACGGAGTTGCAGGGGCGGATCAGCACCCGCCCCTACATTTTTGTTCGTATCCGGGCTATTGGTCCCGGCACTCGGCGCTCATCCAAACCGTGTCCATGCGGTCGAGGTTGTGGACGAGGGCGCCGTTCTTGCCCTCGATGCCCTGGACGCAGGTGCGCCAAGCGGCCAAAGTACGGTTGTACCAGAACTCGATGGTGGGCGGATCGTTGTCCAGGATCCGAGCTGCCTGCTGCACCAGTTCATAGCGCTTCTCGGGGTCGGCCTCGACGTCGACCTGGTCCATTATGGCGTCGAACTCAGGGTTGCAGTAATTGGAGTGGTTCTCGCCGCCGCCACACCGGTACCAGCTGTTGAGGTATGCGGACGGGTCGATGAACGGGGAAGCGATGGCACCGACCGTGATGTCGAAGTTACGGTTGGCCAGTTCTTCGAACCAGACTGCGAAGGGCGCGGCGCGCAATTCCGAATCGATCCCGAGGATACGCTTGAACTCCAGCTGCGCAACCTGGGCAGCGGCTTCGCGGAACGGTCCGGCGCGCCAAAGCAGGTCAACGTTCTGGATGCCGTCCGCGTATCCGGCATCCGCCATCAGGCGCTTGGCCTCGGCTTCGGCCTCTGCGCGGTTGAAGATCAGTCGGGCCTCGACGTCCTGCTGGGGAAGCTGGAACCCCTGCTCAGGGAAGGTCCATCCGGTGCCGCCCTTGTATCCGAACAACCACTCGCCTCCCACTTCGTGCAGGGCGTCGCGGTCGATGGCGAGCCACATAGCGCGCCGGACCCGGGCGTCGTTCCAAGGCTCGCGGTCCATGTTGAACCAGATCGCAAAGTAGGAGTAGGAGGAGAAGGGCTGGCCTTCAAACTGGTTCTTGAAATCTTCGTCGTTCTTAATGAGTTCGTAAGCCGCCGGATCCACGGTCTGGGCGTAGTCGACGTTGCCGGCCAGCAGCGCCGCGGAACGGTTGGTGGGGGAACCCAGCGGGAAGGTCCAAACCTCGTCAAGGTAGGGGAGGCCCTCGTTCCAGTAGTCCGGGAATCGTTCGTTCTTCCAGACCTCGCCTTCCTGGTGGTCCAGGAACCGGAAGGCGCCGGTACCGGGGGCGTTCTGGCCGTTGAGTTTGAGGTCGTAGTTGTTCGCGTCGAGGAACGACTTGGGGAATACCCCGTGCCACTCCAGCGCGAAGGCGTTCAGGCCGTAGTTCAGCGGCGGAGCCTTGGTGAAAGTGAACTGGACTGTCAACGGATCGACCACTTCGACGGTGGGCCCGAAGGGGTCATACAGGCCTTTGCGGGCGCTGACGACGCCGGCGGGCGGATCGAGGACCCGGGTCCAGGACGCGGCAACGTCGTCGGCGTTCATGATGGTTCCATCATGGAACATTACGCCCTCACGGAGGGGGAACGTCCAGACCGAGCCGTCTTCGGACACGTCCCAGGTGGTGGCGATGTCGGCGATGATGGTCTTGCCGGCGTCGAGCGGGTTGTAGCGCAACAGGCCGTTCAACAGCATCATCTGCTTGAACGAGTTGGATACGCTGGACACCTGCATCAGGTCATAGTGCGAGGGGTCGCCGTAGCCGCCGCGGCGCAGGATGCCGCCGTATTCGGCGTCGGTATAGGCGTCCTTGGTGACCGGGTTTTCGACCACCTCGGTCGGCAGCGAGGCCGGAAGCGGGGTGGGCGTAGCCTCGGGCGCGGCGGCAGCCGGCTGTTGCACGGGTTGGCTTCCAGAGCCCGAACCGGCGGATTGGCTGCCTGACGTAGCGTCACCCGAGGGGGCCGGCTGCTCGGCGCCGCCGCAGGCGACCGCGGCCAGCATCAAAATCGCAGCGACGGCGGCGAACGCGGGCGCTCCGTAAAAAACTCTACGACCCTGCATACATGCACTCCTGTTGAGAATGTTGTGGCGTATACGCCAAAGGATGGCGATGGGCACCCGACAAATTCGCGCGATACTTACGAACTTGCAGTATGTCGAGCACGAAAATCAACGAATAGCGCTCGCTGCCATTTTACGGATTATCGTACCGCGCCATGTCCGGCGGATTTTATGTTCCTTTATTGCGATTGTCAATACTCGCTGCGGTGTTCAATCATGCAGGGTGACGAAGTGGCGGTTTGGGTACCCTGTGCTATACTGCCGCCGTTGCCCGATCTGACCCGATTCGTACGGAGTCGCGCGATGGTTTCGCCCCTAGCTGCTACGCCCAACCCGTTCCGTGGGGTGGTTGTAAACACGGCAGAGTTGCCCACCGATCCAGACGAGTTCGCCGCGAGGCTCGAGGCCTCCATTTCGGAGTGGAGGGACGCGGGATACGAGGTGGCGTGGCTGGATATTCCCATCGGCCTGGCGTCGCACGTCCCGATTGCCGTGGAGCGCGGGTTCGGCTACCACCACGCTGACGACGATGGGATCACGGCGACCCTGACGTTGATACCCGGATCGTTCATTCCCCCCTACGCGACCCACTACGTGGGAGCCGGCGGCGTGGTGGTTAACGACCGGGACGAGTTGCTGGTGGTTTGCGAACGGTATCGCATCGACAACCGCCCGCCCTTCTACAAGCTGCCAGGCGGAGCGCTGGAGCCGGGCGAAAACATCGTCGATTCCATCGTGCGAGAGGTCTTTGAGGAAACGGGCATCGAGGCCGAGTTCCAGGCGCTGGCCTGTTTCCGCCACTGGCACGGATATCGCTACGGCAAGTCGGACATCTACTTCGTTTGCCGCCTGAGGGCGCTGACCGAGCAGATCAAGATGGGCGAAAAAGAGATCGAGGAATGTCTGTGGATGCCCGTCAAGGATTTCATGTCGGACGACGACATCAGCCCGTTCAACAAGGGTATCGTGCGGTCCGCCCTGGAGAGCGACGGGGTAGTGCCGGCGGACATGCCCGGCATGCCCCATGACCCGACGCGAGAGTATTTCCTGCCGAAATTCGTTACGTAATGGGTGACGCGCGCCTGTGACCCGTTCGCGCCGATGCGCCCGCTGATCGGCGGGCCACCAATTCATTGCCGAGACACTGGAGGAATGCCATGACCACTACCGCACAACCTGAACAGCAATACCGTGTCATCGGCACGCGGCCGGTGCGACACGATGGTGTCGACAAGGTGACGGGCGCCGCCCGCTACGGCGCCGACATCAACCTGCCCGGCATGCTGCATGCAAAGACTCTGCGCAGTCCCCATTCCCACGCGCGCATCCGCAGCATCGACACCAGCAAGGCCGAGGCTTTGCCGGGCGTCGTAGCCGTGGCTACCTCGGCGGATTTTCCCATCATTGAAGACCGTATCCTGGACTTTGCCGAAGTGCAGGGCAATGCCCGGATGATTGCGGAGAACCTGATGGCGAAGGACAAGGTCCTGTACGTAGGTCACGCCGTCGCCGCAGTCTGCGCCACCAGCCCGCACATCGCCCAGGAGGCGCTGGCGCTGATCGACGTGGACTACGAAGTGCTGCCCACGGTGCTCACCTGGCGCGAGGCCATGGCCGAGGGAGCCGAGTTGCTCCACGAGGATATGACTACCTATTTCCGGCAGGAGCGTTTCGCCCGGGGTGACGACACAGGCGTAAAGAGCAACGTAGCCGGCCATATCCAGCACAAGGTTGGCGATGTCGATCAGGGGTTCGCGGATTCGGACATCGTCATTGAGCGCGAGTTTGAGACGCAGACCGTACATCAGGGCTACATTGAGCCCCACGTTTCGACGGCCATGTGGTCAGCGGACGGGCGCGTGACGGTGTGGACCAGCACCCAGGGGCTGTTCAACATCCGCGCGCAGACCGCGGCCATCATCGGTGTACCCGAATCCCAGGTCAAGGTAGTTCCCATGGAGATCGGGGGCGGCTTCGGCGCCAAGGCCATAGCCTACCTGGATCCGGTCGCGGCGGTGCTGTCGCGCAAGACTGGTCGTCCGGTCAAGGTCACCATGGACCGCACCGAGGTGTTTGTGGGCAGCGGCCCGGCCTCCGCCACCTTCATGCGCTGCAAGATGGGCGTGAAGAACGACGGAACCATGGTGGCGGGCCAACTCTACATGGTGTATGAGGCCGGAGCGTTTCCCGGGTCGCCGGTGGGCGGCGGCGCGCTGACCGGGTTCGGCCCCTACAAGATGGAGCACATGCTGGTCGACGGCCTGGACGTGGTCTGCAACAAGCAAAAGGTGCAGGCGTACCGCGCCCCGGGCCAGCCCCAGGTTTCATTCGCCGTTGAGGCCGTGGTGGATGAATTGGCGGAGATGCTGGGGATCGAGCCGATGCAGTTCCGCCTGCAAAACGCCGTGGTGGAAGGCGACCGGATGCCCAACGGCGTGCCTCATCGCGTGTTCGGTTGCATTGAAATGGAAGAGGCGATGATCAACAGCGATCACTTCCAAACGCCGCTGGAAGGAGAGAACCGAGGGCGCGGCATTGCGGTCGGGTTCCGCTGGCAGGCCGGTCAGGCGTCGTCCGCCACCATCAACGTAAACGCTGACGGCACGTTGAACCTGATCACGGGCTCCGTGGACATCGGGGGCACCCGTACCGCAGTCGCCATGCAGGTGGCTGAGACCCTGGGGATCGACGTGGACCGCATCGCTCCCACCGTGGTGGACACCGACACCGTGGGCTGGACGGCGACGACCGGCGGCAGCCGGATCGCGTTTGACACCGGACTCGCCGCCATCGCCGCGTCGGAGGACCTGCGGGACCAGATGGCTCAGAGGTGCGCCCTGGTATGGGAGGTCGAGCCCGAAACCGTTGAATTTGCGGACGGTGAGTTCACCTGCACCAGCACCGAGGAGCGCATGACCATCGCCGAGGTGGCGAGCCGAATGATGCGGACTGGCGGGCCGCTGACCGCGTCGGCGTCTGCGACGTCAACGGGCGTCGGGCCGGTGATCGCCGGCAACATCATAGACGTGGAGGTAGACCCGGACACCGGCAAGGTCGACATTTTGCGCTGTACGGCGTTCATCGACTCCGGAACGTCGGTGCATCCCAGCTACGTCGAGGGCCAGATGCAGGGCGGCACCGTGCAGGGCCTCGGCTGGGCGATGACCGAGGACTATACCTACGCGGATGACGGGCGGATGCTGAATTCCAGCTTCCTGGACTACCGCATGCCGACGGCGCTGGACCTGCCCATGATCGACACCGTGGTCGTGGAAGTGCCCAACCCTCGGCACCCATACGGCCTGCGAGGCGTTGGGGAAGCCCCGCTGATTCCGCCCCTGGCCGCGCTGCACAACGCCATTTACCATGCGGCCGGCGTTCGGGTGAACAAGCTTCCAATGTCCCCCACTGCGGTATTGGAAGCTATCCAAGACGCCAAGGAGTAACAGGCGAATAGGGAACCAACGCAAAAACCAGGGGCCGGTGCAAAAACCGGCCCCTGAAATTTTGATTGCCAGAAAACGCTACTGCTCGCGCGGGGTCAACACCTCGGTCAGCATGAGGAAGTTGGCCTGAAGCTCCGGCGCCAGCGTTGTTCCGCCGCGCGACAGGAGCAACAGGAGGCGCACCTGGGCCGCCAGGTCCGCTGCGAGCTTGCGTTTGGCCTCGGCGACCGTGTCGGCCGCTATGGGGACTCTCAATCCGTGCAGGGGGAGGGCGTGACGGGACTCACCGCACCAGTACTGGTCGAGACTGTCGATGATGACCACCGGAATATCTTTCGACACCACAAAAGGCGCTTCCGGGGGACTGTCAGCGGCGGTCAGCACGTCGGCGAAAGCCCGGGTGACGTCGCTATGGTTGATATGGAACGTTGCGGCGTTGGGCTGGCTGGTCGAAGTGCGTTGCCACGCCCAATCGTCCGGCATCGCGGTGTTGTAGTTCGGGGTGACGCTGACGGGAAGCGAGATGTCCTCGACCAGCGGCCGGCCATCGCTTTCTTCGCTGGCGGGGTCTCGCAATCCATAGCGAGGCTCGCCGGCGTCTTCCGGTTGTTCGGGAGTGGTCATCGAAGTCTCCGCGGGATCAGTGGCCGTGACCGTCGCCGTCGATTTCCCAGGCGGCATACACCTGCTCCGGAAGGGTGATGGGGCCCACGGCTTCCTCGTACTCCCGGACGTGTTTGGCCGACAGTACGGCGATGGCTTTCATCATCTGGGGGCTGACCTTGATCCGGGCCCGCAATATTGGCTCGCGCTCCTCGACCTGCTCCCCGAAAAACAGCACCGCCGAGTACAGGCTGCTGAAGATGTGGAAAGAGTCGCTGTAAAACGTGATTGGATCCAGCGGGCTGGGTCCCTCCGCCGGAGCGGCCGCCGGGGCTGGGGCGGTGTTGACGCTCAAAGCGGGAACATCGCCCGGGTTGATGTAGCTCTCCTCCTGGGGCGGCTTGTCTTCGGGCGGCACGTAAGGACGTTGGATGATGGGCATGGTACCTCCGTCCCTGTCCGCGGCGTTGACGCGGCAGGTCGATGCGGCGATTGGCCGCCATTATAGCGAGTCTGGGGTCGCGGTGCCGCCGATCAGGAGTCCGGCAGGGACAGTCCGTCGATAAATTCAAGGCCGGGGAGCTTGGCCAGTTCCTGGGGAGGCATTTTCACCTTGCCGGCCCGGCTGCCGGCGCCGAGGATGATGTAGTCCATTTCCAGCAAGCGCCGGTCAGCGTAAATCGGCAAGTCCTCAGGGAGGGCCATGGCGGTGACTCCCCCGATCATCATTCCGGTCAAATCGCGGGTCTCTTCGGGGGTGGCGAAAGAGGCTCGAGACACGCCCATGAGCCGGCGCACCCTGCGGTTGACATCAAGCCGGTCGCAGGCACGCACGATACAGGCGGAGTATGCGGCCGCGCCGCGCTTGCTGGCGACGATGATGGTGTTGGCGGAGTGGGGGAGGTCGTAGCCGTACTGGGCGCAGAAATCCGCGGTGTCCCCGTATTGGGGATCGATGGAAATCCATTCCCACTCGGCGATGTCCAGGTCGCGCAGGACCGTTTGGACACGAGCTTCCAGGGCGTTGCTATCGTCTGCTGCGGTCATGACTGTTATCCGAAACTCAGCGTGGCGTCGGAGAGGCACACGAGCTCGTCGCGCTGGTTGACGCCCAGGATGCGGCATTGGACCTTGCGTTGCCCGTACAGGTTGCCGCCGGTGCCGGTCACCTCGCCGGAGAAGGTCACGACGTCACCGGCGCGGAAGGGGGTGATGGCCCGCATGACCAGGTTCCCGCCGTTGTACAGAGCATCGGGCGGCAAGTTCAGGCCAAGGAAACGGTCAACATAGGACATGGTGGCCGGACCGGCGTTGACTGCGCCGCCGAATATGTTCCGACGCGCAAACTCCTCGTCGGTGTGGATGTTGCTTTCGCTGGGACGGCCAGCCAGCCGGTGGGCGTTCTTGCGGAGGATGTTCTCGGTGGTCTCGCCGACTGCAAGCGTGCGCGGCAACGGAGTTCCCGCCTGGGCGTTTTCCCAAGTCAGGAATTGCGCCGGGTCGGGAACGGCGGCCGTGTCGGCGGCGGGAGCAGTGCCGACCGACGGTTCCGGTACAGATCGTTGACCGGCGGAGTACTCGAAAATGCAGGTGTAGTCGTAGCTGGCAACGACCGCGCCCGCTTCGTCGAAGGAGGACACCCGGAAAGTGACGAACCTGCTGCCGCGGCGCTCGTATTTCTGATAGACGCGACGCGTGCCGGTGAGCGTTTCGCCGGACCGTACCGGCCGGTACCAACGCATCTCGCACTTGGCGAATGGGGTCTGGCGCCGGTTGATTTCGGAACGCTCCTGCGCAACGAAGCCGTTTGCCTCGGCGATCTCGTCACGCAGCAGGGGCGCATAGGTCAAGGCCATGGTGGGCATCGCGATCACGGGCGCGGAAGTCTGGCCCGGAGCCGACATTGAATATTGCGGGTCGGGATTCTGGGCGCACGCGGCGTACTCGGCGATGTCCTCGGCGGATAGCGTCACCCGAGTTTCCGCGCCGGCCTGGCCGACGCGCACGGCGTCATAGGTCCAGAGTCGCTCGGTTGCGGTAGCGTTCGCTTGGGTCATGTTGGCTGCCTCCTGGAAACTGCGGGAATTATAACGCGCAACGGCAGCCGTGCCGCGAATTGCGGACTCGTTCAGCCGGGCATGCGGCCCATGAAGAGATTGCCTCCGAAGCCGCCCTCGTAGGCGTTGGTCTGCACGTACTCCGCCTGCAGGCCCGCGTCGTTCAGCGCTTCCAGCCACAGCGATCTGGGGAACAGCCCGCTGGTGTGGCGATCGATCTCCACCTGGATTTCGCCGTCGCGGTTGATGATGAACACGAACACGGACTCGAGCGTTGTCGCGTCCGGAGAGGGCTGAGTTATGTACTCGATGAACGTCACGTTGCTTTCCTCGGTGGCGCGAGTCCAGTCGACCACCCGCGAGCCGGAGAATGTGTCCCGCAGGCAGTCGGGGGCGAGCAGGACCAGGCCACCCGGATCAAGATGCGCCTGCGCAGTCCGGATGGCCGCCCGCAAGTCCTCCTCGGTGACCATGTAGTTGACCGCGTCGTGGATGGTTACCACGTCGAAGGTGCGCCCCAGCCGTATGGTTCGCATATCCCCGACGTGGTGGATGGTATCGGGATTTAACGCTTTGGAGATTTCCAGCATCTCTGGGGATATGTCCACGGCTTCGGTCGTAAAATGACGGGTGAAATGGGACAGCAGATGACCACCGCCGCAACCCAGATCCAGCAATCGGGCGCGCGGGTCCCACGCCGGTTGATTGCCCGTCCATCCGAACTCCGACCAGATCAAGTCCCGCCATTCCGCCGCTTCGACCGTGTATTCCTCGGGCGGGCTGATTATCGGCCAAAGGTGGGCCAGGTCGTGGTACAGGCGAAGGGTCACGGCGAGTTCAGGCTGCGTTGGCGGTGATGCCGAAAGTGTCCACGTACAGGTATTCCCGGATCCTGCCCAAGGTCGCCCCCGACGCCGGCGGGTTGTTGTAAAGCCAACGTTCCAGGTTGCTGATGATCACACCGGGTTCCAACTCGATGGCAGGACGGCCCAACCGCTCCCACCTGGCGATCATGCGTGGTGCGTCGGCCGGGACCGCAAGGTTGGCGTTGGACAGTGCTGGAGAATGTACGCCCATTGTTCGACCTCATGTTCTGATTACGAACAAGTGTACGGTAATATTGCGCTCGGCGCAAGGGGCAAGCCTCAGGCTCGCGACTTCGCCTACTCCGTGGACAACTGGTCCAGCCAGTTCGCGATCAAAGCAACCCCGCGAGCACCGGCGCTGACGTGGGCGATGCGCCCCTGCTTGTCGATGAACACGTAACTGGGAACGCCGCGGATCCCGTAGGCCGTGGCCAGTTTTGCCTCGGCGTCGTAGACGTTCGGAAAGGTGAGTTCGTTGCGCTCCACGAACTCCACGGTTGCCGCCTCTGTGGTGTTGAATTGGGAAACGCCGATGACGTCGATGCCGGCATCATCCAGCTTTTCCCGGTCGAGAGCGGCGACGGCGGGCAACTCCCGCCCACAGTGTGGTCACCAGGGCGCCCAGAATGCCAGCAGCGTTGGCGTACCATAGGAATCGGGGAGCGAAAACTCCGACCCGTCGAGCATCTGCGCGTTGAATGGGATCGCGGGCTGGCGGTCCTCGGTTGTGGCCTCGGTCGGGGTGGGCCAGGGGGTGTAGGTGGGCCGCGGCCGGGGAGTGTACGTCGGCGCCGGTGTGTCGGTGGCCGGGACGGGAGAAGGCGTTGGGGTCAGTGTGGGCGGCGCCGTGGGTTCCGCGGTGGGCAGCAGTGCCTCGACGGTGGCCCCGTAGTCGCCAGCCGGAGTGTCCGTGGCAGTTTGGTTGCATCCGATCGTGGCTGCACACAACGCGACGACGGCGACGGCCAAGGCGATGCGAAGCATCCGACGGCTGTTCGTTCCGTGCGCGAGGACGGGGCCCATGGGGATACGGAGATTCATTGCCCGTCTACCGTAGCATACTTTTTCCGGCAACGGCACCGAGCGACGTCAGGGCAATGGGCGGATGTTTTGGGTCAGTGGGCGGGACGTGGGACACGCCGCCGCTGGTTTCAAGATCGGATTCCCCGGTCGGCGCGTACCGGTGCGATATACTACCCGGCACAGTTTGGAAACCGCCGCTCCGGCAGGTTGAGTGTGGATTGGCCCGTGGCTCAGCACCCGGAGCGGTCTCCCCGACGCAGGAGAACCCAGTGGTTATATCGAACGACGACGACACCATTCGCGAAAGGACGGAGACGTGGCGGCGGCGCGCCGGAGACGCTCCCCGGCGCAAGGGCGCGTACAAAACCCTCAGCCAGTTGCCGGTGGAGCCGGTCTACGGTCCGACGGATCTGGCCGGCACCGAATACCTGGCGGACATCGGCCTGCCGGGGGAGTACCCCTATCTTCGGGGCGTGCATCCTGCCGGATACCGCTCGCGTCTGTGGACCATGCGAATGTTTGCGGGATTCGGGCAACCGTCGGAAACCAACGAGCGTTTCCGGTTCCTGCTGGATCAGGGCGAGACCGGCCTCAGCGTGGCTTTCGATATGCCCACGCTGTACGGCTATGACCACGACGATGAGCGGGCGCGGGGCGAATTCGGCAAGTGCGGCGTCGCCGTGTCGTGCCTGGAAGACATGCAGACCGTTTTCGACGGCATACCGCTGGATCAGGTCACCACTTCGATGACCATCAACAGCCCGGCTGCGATCATCTGGGCGATGTACATCGCGGCCGCCGAACGGCAGGGCGCGAAGATCGATTCCCTGGGCGGAACGATACAGAACGACATCCTGAAAGAGTACATCGCCCAGAACGAGTACATCTTCCCGCCGCACCCGTCCATGAGGCTGGTGGTCGATACCGTTGAGTTTGCCACCGACCGGATGCCGCGGTTCAACCCGATCAGCATCAGCGGCTACCACATCCGGGAGGCGGGCAGCAACGCGGTGCAGGAGCTGGCGTTCACGCTGGCCGACGGCTTCGAATACGTGCGCCACTGCGTGGAGCGGGGCATGGCGGTGGACGACTTCGCTCCGCGTCTGAGTTTCTTCTTCAACGTGCACAACGACTTCTTCGAGGAGATCGCCAAGTTCCGGTCGGCCAGGCGGATCTGGGCGCGCGAGATGAAGGAGACCTTCGGCGCCGAATCGGAACGCTCCGCGTGGATGCGGTTCCACGCCCAGACTTCCGGGGCGTCGCTGACGGCGCAACAGCCGGAGAACAACGTGGTGCGCGTCTCGTTGCAGGCTCTGGCCGCGGTGCTGGGCGGCTGTCAGTCGCTCCACACCAACAGCAAGGACGAGGCCTGGGCCCTGCCGTCGGCCGACGCCGCTCTGCAGGCGCTGCGAACCCAGCAGATCATCGCGCATGAAACGGGCGTTACCGACACCGTGGACCCGCTGGGCGGCAGCTACTTCGTGGAGGCGCTGACCAACCAGGTGGAGGCGCGCGCCTACGAATACTTCGAGCGGATCGACCGCCAGGGCGGCGTCATACCGGCGCTTGAATCGGGCTACTTCCAACGGGAGATTGCCGACGCCGCCTACATTTATCAGCAGGAAGAGGACCGCATGGAGCGCATCACCGTGGGCGTCAACGAGTTCGTGGATGCCGACGAGAGGCTGTCCATTCCCATCCTGCGCGTCGACGAGGCCGGCGAACAGCGGCACATCGCCCATCTGGACGAGGTAAAGCGACGACGCGATGACCGCGAAGTGGCGTCCCGGCTGCGGGACCTGGAGTCGGCGGCCCGGCGGTCGGGCAGTGATGCAAACCTCATGTACCCGCTGATTGAGGCCGTGAAGGCAGAGGCCACGCTGGGCGAGATGATGGGCGTGTTCCGCGACGTGTTCGGCGAGTACCAACCGACGTGGGGCTTCTAGCTGTCATGCCCGGCGGGAAAATCCGCTCCGAATGGGAGGTTGCCATGGCCACGGCCAAACCGAAGGGCAAATACACCTATGCGGACTATGCCGCCAAGCCGGACGATGAGCGGTGGGAGTTGATTGACGGAGTCTTATACCAAATGGCGGCAGGAGCCAGTGCGCGGCATCAGGAAGTGGCGGAAAACCTTGGTAACCTGATTGGTGACCACATACGTCCAAATCGGCTGGGACGGCTTTACCGGCCCCGTTTCGACCTGATCTTGCCGGGCGAAACCGTGGTTGAACCGGACTTGATGTTTGTGAGCGCGGCCCGGCGACGCATTATCACCACACGAGGTTGCGAAGGACCGCCGGATTTGGTGGTAGAAGTCCTGTCGCCGTCCAATCCCCGCCATGATTTGGAGCACAAGCGCGAGTTGTACGCTCGTCACGGCATACCGGAGTACTTCATCCTGGAGCCGGCGGACGAAACCGTGCTAGCCCTGGCCAATCCGGGCGTCAGCGCAGGTGTGGGCGCATATGGGTCTGAAAGGTGGTATCGCCCCGATGATGTGCTCATCATCGCCACCATCCCCGGCTTGGAGATTGCGGTGGCGGACATATTCGCTGAGCCGTGGTAACAGCACCGGGAGTCAACGCGACATTTCGTGGAGACTACCGCGCCTTGGAATGCAAATTGAAAGAGCAAATCGAGCGGGACTACGAACGCTCTGGGTGGCAAGGAAAGCAGAGAAGTTACTGCCTATAAGTGCCAGTTCGCCGCCATCCTGGGCAGGCCACTAACTTGAAACAAAATGGGGCGGGTTGCAAACCCGCCCCTACGATTTGTGCCGGCTCGGAAGCGTCGCCTATGCCGTCGTCGCCTCCTTGGCCTGCTTGGCGGTGTCGATGACCCGCTGCTCGATGTTCTGGGGCACCTGCTCGTAGTGGCCGAACTCGAACCGATACGAGCCGCGTCCGCCGGTCATGGAGCGCAAGTCCTGGGAGTAGCGTTGCACTTCCGCCTGCGGTACTTCCGCCTCAATCACGGTGTAGCGGGTCTCGGGAACCATGCCCAGGATCCGGCCGCGCTTGCTGTTGATGTCGCTGATGATGTCCCCGGTGTAGGTCTCGGGAACCGTGACATACAGCTTGACGATGGGTTCCAAAAGCACCGGAGACGCCTTGGTCATGCCCTGGCGCAGGGCCTGGCTGCCGGCGATCTCGAAAGCGATGGGCTTGCCGTCAACCGGGTGGGTGCTGCCGTCGTAGATCACTGCCTTGAGGTCCACAACGGGGAAGCCGGCCAGCACGCCTTCCTTCAGGGTGTTGACCACGCCCTTTTCCACGGCGGGTATGAGTTCCCGCGGAACACGCCCGCCGACGACCTCGTTGCCGAACTCGAAGCCTTCGTCGCGCGTCATGGGCTCCAGTCGGAGCAGTACGTGGCCGTACTGTCCACTGCCGCCGGTCTGCTTCTTGTGGCGGTACTCGGAGTTGGTGATCTGGGTGATGGTTTCGCGGTAGGGAACCACGGGAAGCTTGACGTTCAGGTTGGCCCCGAACTTCCGCTTGATGCGATCCAGCGCGACTTCGATCTGCACCTCTCCCAAGCCGGTCAGCAAGCTTTCGCTGGTTTCCGGATTCCTGGTGAACTGCAGGCTTGGGTCGTCCTCGACGATCCGGGCCAGCGAGGTCGACATCTTGTCCAGGTCAGCCTGGGTGGCCGGCACGACGGCCAGGGAGTAGTAGCCCTTGGGGAACTCGATACCGGGCAGGGTAACCCGGTTGTCGCTGGCGCAAAGGGTGTTGCCCGTCAGGGTGGCGCCCAGCTTGCCGATGGCGCCGATATCGCCGGCCACCACCTCAGAGACGTTGTCCTGGCTGTTCCCCTGGGGCAAATAGAGCTGACCCAGGCGCTCCGACTGATTTTGGTTGACGTTGTAGGTTTCGCCGTTGGATTTCATCGTCCCGCGGAACACCCTGAACATTGACAGCTTGCCGACGAAGGGGTCCGAGGTGGTCTTGAACACCAACGCCGCAACCGGACCGGCGGGGTCGGCGTTGACTTCTTCGTCGCCCGAGGTCTGAGGCTTGTCAGCCGGGGACGGCAGAAAGTCGCGGATGACCTGGGCCAGTTCTTCCAACCCGATGTTCTGTGTCGCGGAGGTGACGAGGATTGGAATGAGGTCGCCGTTGCGAACGGCCTCGCGGGCGCCGGCAGTCACCTCTGCGGGGGTGATCTCCTCACCTTCGAGGTACTTGTCGGCCAGGGCGTCGTCTGATTCGGCCACTGCCTCGATGAGTCGTTCCCGCGCTCCGTCGAAGTCGCCGATGACGCCGGCTGGTATGTCCGCGGGAGGGTTGACCACGCTGACCAGGCCCGTAAAGTCCTGAGCCTCGCCGATGGGCAACTGGAAGGGGACGCAGCGGCTGCCGAAAATATCCTGCAACTCCTGGACGTTGCGCTCGAAACTGGCATTCTCGCGGTCCATTTTGTTCAGCACGAACGCCACTGGCAGGCCTCGCTCCTGGGCCATGGACCACGCGCGCTCGGTGCCGACGTCGATGCCGGTGGGCGCGGCCACGAGGATCACCGCCGATTCGACCACCCGCATTGCGGCGACGGCCTCGCCGAGGAACTCGTCATAGCCAGGGGTGTCCAGCATGTTGATCTTGTCGTCGCCGTCGCTGATGCGGAGCAGGCTGGTCTGGACGCTGGACGACCGCCGGGTTTCCTCCGGTTCATAGTCGGAAACAGTGTTGCCGTCTTCCACTCTGCCGATGCGATTGATCACTTTGGCGTTGAACAGCATGGTTTCGGCGAGGGTGGTCTTGCCCGCGCCGCTGTGGGAGAGCAAAGCGATGTTACGGATGGTACTGGCGGATACGGCCATGGTGGTTCCCCTTTTGTTCCTGAAATAGGTTGCAATTGTCGGATTGTAGCGAAATTATGCAGCCCGTTGCAACCGAACGATGACAGAGATAAAATGGTACGCCAGCGACCGGTAGTGAGCCGCTCCTCCAGCGACTCCTCCTTTTGGACCGGCCGCTCCTTTCATGCTCGCGCCAGGGCCTACGCGCCCGATTTCCGGCGTGGCGGCGAGTAGCCTGGGTCTGCCGGCAGGTCACCGAGGCGGGCGGCAGCCGTGGCCAACGCGTCGCAACGCTCATTGTCGGGGTTGCCGCTGTGGCCGCGTACCCACCTGAATTCGGTTGGATACCGTTCCAGCAGATGAAGCAGGCGCCCCCAGAGGTCGGGGTTGACCGCCGGTTCGCGCTTGTTGCGCATCCAGCCGTTGTTGCGCCACTTGGCGGCCCACCCCTTGCTCACGGCGTCGACCAGGTAGCGCGAGTCGGAGTAAAGCGTAACCTGGCAAGGCCGCGTCAGGGCTTCCAGGCCGACGATGGCGGCCAGCAATTCCATGCGGTTGTTGGTGGTCAACGAATACCCGCCGGACAACTCCTTACGACGGCCCCGATGGTCCAGGATCACGCCGTAGCCGCCCGGGCCGGGATTGCCGATGCAGGCACCGTCGGTGTGGATGGTGACCTCGGTCGCCATTGGCATCAGGCCGCCGGGTGTCGGGCCACCTGCCGCATCACTGCACGGGTCAGTCCGATGCACTTGGGTCCGATTTTGGCGGCCCATTCATCCTGGGCTGCAGCCTTCCACGGATCGGAATCCATTACCGATGGACTTTCGATCTGGTACACGGCGACATACTTGGGGAAACCTTCGGCGTTGGTGGTTTCCACACGGTAGCGTCGCGCTCCCACGACCCCGTCCACCGCGCAGAGGCCCGGCAGGTGGACCGTATTGTACAGGTGATTGAACTCGTCCTCGACGTCGGCGGGGATGTCGGTGCGCACGATGAAGATGTACGGCGCCAAGGCGCCGGTGTCCCCGGAGTCCGCGATGCGCTGGAGCATGGTGTGGGTGCGATTGGTGGCGTGGGGCCGGATCTTGGTCGCCCAGTCGCCCTTTTCGCTCTCGCGCTGCCAACCTTCGGAGCTGGGAACTCCAGGGTCGTCAACGTCGTACAGCGCCGCGTACTTGGCGAATTTGTCCGCATTGGTGGATTCCAATGCGTAGCGGTTGCAGGTGTGCACGCCCGGGGCCTGACAGATGTACCTGGCGTGCTCGGTGTCGTACACCCGGTTGAAGTCGGCCTCGTGCTCGGCGGGGATGTCCATCTGGACGAGGTAAGCGAAATCGGCTGGCATGGTGTGAACCTCCGTGTTTCAGGTCGGCGAGGTGCGCAGTATCAGTAGGTCAGCGCGTCGGCGGTTCCTTCTGGCAACTCCACGGCCAGAGCCTGCAGGGTGTGGGCCAGGCCGTGGTAGTAGGAGACGACGACCAGCAGGTCGACGATGCCGGCGTCCCCGATGATGCCACGCAACGCATCAAAGGACGCATCCGACACGCGGTGCTGGCGCAGTAGTTCGATGACAAAACCCGAGACGGCGGCATCGTCGCCGGACAGACCGTTCGGCGCGCGGTACTCGTGAATGGCGGCAATCTCGGCGTCGCCCAGGCCGGCGTTTCGCGCGGCGGGCTGGTTCACCGTCCATACATAGTGGCCGCAGGCCTCGCGAGCGGCGGTCAGCACCGCGACTGCCTTGACCCGGGGCGGCAGGGGGGTCTCGAAGCGGACGTAGCCGCCGAGGTGGGCGAAGTTACTGGCCGCCTGCGGGTTGTTCAGGATCGCAGCGTAGTTGCGCTGGACCCCGCCGCGCGAAGTTTCGATCTCGTCCCAAACCGCCTGGCCGGCGGCGTCCATGGTTTCCCTGGTGGCGAAAGGTACGCGAGCCATGGTTTGTGGCCTCCTTGTGAGCTTGTCGGTTACGAATACCGGCGGCGATTGGCAACCGCCGCCGGACGAAAGACCTGGTCGTTTCGGTGAAGCCTAGCCGCCGTTTTGACCCCAGAGTTCTTCCAGGATCGCGCCGGGGGACATGGGAAGGTTGTCCATGCGGACGCCGATGGCGTCGTGGATGGCGTTGGCGATGGCGGCCATGGGAGGAACGATAGGCACCTCGCCAACACCGCGCACCCCGTAGGGGTGACCCGGATTGGCCTTCTCGACAATCACGGTGTCGATCATCGGGAGGTCGAGGCTGGTGGGCATCCGGTAGTCCAGGAAACTGGAGTTCACCATGTCGCCCGAGTCGTTCATGAAGTACTCTTCGTTGAGCGCCCAGCCGATGCCCTGAACGGCGCCGCCCTGCATCTGACCTTCCACGTAGCTGGGGTGGATGGCCTTGCCGGCGTCCTGCACCACGGTGTACCGGAGCACGTCCACCTTGCCGGTGTCGGGGTCGACTTCGACGTCCACGAGGTGGGTGCCGAAGGCCCCGCCCTCTCCGCCGGGGCTGACGCTGACCTGCGCGGAGATCGGGCCACCGGTGCGCGCCAGCTGGGAGGACAGCTCCTTGAAGGACATCTGGAGGTCCTCATCGGAGTTGTGCTTGAAGATGCCGTCGGCAAGGTCAATCTCTGAGGGGTCCTTCTCCCAGATCTGGCCCGCCCGGTCGATCATCTTGCGCTTGATTTCCTCGGCGCACTCGTAGGCGGCCCAGCCGGTGGCGAAGGTGGTGCGGCTGCCGCCGGTGAGGAAGGTGTAGCCGACCGCATCGGTGTCGCCGACGCTGGGTCGCACGTCCTCGGCGGGAATGCCGAGCACTTCGGCCGCCTGCATGGCGATGGACGCCCGGGAGCCGCCGATGTCGGTTGACCCTTCCACCAGGCCGATGGTGCCGTCGGCGTTGACGCTGATGCTGGCGCTGGACGCCAGTCCGATGTTCATCCAGTAGCCGCTGGCCACGCCGCGCCCGCGGTTGGGGCCGGAGATATCGGACTTATAGTGGTCGGTGTCCCTGGCCGCTTCGAGGGTTTCGATGTTGCCGATGACGCGGAACTGGGGACCGTCGACGCGGCGGCTGCCCTCCTTGCTGGCGTTCTTCAGGCGGAACTCCAACGGGTCCATGCCGCATTTGGCGGCCAGTTCGTCCACCACCTGCTCGCCGCCGAAGGCGGAGATCGGAGCACCCGGGGCGCGGTAGGCGAAGGAGCGCGGTTTGTTGGTTACCACGTCGTACCCCTCAACCCGCTGGTTTTCCAGGTCGTAGGGCGCGAACACGCACTGGGCACCGGCCGTCACCGGCGAGGAACCGGGGAATGCGCCGGCCTCGTAGATCAGCACCGCATCGGCCGCGACCAGCGTACCATCCTGATTGGCGCCCATCTTGATCTTGACGTACGCGCCGGCGGTTGGGCCCGTGGCCTCGAAGGTTTCGGTGCGGCTCATCTGCATCTTGACCGGGCGGCCGGTCTTTTTTGACAGCAGCGCAGCCACCGGCTCAAGGTACAGCGGAATCTTTCCGCCAAACCCCCCGCCAATCTCCATGGGAACGACCTTGATGCGGGACACGGGCAACTCGAGCACGCCGGCCAGGGCGTCGCGCGCCACGAACGCGCCCTGGGTGCTGGTCCACACCGTCAGGTAGCCGTCGGCGTTCCAAAAGGCCGAGGCGTTCTGAGGCTCGATGTAGCCCTGATGCACGGTGCGCGTGTTGAACTCGCGCTCGATGACAAAGTCGGCAGACGCGAACGCGGCCTCCACGTCACCCTGTTCGTAGACGAACCGGTTGGAGACGTTGCTGTGCTTGTCGGTTTCCTCGCCGAACTCGGTGGTCGTCATGTCCTCGTGGAGCAGATCGGCGTCGTCCTTCATGGCGTCCAGCACGTTGGTGCTGGCCTTCAGGACCTCGTAGTCAACCTTGATCAGGCCCACCGCCTCCTCAGCGACGTGCGCCGAATCGGCGGCCACGGCTGCAATGGGATGCCCGCGGAACAGGGCCTTGTCGGCGGCGAGGATGTTGTTGCTGGCCGCGCGGGCGGACATTGGGGGGTTGTCCTTGGCGGCGATGGGGAGGTCGGCGCCCGTAACCACCGCGCGTACGCCGGGCAACGCCTCGGCGGCTGAGGCGTCGATGGACTTGATCCGAGCGTGGGCGTGCGGGCTGCGCAGGAC
>JAJEIA010000132.1 GCA_022823505.1 Dehalococcoidia bacterium
CAGGTGAACGTCCAGGACACGCTCGCACCAGCGGGCTGCGGCCAGCAGGCGTTCCTCGCGGAAGGGCGCGGCGATGAACTGCAGGCCCATGGGCAGTCCCGACGCGGCGAGGCCGGACGGAATGGTGATGGTGGGCAGGCCGCAGGAGGTCCACGGGCCTTGGAACTGGGTGTTGCCGGTGTTGGTCAGATCGGCTAGAGCCGGGGTGGGAGTGGTCGGCGTGAGCAGCACGTCAGCGTTCTCGGCGAGGACCTGCATGTCCGTGATGAACTGCAAGCGCCGCTCCAGCGCGCCCGAGTACTCGACGGCGCTGGTCTCCAGCCCGCGGCCTATGAGGCGGCGCAGCAGGGGACGATATTCCTCGGAGCGAGTCTCGTACATCGGGCGATGGAAGGCGGCGGCCTCGCAGCGCATGATGATGAGCTGGTCCTCGATGGCGGTGCTGAAGCTGTCGGGCAGCCTGACCTCTTCGACCGACGCGCCAGCCTCAGCCAGCCGGTTCAGCATGGCGCGGGTGTGCCGCTGGGTCTCGTCGTCCGACTCCTCCATGAAGAAGGAGGTTATGAGGCTGATGCGGGGCGGCGCGCCGTCCTCAAGGCCGGACAGATAGTCACCAGCGGGGAAGCGGGCGCAGATGGGATCGTCGGCGTCTGGGCCGGCCGTTATCTGCAACATCAATGCGGCGTCCTCGACGGAGCGGGCCATCCAGCCCATGGTATCCAGCGACCAGCTTACGGGAACGACGTTACGGCGGCTGACGCGGCCGTAGGTCGGCTTGAGCCCGACGACGCCGTTGTATGACGCCGGGCGCAGCACTGAGCCGACGGTCTGGGAGCCGAGGGCGACCGGACACATGCCGGTGGCGACGGAGACGGCGGAACCGCTGCTGGAGCCGCCGGGGGTGTGAGCCGGGTTCCACGGGTTCAGCGTCTGCGAAGGGTCGAGACAGGCAAACTCGGTGGTGACCGTCTTGCCCATCATCACGGCGCCCGCCTGCTTCAGCCTGGTCAGCACGGCGGCGTCCTCGTCGGGCACGAAGTCGGCGTAGACGCGGGAGCAGGCCGTGGTGGGGATGCCGGCGGTGTAGAAGATGTCCTTGACGCCGATGGGGACGCCGTGCAGTGGGCCAGGGTTGGGCAGCGAGTCCAGTTCCCGCTGTCGCTGCTCGGCGTCGGCCAGCACGGTCTCGCGGTCGATGTAAACCCAGGCCTGCAATGATTCCAGCGAGTCTGTGCGCGCCAGCAGCGCCTCGGCTACGTCGACGGCGCTGATCTCGCGGGCGCGAATCTGTCGGGCCAACTGTACGGCGGTTAGTTCGTGGATATCGGGCATCAGTGCTCCTCGCTCATTTCCTCTTGTTTTGGCGACGGCAGACAGCCGGTCGGCGCACGCTGCCTACACCGGCGGGCGGCGGGTGTGCCAGTCGGTGGACTGCTCGTAAGCGTAGGCGGCGCGGAAAAGGGTGGCCTCGTCGAAAGGGCGCCCCACCAGCTGCAGACCCACGGGCAGGTTGTCGGACGTGAAACCGCAGTTTATGGAAAGACCCGGCACGTTCGCCAGGTTGGACGGCGTGGTGTAGGTGCGCCTGCCGCCCAGCATGGTCAGGAAGTCCTGCTTGCCGTTCTTCGCCATGCCTGCCTCGGTGGGAATGGGCGTGGGCTGCACCGACGAGGTTGGTAGGGCCAGCACATCGACGCGTTGGAGGGCTTCGAGTATCTGGTTGCGGATGACCTGGCGCAGGCGGGCGGCCTTGTGGTGAGCCTGGGCCGGTATCAGCGCGCCGGTGAGCAACCGAACCCGGTTGTTGTGGTCGTACTTCTCCGGATGGTCCTGGAGGCCCTGCCGGTGTACGGCCGTGGCGTCGGTGTAAATCAGCGTCGTGGATATGGCAGCCGACTGGGCCAGCAGGGGAATGGACACCTCTTCGACGGTCGCGCCCAGCTCGCCCATGTGGGCCACCGCGCTGTTGACGGCGTCGCGCACGTCGGGCTCGACGCCCTCGGCGTTGATGCGGTCGCTGATGACACCGATGCGCAGGCCCTGGACTCCGGCGTCTATGCCGTCCAGGTAGTCCGGCACCGGCGCGTTTCGGGTGTAGGAATCGTTGGGGTCATGCCCGGCGATGGCTCCGAGGGTGACGGCGCAATCCCGGACGGTGCGCGAGATCGGACCGGCGGCGTCCATCGACCAGGTGGAAGCTAGCATTCCGTAGCGGCTGACGAGGCCCCATGTGGGGCGGATTCCGACCAGGCCGCAGAAGGCCGCAGGGCCGCGTATGGAACCAGCGGTGTCCTCGCCGAGGGACGTGGCGCAGAGGAAGGCGGCGGTGGCGGCGCCGGAGCCGCTGCTTGAAGTGCCCGGGTTGCGGGACAGGTCCCACGGGTTGCGGGGGCGGCCATAGGGGTGATGGAAGGCGTCGCCCATGGCGAACTCGCTCATGTTGAGCTTGCCAAGCAGCACAGCGCCGGCCTCTTTAAGCTTGCGCATGACCGTGGCGTCGTAGTCCGGTACGTACTCGCGAAGTATCTCGGAGCCGCCGGTGGTCAGCACGCCATCGGTACAGAACTGGTCCTTGACGGCCACGGGGACGCCGTGGAGAGGGCCGCGAAGGTTGCCGGCGGCTATTTCACTTTCGGCCTGGCGGGCCTCCGTACGGGCCTGCTCGGCAGTGACCGTGATGTAGGAGTTTAGCGACGGGTCCACCTGCTCGATGCGGGACAGGTACGCTTCCGTCGCCTCCACCGGAGATACGTCGCAGTAGCGGTACAATTCTGCCAGTTCGGTAGCGCTGAGGAAAGGAATTTCGTTGCGTTCCATAATGAAGCCTTCGATTGCGGTTACTGGGGGCGCGGATAGCCCCGAAAGCAGTCCAATTGTGCCGCTGGCACTGCCGCGTGTCAAACGGATCGGGAAAGGCATCGAGCAGTCGGCGGGTTATAATCGAAGCGCGACGGCCGGAGGCGAGACCGGCTGCGGGAGGGTACGAACATGGACCTGGCCGGCATTGTAATGGCAGCGGGCGAAGGCAAACGGATGCGCTCACGCATCCCCAAGCCGCTGCACAGCATCTGCGGCAAAGAGATGGTGCGCTACCCCGTGGAGTTGCTGAAGGCATCGGGCGCCGAGCGGGTGGTGGTGGTCGTGTCTCCTGACAACCGGGTTGCCATCGAGGGGGTGCTCGGTGGTTCAGTCGAATATGTGGTCCAGGAGCGTCCCAACGGCACGGGTGGCGCAGTCGCCAGCTGCACGGAACTGCTCAATGCCAGGGTTGACGATGTGCTGGTCATCGGCGCGGACACCGCGCTGGTTACGCCCGAGTCCATCGCCACTCTCCTGGAAGAGCACGTGGATACCGGGGCGGTGATGTCACTCCTGACGGCTCCCAACGACGGAGCGCCCGACCTGGGACGGGTTGTCGTATCCAAGGGGATGGTCTCTCGAATCGTTGAAGCGGCGGACGCAGCGGGCACCCGCGCGGATGAGGCCCCATTGGTCAATGCAGGCGTGTATTGCTTCCAGACCAAATGGCTACAGCGGTCCCTGAGAAAGATCAGTCCCCGGCCATCCGGTGAAATCTACCTGACCGATCTGGCCAGGACGGGCTCCAGGGGCGGCGATATGGTATTGGCTACCCTGGTGACTGAAATGGACGAGGTGCTGGGAATCAACAACCGCAGTCAATTGGCCACCGCCGAAGCAGTGATGCGGGACCGCATTCGTGAGCAGTGGCTACTGGCTGGGGTCACTATGACCGATCCGTCATCGGTGTATATCGACGCCGATGTCACCATTGGGATGGACTCGGTCATATTGCCCAATACGATGATATCGGGCAGGACCTCTATTGGCGAGAACTGCGAAATTGGGCCCAATTCAGTGATAAGAGATTCGACCATCGGAGACAATTGCCGGGTCACTTCCTCGGCGCTGGAAGAGGCGGTGATGGAAGACCATACGGATATCGGGCCCTTCAGTCACCTGCGTCCGGGGGCGTACCTCGAATCGGGCGTTCACATCGGCAATTACGTCGAGGTGAAGGAGAGCCGGTTCAAGGCCGGCGCAGTGATGGGGCACTTCGGCTACGCGGGGGACGCTACCATCGGCGAACGGGTGAACATCGGGGCCGGCATGATCACGTGCAACTACGACGGCAAGGACAAGCACCGCACAGTGGTAGAGGACGACGCCTTCATCGGGTGCGATACCATGCTGGTTGCGCCGGTAACAGTAGGCGAAGGATCCATCACGGGAGCAGGGGCCGTAGTGACCAAGGACATACCCCCGGCTAGACTGGCAGTGGGTGTGCCTGCTACTATAAGGCGTAACTTGGAATAGCCCGTGCTCAATGCAGAGGTGCACCGGATTACAGACTGGCGCACTGACCGCCCCGAGGTCCGGGAGTATTTGAGGTTTGGATACAGATAGCGTACCTCCAGATTTAGGTCCCCTTTTTCCAACAGGCGTCTTTCTCCTTCCGAGCGCGTCGCGCACGGCACCGGTTCCATCCACTCTGATTCCGCGCCGCCTTGATATTTTCCCTTTCAATCTTTCCTACTCGAGCAGGCTCGCGTCATGACTCCCCTCAGATGGCTTGACCGTTTGCTGGGAGGGAAAGGCCGGAAGGGCGTTCCCCGGCGGCGCAATTCCGAGGCCAATGCCGGCATTGAACCAACCTCCCCTCAAGGCCAGAACGGGAATGGCGTTGCGGAAACGGGTTCAGGACTGCCCACACCCTCTGAAGAGCCGGCAATAACGGAAGCAGAGCTCAGTGGCCTGGACAACAGGGACAGGGAAATGCTCCGGTCCATTATCGAGATGGATTACACCACGGTGCGAGAGGTGATGGTACCGAGGCTGGACATGGTGGCCATTCACGCTGACCTGTCGTTGGAGGACGCGGCGGCCACGATCGTAGAGCACGGCCACAGCCGATTGCCGGTGTACGTGGAGACCATCGACGACGTGCTGGGAATCCTGTACGTCAGGGATCTGCTGGCTGCCATCGCCAACCCCCAGGAAGAACGCGATGTACGCACACTGACGCGCCCGGCATTCATTGTGCCGGAAACCAAGCGGGTTGATGCCCTGCTGGAGGAGTTCCGGGAGCGAAGGACGCAGATTGCGATCGTCGTCGACGAATATGGCGGCACCGAGGGCCTGGTGACCATGGAAGACGTGCTTGAGGAAATCGTCGGAGAAATTGAGGACGAGTTCTCCCGAGTGCGGGAGGCGGAAGTTTCCCGCCAGGAAGACGGCACGGTTTACGTCAACGCGGGGCGGAGCACCGAAGATGTGGAGGACATGTTCGGAGTGAACATCGAAAGCGATGACTACGACACGATCGGAGGGTACGTATACCACCATCTGGGCCGCATACCACAGGTGGGCGACGCGGTGGTCAGCGACAACCTGCGGGTGGAGGTCGTGTCAGTGGCAGGCAGGAGACTGCGGCGGCTGAAGATCACCAGCGCCATCGGAGACGCAACCGAGGATTCCTGCTAGGGCTGTTTCGGGCGGCGCAGAAGCCTGCAATCCATCGCAGCGCAGCCCAGGGCGAACAGGTCGGGAAAAGTGAAACCCGCTCCCGGAATGTCAGGCATCCGGAGGGCGGGTTTCTTGCTGCTTCCGGCGCAGGGCCTAGCTGGTCAGCTTCCGTCCGATCAGCTGAGCGTCAACTATCAGACGATGGTCGTACACCAGGCGGGGAACGCAGGAGACCAGGTGTATCTCCGGGCCACCTCCGATCTCCAGCGCCAGTTCATCCTCATGCACCACTCTGGTCTGGGTCACCCGGTAGAGGAACTG
>JAJEIA010000148.1 GCA_022823505.1 Dehalococcoidia bacterium
GTCGGCGTTCACCGCCATCATCGCCATCTGCCGCGTGATCTCCAGGTCCGCCAGCATGGAGCCCACCGGCTGGGCGGCGATCAGGTCGGTGTAACCCTTCTCCTGGATATACGCGTCGACCTCGGCGGCGGTTTCGTTGTAGGCGACGACGTAGAAGTCGATCTCCGGGTATTCGCTGGCGATGGGGTCAAGCGTCTGCAACTCAGCGCGACACTCGGGTCACCAGGTCGCGAACCAGAACAGGTGCGAGGCCCGGCCCTTCTCGGCCAGGCTCGCCGACGACACTTCCGACCCATCGGTCAGGATCATCGCAAACGGCGGCGCCGTCTCGCCGATCTTCAGATCGACGTTGGTCTCGTCCACCGGCGCCATGTCCATGCCGGCGATCTCCGCCGACCCATCGTTGGCAGCGGGCGCGCACGACAGCACGAACACCGCCAACGCCACGGCCAGCAGCGCTGCGAGATAAAGGGGTTTCTTGGGTGATCCGATCATCGATATGGAGCTGGATGCGCGTAGGTCGGCATGCTGGCGGTTGATTGTAGCAGACCCACTCACGCTGGGAATACACGGTCCACAGCTGCGCGGATCTTTCGGTCATTTGGAGGCTCTTTGTGATCGTCAAATGGGCCTAGCGCGATGATAATACAACACAGCACTTTCCAAACTGGGACATTGTTCCCCGATATTGGCAGCAGGCAAATGACCGAGGTTGCGACGCAAGGAGGGGTCGGTCTCCAATCTCATGCGCTCTGTCCATCTCGATACCAACGGTTTCCCGCCGTGGGGATTTATGATGTTGCCAACGGCATCGCCATGCAGCGTAGGGCTCTTAGCGGACACTTAGCAGCGATTCGTTGAAGATGATTTTCCGCAATAGGGAAACGTTGTCAAGCACAATCCAGAGACCGAACCCAGATAACTCGGGAGGATGAATGGGAACCCTTTTTCAGAGCGCCGTAGCCGGTCTAATCGCGGCATTGGCTGCTACGGCAATTTTGGGGATTGCCAATTACAGCCAACAATTCTGGGCCAAACACCAAGACGTGAAATACCTTCGAAGCCTATTGACCAACGGGCAAAAGCGAGTTATGAGCGCCGAGGATGTGTTCCACCCCGGGATGGGTGCCACGATGCGCGCAGACGTTCTGCGGGCTGCACAGTACAACCATATGATGAAGCAAGTTGGTATTGCATTAGAGAGCCGGACCGTGCACTTGTCACACGACCAAAGGAAGGACAGATACGATGCCTTGGATTGGTACAACCAATCCGGATTGCTTGCTGTCGAAAACGATGGGGAGGTGCAATTTGTGGAAGTACCTGACGGGCGTTGGCCCACTGAAACGATGTCATACCAACAAGCCAAGTATAGGTTTGACAGTCTGAAAGCAATCAAGTGGCTGAAATTGCGGTGACGTCATCCACGCACAGCATCGCAGGCATTTTTTTTGCGCCGTTGATTGCACCAGCCTCCGGAATCAACGTTGGCCCACGGGGACACCGTCGAGTGCCGCGCTGTCGCCCATAAGCCCGTGCGTCGGAGCAATAATTCTCGACGACATCGCTTCCAACAATTTCAGTTTTATCAGTACCAGCGCCTGACAGAGTTGCCGATGTGCCTACTCTTGGGCCGTCCGCTGTTCAGCTGGCGCTTTCGTGGCATTCGCATGCGCATTCTGAATCGTCGGACGAAACAATCAACATGAAGATGCGCGCCTGTCAGCCACCCACCGTGCAAGCTGCCATTAGGCGTTCACCGTCCGGGCGGTTAGGCCTGCTAAGTCGGCGAACGGCCTGCTCGCGCAAGAAACCCGTCTTTCGGTAGCAACGGAGCGCAACCAACTTTCTCCTTGCGCTTCTTCGCCCCCGCCTCCTCCCACCGCGCGATGTACAATGCGTCCCTCAGCGCATGTTTGCCGACCCGTAACGGCATCCAATCGCAAATCCGTAACGCTTGTACACCTCAAAACCCGGTGAAATAGTTGGCCCAGATACTGGCCGTTGGCCGCAGGCTCCAGACTTTTCGCGCGCTGCGGCACCGCGATTACCGCTGGTTCTGGATTGGGGCCAACGCCCAGGCGCTGGCCCGGGGAATGCAGTTCCTGATCCTGGGCTGGCTGGTGCTGGAGTTGACCAACTCCGCCTCCCGCATGGGCTTCATGATCTTCCTGTACGGGCTGCCCACTCTGGGGTTCGTGCTGTTCGGGGGCACCTTCGCCGACCGCTTCGACCGGCGCGGACTGCTCATGCTGACCCAGGCCTCGGTGGCGTTGCTGATGCTGGGGCTGGCCCTGCTGGACGCCGCCGGGCTGGTTGCCCTGTGGCACATCTACGCTGCGGCGTTCGTCCTGGGAACCCTCCAGGCCATCAACACCCCGGCCCGCCTGGCCATCGTCCGCGATCTGGTGGACCGCGACGACCTGATGAACGCCGTCGTGCTGAACTCGGCGGTGATGAACTCCGGGCGCATCCTGGGCCCGGCGCTGGCCGGCGCGGTGATCGACCTGGTCGGTATCACCCCGTCGCTGTACGTGGCCACCGCCTTCTTCTGCGTCGGCACGGTGACCCTGCTCATGGTCCGGCGCGTGCCGCTGCAACCCCGGGAAGATCGGTCCAACATACTGTCCGAGCTGTGGGGCGGTCTGCGCTATTGCTGGTCGAACCCGGTGACGTTCACCGTTATCGGCATCGGGCTCGCCTTCGGATTCTTCGCCATGCCCTACGCCCAGTTGCTGCCCGCCTTCGCCAAGATGGTGTTGGACACCGGCGCCGGCGGGGCCGGGCTGCTGATGACCGGGGCGGGCATCGGCTCCCTGACCGGCACCGTCATCATGGCGTCGCTGGGCAACTCATCCCACAAGAATCGGCTACTGCTGGCCTGCATCTTCCTGTTCGGCGTGGCGCTCTTCTTCCTGCCCTGGTCCAACTGGTTCTGGATCACCTGGGCGATCCTGTTCCTGGTGGGGATGGGCAGCATCGTGCCGATGGGAACCACGGTGCTGCAGCTATCCGTGCCCTCGGAGTTCCAAGGCCGGGTGATGAGCGTGTGGTACGTGTCCGCCGCGCTCATGTTCATCGGCTCCTATCCCATGACGCTGGTGGCCGAGCACTTCAGCTGGATCGCCGCCTTCTCCGGCGGAGCCGCCATCTATCTCACCGTCGCGTTGGTGCTGGGTGTCTGGCGGCCGACTCTGCGACAACTGCGAGTGTAGCTCCGCGGCACGCTCCGGTGGCCAACCGGAGAAAGGTGCCTACGGCTCTCCGAAGCACTTCACGGCGTTGTCCCACATGATGCTCGGCAGCAGGTCCTTGTCCAGGGCTTCCCAGTTCAGCACCAGGTCAACCGAGCCGGGGAACCGAGTCTCCGGGTGGGGGTAGTCGGAGCTGTACATCAGCAGGTGGCTGCCCATCATGTTGGACACCATGTTGACCATCTCCGGACCCTCGTGCAGCACGATGGACGCAAAGAACCTGCCGCCGGTCATGTAATCGGTGATGGCGTGCTTCAACTCGGGAACGTAGCCCATGTATTCCATCTGATCCTGCATCCGGGCGCTCCAGAAGGGCAGCCAGCCGAACCCCGATTCCAGGATGGAGAACCGAATAGAGGGGTAGCGGTCCATGATTCCGGCTCCCATGAACGAGGCCACGGCGCGCATGGCTCCCCACGGGTGGGACGCGGTGCGCCCCAGGAACGGACTCTGCCAGAGGTCCCGGTACCCGGGATACCCGCCCGAGAAGGAGTGGTGGACGACGCAGAGCCCCTCTTCCTCGACGGCGGCCCACACCGGTTCCAGCGACGGATGATCCAGCGGAAAGTCCAGGGGCAGGTTCAGCCAGATCCCCACGGCCCACGTTGTCTTGCCCCAGGTCTTGATCTCCTGCACCGAGTCCTCGATGAACCTGGCGTCCAGGGTCAGCAAGGCCTTGAGGCGATGGGGTGACGTGCCGCAGAAGTCGTTCAGGAACCGATGGTTCGCTCGCATGAACTCGGCATCCACCCTGGCATCCGCGTGACCGCGCGGCACTCCCGGCACCATCAGCTGGACGTCCACGCCCTCCTCGTCCATGTCCTTCAGCCGGCTGGCGGCGACCCATTCGCCGTCGGCAGAGGGCAGCTTGGAACCCATGAACTTCTGGGGCCGTCGGTCCGTGTTGGCTTGGGGAGCCGCTTCACCGAGGGTCCGGGGGGCGTCCGAGCCCCATCCGCCTCCGGAACTGCCGAGGCTGAAGCGGTGAGGATACGGAGGCTCCAGCACGGATCCCGCAGAGGTCCGCCTGACCGGGGTCTTGAACGCCCCCAACTCCGGCACCAACTCCTTGATGGAGGAAGCCAGGTAGAGTTCCAGATCCTCCGCGGACGCGGTAACGTGCGTATCCGAATCGTAGACTTTGAATCCGTTTCTCATGATATTGCTCCCGTTGTCGTACAATCGAGCATGGTCTCGTGGCCGCATTCTAGCCGAAACGCTGCGTTCAGGTTATAGGGGATCTGTCCAAAGCTCATCTTGACGAGCGAAGGATCGTCCGGCAATAGCTGCCCGCCGCGCCGCCGAACCCTGAATGAATGGACCCGGCGGCCGGGTTATGTCGCCGCTTCCGACGACATGACCGGCGCCGTCAACCCGGCACGCCGTTGCCGCTTGCGCTGCCAAGCCGGCAACCGGGCGGGGTCGAAAATCTGCTTCACCCGAGGCCTGGCGTTGCACGAGCCGGTTAGCGCGGCCGGGTTCAGGGTCTTTTTCACACGCATTTCCGCCAGCCGCCGTTCGAAGACCCGCGGTAGGGCCGGGGCACGAAGCGCGGAAGTGATCAGCGCGCCGGCTTCGGCGTTTTCTGGCACTGTGGGAGGGGGCCGAGAGCTGCCACGCGCTCCTACTCCGGAAACAGGGTCAGCGCCACCGTGTAGCGTGAGACATCCGCGCCGTCCGGTATTTCGCATTCGTAGGCCCGGGAAGTTTCCGCGCAGTGTGGACTGTATGAACTCACGGCGATCACGCCGATGCTGTCCTCAAGTACCCGGTGCTGGTCGCGGCTCATGCCCAGATCGTCGGGCTCCATTTGCCGGATGATGTCGTGCAGATCGACGTATCCCAGGAATTGACGCTTTTCGGGCAGCAATCCCAACGCGCGCTGGTAGTCCTCGTTCGCCGACAGCGCATGGGGATCGCCGTTCTGACGCCCTACGACCCCTTCCAGCGAATGGTCGGTGCTGCCTATGGTCCAGTATCGCTCGTGCAACACGTACCCGGGCTGGTAGCCGCTTTCACCGTCCATCAGTGCGCTCAGATCGAAAACAACCGCGTCGTCATCGGCGCCCACGTCCCGAGCGTCAGTTTCCAGGCCAGCCAACCCGGCGAACCGGTCCACGGCATCGTCGATCGTGCGGGCCAGTTGATCTTTGCGTCCGTCTGCGTAGGAAACCATCACCACGGCGTCGACCGCGTCGCCATCCATGCTGTCGGTCTCGGAATCGAAATTCACTTCCCCGACGGCAACGATCAGCTCACCGCCCAGGTGGTCAAACAGGTCATCCTCCAGGTCGATGCCCGTAATGGTCGCTGAGGCGGTCAGTCCCAGGTCCAGCAACACGTCGAGGCCGTCGTCCTCATCCAGCCTTACCCTACCGAGCGACCCACCAGATTGTACAAAGGAGCCGACCGTCTCGCTGAGCTCGTCGATCTGATCCGGAGACAGAAACTCGCCTATTTCGTACTTGCGCAAGGCGCCCCGCCAATGATCAACGTTGGGATCAAACGTCATGGCTACGAACCCCAGGGTGTCAGGGCTCAGGAGCCTCGAAGGGTCATCGAGATCAGACACTTGGAGCGGTTGGTCGATCCCGACCGGAGAGGCCAATTCCAGAACAACGCCCGCCTCTACGACGCCCGCGGAGGCTGCGATCCACTCGACAGACTCCCACTCCGGCCGTGCCGATGCGCCGGACCCGAACGCCTCGTCCGCGATGTCCGCCAGAAGGTCACGAGCCTCGACCGGCGAGAAGTACGCGGATGCAAACCGGCGCTCCGATAGCTGTGAACGTGCCTCCACGAAGTGTTCGTTAGCCGCCAGTGAGTCCTCTTTATCGCCAGCCAGGCGCGCCAGGATATCCTCAAGCCCTCGCTCGTCGGTGGCAAACACCAGCCAGTCGCCGGTCAGAGCGTAGGCCTGCTGGCCGTCGTCCGATACGACGATGTCAAAGCCTGCGTAGGTTTCATCGTCGAACTCGGTATGGTGTTCGTCTGCCATGTATTCAAGCCAGTTCCTGAAAAACTCCTCGGCCGCGTCCTCGTCACGTACGCCGACCATGCCCGCCGCCACCAATTCCTCGCGTCCCCAGTCGGCTTCCAACAGCCCCACGGCAAACTCCGGGCCGATCCACGACATCACCCCGGTCTCGAAGTCAATGCCGGTCTCTTCTTCAAACTCCTCCTGCACGGTGTCCACCAGGTCTCGGAAGGCCCGTGAGTCGTCGAGACGCTCCCAGATGTTCTGCAAATCCTGCAGTTGCCCTCCCGCCGGAACCAGTGTTGCCCAGGAATAGGCGAGCGTATCGGGCGGAAAATAACGGGCCGTATTTTCGGGTTCCCCACCGCCGACCAGGAACGGCAGCAACACGCTGGGAACTGGTATCAATCCGCGCCACATCCCGATGGACGCTATGATTGCGGCGACCAAAACTAAGGCGACTATCGCGCCGATAATCTTCATTATGCAGAGCTCTCCTGGCAAACCTCGAATTTTTCGCCGACAGCGTATCACTGGAAGTCTGGTAAATTGCCCTGGACGTGGCGCAGGGCGCTTGCGAGTTGCTCATCCGTGACTGGGATCCCCGTGCGTGTTTCCGGCGAAGGTGGTGTAACATGGTACCGTCCGCAGGGAGGTCTTGACTGATGAGCAATGATTTGACGGTCCGCAAAGTGTTGGTGGTGGACGATGAGCCCGATGTCGAGCCGATGTTCCGCCAGCGCATGCGTCGCGAGGTGCGGGCCGGCATGTACGAGTTTCTGTTCGCGCTCTCGGGACGACAGGCGCTGGACGTGCTGGAGGAGCACCCCGACATCCGGCTGGTGATCACCGATCTGAACATGCCCGAGATGAACGGCTGGGAGCTTCTGGATGCCCTGGGAGACCAGTGGCCAGACCTGCCCTCGATGGTGATGTCAGCGTATGGCGATCAGGCCAACCTGCAGCGGGCCGAGAAGAGCGGAGCGCAGGACTTCGTCGTGAAACCGGTGGACTTTGAGGAGTTGCGCGGCAAGGTCGCGGCGTCCCTGGACGACGCCGACGCCTGATCAGACCGGCGCACCGAATCTGCCCGGGGCACGCCGGGCAGCCGTTGATTTTCACGCCGCATATCGCGGCGATCTTCGGGTTGGCTCGAGGCATAGCCTCGCGCTGCGGTTTCTAGGGGCCGACGCTGGTCGCGTCTCGCTTCGGGCCCTGAGTCCGAACCTGGGTTTCCGACGGGGCCCCTGCCGGCAAGTTCGGACTCGGCCCGGCGGTAATGTCGACACCCCGAAAAACGGGTGTTGATCCTTCAAGTTCGGCCGGTGAAGCGCCAGAAACACCCGATTGAGAATCGTTTGTTGACGCGCTTTTGCCGCCCGGTGTTCGACGCGCCGATCCCCATCGCGAGGCCCTACTGTACGTCGATCGCGCGGTTTCACTGACTGGGCCGACCATTCCCCTGTCTCGGGCCACAAATTTGCGGAACGCCTTGCTCGCGTCCAGAATGACTCGGCCGGCTGGCATCCCCCGGGCAATGGTGTTACGTTATCCGCCAACCGCCCGACCGAATCCCGTCGCCCCCGCGTTTTGCGCTGGATCACCAGGTCCCTGCACTAATCGATCGCGTCCGCGCCCAGGAGCATAGTCTGATGGCAAATCGCCTCATCAACGAGACCAGTCCTTACCTCCTCCAGCACGCCCACAACCCCGTGGACTGGTACGCCTGGGGAGAGGAAGCTCTATCCCGCGCCCGCGACGAGGATCGTCCCATCCTGCTCAGCATCGGCTATTCCGCCTGCCACTGGTGCCACGTCATGGAGCGGGAGTCCTTTGAGAACGAGGACATCGCGGTCTTGATGAACGACAATTTCATCAACATCAAGGTTGACCGCGAGGAGCGACCCGACCTGGACGCGGTCTATATGGAAGCCGTCCAGATGATGACCGGCAGCGGCGGCTGGCCCATGACCGTTTTCCTCACCCCCGAGGGCCGTCCCTACTACGGCGGCACCTATTTCCCGCCCGAGGACCGCGGCGGTATGCCCGGCTTCCCTCGACTGCTCGCCGCCGCCAGCCAGGCCTACCACACCAACAAGGGCGAGATCGAACGCGTCACTCGCCAGTTGGCGGAGCAGATGGGCCGCACTGGCCAGATGCCCCGCGGCTTCACACCCCTCACCACCGAGGTGATGCACAACGCCTACTCCCAACTTGCCACTCAGTTCGATCACCTGAACGGCGGCTTTGGCAGCGCCCCCAAGTTTCCCCAGCCCATGACCCCGGAGTTCCTGCTGCGTTACAACCGGCACGGGTTCAACGCCCGCGCGCTTGAGATGGTCGAATTGACCCTGCAGAAAATGGCTTACGGCGGCATGTACGACCAGGTCGGCGGCGGATTCCATCGCTACTCCACCGACGCTTATTGGCTGGTTCCGCATTTCGAAAAGATGCTCTACGACAACGCGCTGTTGGCTCGCCTTTACCTCCACGCCTGGCAGGTCACCGGCAAGCCTCTGTACCGGCGGGTCACGGAAGAAACCCTCGATTACCTGCTCCGCGAGATGAACGACCCGGCAGGCGGTTTCTACTCGGCCCAGGACGCCGACAGCGAGGGCGTCGAGGGCAAGTTCTTCGTCTGGACACCCGACGAATTGCGTCCTCTCCTCGGCGATGATGCCGACCTGGTCATGGCCTACTACGGCGTCACCGAGCGCGGCAATTTCGAAGGTGCAAACATCCTGAACGTTCCGGTCCCTCCTGAGCAGTTCGTTGGTCAGCGCAGCGTGGGTGAAGACGATCTTTCCGCAGCCGTCCAGCGTGCCCGTGCCATCCTCCTCGACGTGCGCGAGCAGCGCGTTCACCCACTCCTCGATGACAAGGTGCTCACCTCCTGGAACGGGTTGATGCTGCGTGCCTTCGCCGAGGCCGGCGCCGCGCTGGGACGCGCGGACTACCTCGACGCCGCCCGCCGCAACGCGGACTTCCTGCTGGCGGCCATGCGCGACGACAACCGTCGCCTGCTCCGCACCTGGCGCAACGGCGAGGCCAAGCTGAACGGCTACCTGGAGGACTACGCCTGCCTCGCCGATGGATTGCTCGCGCTCCACGAGGCCACCCTGGAGCCCCGCTGGGTGCAGGAGGCCGTCAGCCTGGCCGGTCAAATGGTCGACCTTTTCTGGGACGACACCGTCGGCGGCTTCTATGACACCGGAAAGGACCACGAGGAACTCGTTATCCGCCCCCGCGACGTGTTCGACAATGCTCAACCCTGCGGCGGCTCGGTCGCGTCCGACGTGCTGCTACGTTTGGGGGTGGTCACCGGTAACGACGATTTTTCCTCCCGGGGAGCCACCCCGTTGCGGGCCATGCAGCAGCTCCTCGGCCGCGCCCCTGCCGCCACCGGCCACTGGCTGGGCGCTCTGGACTTCTACGTGTCCCTGCCCCGGGAGATCGTGATCGTCGGCATGGCGAGCGATTCGGCCACCGGTGCCTTGCTGAACGAGGTGAGCCAACGTTTCATGCCCAACCGCGTGCTGGTGGGCGTGTCGGATCCCGCAAATCCTCCGCTGAAGGACTCGCCCCTGCTGGAGCAGCGTGACATGCAGGACGGATTGCCCACCGCTTACGTGTGCGAAAATTACGCCTGCCAGTTGCCGGTTACGGACCCGGCGGCGCTGGCCGCCCAGCTGGCGGGCTGAATTTCTGGGCCCCTCAGGCTCGCTGCGGCATCAGTCCCGCTTCGGTTACCGTCTCCCGGTTCACTGTGTCGGGCAGGCGATAACGCGGCCACAACGAGAACCCCAGCAGCACCAGCACTCCGGCCATCACCGGAGCCATCTGGATGCCCAGCGGGTTTTCCGGCGAATCGCCGAGCTGAAGGATCAGGCTCAGGAACAGCGGTGGCAGCGCGTAGGTGACCTTCTCGAAGAAATTCTGCGTCGAGTAGAACATTGCCTCGCGCCGCTCGTCGCGCAGAATCGCGTCGTAATCTGCGATGTCGGCGGTCAGTCCCTTGGGCAGCAGGAACACCGCCGCCATGGGCATTCCGGCGACGAATACCAGGACCAGCCCCTGCAACAGCAGATGGCGGTCGGAGACCACCCCCACGAGGCTCAGGAGCGGGAAGATCAGCCCGCATGCCACCAAGCAGACGCCGTAAATCCGACGCTTGCTCACCAGCCCTTTCGAAAATAGCAACCAGATCACCAGGCCGAACACGACCGCGCCACCGATCACACCGGTTGACAGCCAGCTGGACGCGACGCCCTCTTTCTCCTGCAGCAATACGCCGACCGCGAAGAAGGGGATCCAGCCCTGCAGGACTCCGACCCCCGTGGTGAACATGACGAACGTCGGCAGGAATGCGACGAACTGGGAGTTCCGCAGCGTATCCTTAACTCCCTCGAAGAAGGGCTCCCGCGCCGGAGCAACATCCCGGAGGGCATAGCGCCAGACGGCCGACAGGGAAATGTACCGGAAAACCACCGCCGCGACGGCGAACAGCGTGCCGGCTACATGGAAACCGAACGCGTCCTTGATGAACCCGCCCATCACCAGACCCAGTCCGGCGCCGCCCACGGCAAACAGGAAGATGAAGCTCACCACGTGCATCCGGTCCCGCGCGGTACGGGTGAGTTCCGGCACCAGAGCCTCCAGCGCGCCGCTGGACATGGTGGCCGCGGTGAAGAACAGCTCCAGCATGATCACGAAGTAAACAACGTTCCACCAACTGCTCCCCTCGTGGGGCAGGAACCAGATGAGCGCGCCGAATCCCGCGTAAAACGGTGTGCTGAACAGGATGAACGGGATTCGCCTGCCCCAGCGGCTGCGGGTGCGGTCGCTCCACCATCCGATCAGCGGATCGGTGAACGCGTCGACGAAGCGACCCGAAAAAATCAGGAACCCGGCCAAAACCCTGGCGCTGATTTCGTATCCCAGCAGCGTGATGTCCGGGTCGGGAACCCGGTTGATTCCCTCACCGGGCGGGGGCGCCAGGAAGAACAGGACCCATCCCTGCCTGAAATACCCGATGGCCTGCCAGCCGACATGGTCCGCTGAAAACAGCAGCTTATTCAGGAGCGGCAGGCGTACTACCGGTTGTCCGGAATCGATCATATGGTTTCGAGTCTGGCGATCAGTTCCCGCCGCAATGTATCACACCGTGTCCACGCCGACCGGGTGCGCCAATCGGGAGTCGGGTACCATTCAGCAGTATTCGTGTGTATAATTTCTGCGGTTTAGCCTGTGCCGGGTGGTGAGCATCCGGTTATTCCGTTCGGGCCTGTAGTCCAACCGTCCTTGGCAACCGTAGCGGCCCGTGAATTTTACTTGCTAAGGAGGAGATCATGGCAGAAGCCGCCAAGATCATTTACACCGAAACCGATGAGGCGCCGTACCTGGCAACACACTCACTGCTTCCCATTCTGCAGGCGTTCACCAAGAGTTCGGGGATCGAACTGGAAACTTGGGACATCTCGCTGTCGGGACGGATAATTGCCAATTTCCCGGACAATCTGACCGACGAGCAAAGGATCCCCGACTACCTGCGGATGTGCGGCGAGCTGTGCCTGGAGCCCTCGGCGAACCTGATCAAGCTGCCCAACATCAGCGCATCCATTCCCCAGATGAAGGGGGCGATCGCCGAGTTGCAGGCCAAGGGATATGACATCCCCGACTACCCTGACCAACCCGCTAACGACGAAGAGCGCGAGGTTCTGGCGCGTTACTCCCGCGTTGTCGGCAGCGCGGTCAATCCGGTCATCCGCGAAGGTAACTCCGACCGCCGCTCTTCCAACGCGGTCAAAGAGCACGGCCAGCGCAATCCCCACCGGATGATGCAGGACTGGCCCGAGGTCTCCAAGACCCGCGTCGGCCACATGGACGACGGAGACTTTTTCAGCAGCGAGGTGGCGGTGACCACCACGGAGGCTGGATCGGTATCCATCGTATTCGCGGGCAACGACGGGAGCGTGACCGAGCTCAAATCGGGCATCCCCATCCAGGCTGGCGAGATACTCGACTGCGCCGTCATGAATGCCAGGGCCCTGCGCCAGTTTTACGCCGACGAGATGGATAAGGCCAAAGCCGACGACGTTCTGCTGGGCCTGCACGTCAAGACTACCATGATGCGCGTGTCCGACCCCATCATCTTCGGACATCTGGTGTCCGAATTCTTCAAGGACGTTTTCGATAAACACGGCGATGCCTTGGCCCAGGTGGCGGTGGACCCCGACAATGGCGTCGCCGAACTGCTGACCAAGATCCAGGACTTGCCGGAAGACAAGCGCGCGGAAATCGAAGCCGACATCCAGGCGTGCTACGACAAGCGCCCGGATCTGATGATGGTGAACTCCTATCGGGGCATCACCAACCTGCACGTCTCCAGCGACACGATCATCGACGCGTCCATGCCGGTGGTCATCCGCGACGGCGGCCGCACCTGGGGTCCCGACAACGAACTGCACGACACCGTGGCCCTCATTCCCGACCGCTCATACGCCACCATATATCAGGCTGTTGTCGAAGACTGCCAGCAGCACGGAGCCCTCAACCCGGCAACGCTCGGCAGCGTCGCCAACGTCGGTCTCATGGCCCAGGCGGCCGAAGAGTATGGTTCCCACGACAAGACCTTCAAGGCTCCGGGCAACGGGACGATCCGTGTGGTGGACGCCAACGGCGCGACTCTCATGGAACAGAGCGTCGAAGCCGACGACATTTTCCGCATGTGCCAGACGAAGGACGCGCCGATCCAGGACTGGGTCCGCCTCGGAGTAACCCGCGCCAGGCTCACCGGTCAGGCCGCCATCTTCTGGCTGGACCAGAACCGTGCCCACGACGCTGAACTGATCAAGAAGGTGAACCAGTACCTCCCCAATCATGACACTTCCGGGTTGGACATCAGCACCATGGCTCCGCTCGATGCCATGAATGCCACCCTGGTCCGCAGCAGGGCCGGCCAGGACACCATCGCGGTTACCGGCAACGTGTTGCGCGACTACCTGACCGACCTGTTTCCGATCCTAGAGTTGGGGACCAGCGCCAAGATGCTGTCCGTGGTGCCCCTGCTGAACGGTGGCGGCCTGTTCGAGACGGGCGCCGGCGGCTCCGCGCCCAGGCACGTTCAGCAGTTCCTTGAAGAAGGACACCTGCGGTGGGATTCGCTTGGAGAGTTTTGCGCCCTCGTCGCCTCCTTCGAGCACTTCGGCGAGGTGTATGACAACGACGGCGCTCGGCTCCTGGCGGAGACGCTGGACCAGGCGATTGGGGAGCATTTGGAGCACCAGAGGAATCCCTCGCGTCGGGTGAACGAACTGGACACGCGGGGCAGCCACTTCTACCTCGGCCTCTACTGGGCGCAGGCGCTGGCCAAGCAGGACAAGAACCCTGAGCTGAAGGCCCTGTTCACCGACGTGGCCCGCCAGATGACCGAGAATGAGGACCAAATCATCCAGGAGTTGATCGACTGTCAGGGCCAGCCCATGGAAATCGGCGGTTACTACCGCCCCGACAATGACATGTCGGCCAATGCCATGCGGCCCAGCCCCACCTTGAACGCGATCATTGACGCAATTTAGCGTCCCGAACATTGATTGGAGGACCACTCACCAAATGCGAAGCAAAGTAACCGTCGTCGGCGCCGGCAACGTCGGCGCCACGACCGCCCAGCGGATCCATCAGCTCGGCTACGCCGACGTGGTTCTGGTTGACGTAGTTGAGGATCTGCCCCAGGGCAAGGGCCTCGATATGCTCGAGTCCGGCCCGGTAATCGGCACCGACGCCCTGATCACCGGTTCCAACGGGTACGAGGAGACCGCCGGCTCTGACGTCGTGGTAATCACTGCCGGCATCGCCCGCCGGCCGGGCATGAGTCGTGACGACCTGCTGCTCACCAACATGCGCATCACGTCCGCCGTCACCGAGGAAGTGGTCAAGCACTCCCCTGACTGCATCATTCTGGCGGTGACCAATCCCCTGGATGCCATGGTGCAGAACGTTTTCCAGACCGCCGGTTTCCCGCGCAACCGCGTGTTCGGAATGGCCGGCGTCCTCGACACAGCGCGTTATCGCACGTTCATCGCCCAGGAACTCGAGGTGTCCGTGGACGATGTTCAGGCCATGGTGCTGGGCGGACACGGCGACGATATGGTCCCGCTGGTGCGCTACACCACCGTGGGCTGCATCCCACTGACCGAACTGCTGTCGCAGGACCGCATCGACTCCATCGTGCAGCGGACCCGCGACGGTGGCGGAGAGATCGTGGCCCTGCTGAAACAGGGATCGGCCTTCTACGCGCCTTCCGCGGCCATCACCCAGATGGTTGAGGCAATCTTGCTGGAC